>DAHWFY010000007.1:0-24848 GCA_027336365.1 Bacillota bacterium | reverse complement strand
ATAGAGGTTGTCCGGAAAGGGGTCAGAACTCCCCGGCGCATTGCTGCGTCGTCGCCCAAAATGCTCCTTCACGTACCGAAAACGTACGCTCTGTGCGCATTTTGGGCTGGCCTCCTGGCACTGCTTGGGTCTGACCAGACCCCTTTCCGGACACGCACTTTAAGGTTGTTGAGATGTGGCGGGCACCTGCACCGGGGTCGTGTATTTCATATGTAGCTTACCCAGGGCAATAGCAAGGATCCGAGAAGGTTGCTTTAGTTCGTCCACCGTTGTTGACAATGATGCATTTTCTGCTATCTGCTGTTGAACTTGCGACTGCAGTCGATCTATTTGATAATTCGTCGCGTCGACACGAGCATTTTGCATCGCTAGAAACCATAGCGCCATAGCGCTACCAAGAATACACCCGGCCATCGTTAGGCGATTCGGCCAAGACCAATGACGGTGACCTTGACCAGGCTCGGGCCTGTGAACTTGGCCGTAACCGGGTACCTGAGGTTTTGGCTCGGATAATTCGCCATGATGCATATGCACGTCGTTGGCGGCCAGCATGCAACAACCTCCTTCATCACTGCCACGTTTAAATCGCTTCTACCCCTGCAGGGTTCATGACTCTTCCAAACGTTCCATGACCCGTAGTTTGGCCGAACGAGAACGGAAATTCTGCTCCAGTTCTGCACCACTTGGCTGCACGGGCTTGTGCGTCACCATAACGCCCACAGGCTTTTTCCCGCACACGCAAACTGGGAATTCCGGTGGACAAGTGCATCCTTTTGCCCACTGACCCATGGTCTGCTTCACAATCCTATCTTCCAGAGAATGAAAACTGATGACCGCCAGCCGACCCCCTGGCCGTAACAAGCCAAAAGCGCCTACCAATCCCGCTCTGAGAGCCCCTAACTCATCATTGACTGCAATGCGTAAGGCTTGAAAAACCCGTCTCGCCGGATGGGGCCCGCTACGCCGTGACGCGGCAGGAATGGAAAACTTTACGATGTCGGCCAGTTCCATCGTACCCTCAATGGGGTGTTCGGCCCGAGACCGCACGATGGCTCTGGCAATGGACTTAGCAAACCGCTCCTCGCCGTATTCAAAAAATATTCTTGTCAACTCCTGTTCACTGGCCGTGTTGACCAAGTCTGCCGCCGATAAGGGTTGCTGGGGGTCCATTCGCATGTCCAAAGGGCCTGCCAGTCGATAACTAAATCCCCGTTGAGCTTTGTCAAACTGAGGAGAGGATACTCCCAAGTCGAATACCACACCGTCCACGTTCACAAAGTCATATGCTTGTGCAATTTCCTGGACCTTGCGAAAATTTCCCTGAACTAACACCAGTCGCTCCGCAAATTCCGCGAGTCGATCACGAACAAATTCCAATGCAGTTGGATCCTGGTCAATCCCCAATACCTTCCCATCCGGTCCCGAGTGCTGCAATAGACCCGCCGCATGACCGCCACCACCCAAGGTGCAGTCCACATACCTTCCTCCCGGTCTGGTCTGCAACAATGTGAGGATTTCCGTGAACAATACCGTCTCATGGGTGAATTTCTGCAATCATTTACGCCTGCCTTTTATCGGGCTCTTTAAAACTCCAGATCCACCAGTTTTTCCGCGATATCCGCAAAAGAATCGGCAGCCCCCGAGGCGTACCGTTGCCACTCTTCCTGATCCCAAAGTTCGATCCGATTCGACACACCTAGGAGAACGACGTCCCGTTGTAATTGCGCGTAATCCCGCAGTGTCGTAGGCACCAGTACACGACCTTGTTTATCCAATTCACACTCCGCCGCACCAGAAAAGAAAAACCGAACAAACGACCGTGCATCTGCCCGAGTCATGGGCAGAGTTTTCAATTTGGCGGCTAGGTTCTCCCACTCTTCCCTGGGATATACAAACACACAGTGATCTAATCCCCGGGTCATAATGAAAGAGGGGCCGAGTCCATCCCGAAATTTAACCGGCATAATCATTCGGCCTTTTTCGTCTAGGGTGTGCTGAAACTCACCCATGAACACATTCCCCACCGCCTGTACTCCAACTTACTCCACTTAACTCCACTTTCCACCACTCGTTTATGTTTTCGCTCCCCTCTAACGGATTCCTGCATCCCAAAACATTTTTTGTTCTCAAAACTGGGTTTCAAACGAAAAAAAAAGAGGCCCTCCTCTGGCCTCAAATCTCTTGCAGAGGTTGCCTCAAGATTAGATCGAAACTCCGTCCTCGCTGGCACTACAAATCTACTCGATACACTCCCAACGGAGATTCGAAATTACCCCAAAAGGGAAGCTGTTGCAACCACTCTGAGCCAAATCGCGTCCAGAAGTTTAACGGAGACAAACGTCTCTCTTGAGCGTGCCCATCCAGCCACAGCCATCGCTCAATGTGCCGCAACTGTCGTACCTGCGTCTCATTGTTGGACTCCAAAAGGTGATAGGCTTTCTGTCGCAGTCTGCGAACCCCCGCCAACTCCCGAGAAATCTGCGCCTCAGCCAGGTCACGAACCTGAGGACCCAAGCGACCGAACCGTTCGGCCCACTGATGCCAGTGAGCAGTCGTGACCGCCATGTAATCCCCAAACTCCTGGTCCAACTGTTGACCACCTGAGTCCTGAAGTGTCTTGCGCAAAGCCTCATGTAAGACTGGGAGACTCCCATCCACCCCCCACTTGTCCATGTGTCTTCGTACCGACGGTGGGATGACCACCACGCGGTCCCGCAGCACGACAGGGGGTAATCTACGCCCAAAGGCATGAAATATTCCCGCTGAAAGTGGGTAATAGGCCACCTCCGAGGGTCCCCCCACATAGGCCACCGTAGGCAGCAAGAAGTCTTGCACGAGTGGGCGCAACAATACATTGGCACTGAAAGACTGAGGTTGGCGCATCCCCAGTTCCACCCACTCTTCCGCCGCCAACTCCGTTTCCAACACCCTCGCTTGCAGGCGTTGTTCATCCTTGTACTCCAAGGCATACCGTCGGCCGTCCTGTACGTAAAACAGAGTTGCATGCCGGCTATCTCGCACCACTTCCGGCTTGACCCCCATGTCCTGCACGCGTGCATAAACCTCATCTAAGTGCGATTGCACTTCCTGGCGGCGCAACAAAACCTGTTCCCACACCGGTAATGCCAGTTCTCGCAGTTCAGGCAGGCAGGGGTCAAACAGGACAATTCCTTCTTCCCCTAGCAGCATGAGCAGAATTTTTGCAAACCAATCTGCCATGGACATTCCAGGCACAAAAACATCCCGTAGGGCTTGCAAGGTCTTTTGTTTCTCCGGCGCCTCTGGCAAAATATCATAGGCTTGCATCAAGACCCGCTGAACAGCGTCTAACTCTAACGAGGTGTGGTAAATCATCTGATGCGGCTGCACTTCCATGCGTAACTCAATGCGCCGGACCTCATCTTCACCACTCAGCACATAAGCATGATTCACCTCGTACCAGTCATGATCTTCCGAGGCCACCCAAAACACGGGCACCACAGGTCGACACAATTCTTGCTCTAAGCGGCGAGCCAGACCCTTAGCTGACATGGCCTTATACAAAGCAAACAAGGGGCCTGTGAACAAGCCCGCCTGTTGTCCTGTCACCACCACCACCGCTCGCGGATCTTTAAGTTTATCTAGGAGACTCATGGCTGACTTGGAAGCTCCCAGACGGCGCATATGAGCACCAAGGACCTGATTCACACGGGAACGAATCGTCGGTGACACCAATCCATCCAGTTCCAGAACTCGTTTTTTATAGGTAGAAAACTCACGAGGGTCCTGCTGATCATACAAATCGGCCACCCGATGAAATTCCGTTTCGTGCCAATCCGTAAGCAGATTGCCACTGCTTTCAGCCTGCTGACTCCACTTCATCCACGATACCCTCGCTTCTATCTGGATACGCTCTCACACTCCATTCCGTGTAACAGGCACCCTGAGAAGCGCGCTACACAGGATACACGGCGTGTTTTCGGCGTGCAAAACCCATTTTTTTGCTGCTGTATAATCGCAGTCTCGTCATCAATTCTTGACGCAGAGAATCCGGCTCAATGATGTCATCCACAATCATTTCCGACGCCAGCCGATAAACGTCAATGTCCTGCTGGTACTCCTCACGTTTTTCTTCAGTGAATGCCACACGTTCGGATGCAGACATCTGCGCAATTTTTCCTCCATACACTGCATTGACTGCCGCCTCAGGTCCCATCACAGCAATCTGTGCTCCAGGGAAGGCCAGACAACAGTCGGGCTCGAAAGCGGGACCAGCCATTGCATACAAACCCGCTCCATACGCTTTGCGAACAATGACACTGATCTTGGGCACCGTAGCCTCTGACATGGCCGCAATGAACTTTGCCCCGTGACGAATGATTCCCGCTCGTTCCACTTTCGTTCCAATCATGAATCCAGGCACGTCCGCCAAAAAGATCAAAGGAATTGAGAAGGCATCACACAGCGTGATAAAACGAGCTGCCTTGTCGGCGGAATCGACAAACAAAACGCCCCCCTTGACACGCGGTTGATTTGCAACAATACCCACAGGCCGTCCTTGGATGCGTGCCAAACCGACGATGATTTCCGGTGCAAACAAAGGCTTGATCTCAAACCAACTCTCTTCATCGACCACTTGAGAAATTAAGTCCAACATGTTAAACGGGGCGTTCTGGTTGGCCGGAATCATTTCCGAAATGCGTTTCCCCGAAAACCTTGGTTCTCGCACCGGAGCCTCCGGGGGTTGTTGTTCGCAATGACTTGGAAAATAACTTAGGTAACGCTTTGCCATGGAAATAGCTGTGGATTCATCGGATGCCAGCAAGTCTCCACATCCACTCACAGTGCAGTGCATACGGGCTCCGCCCATTTCCTCCAAAGTCACTTTTTCACCAATCACCATCTCAGCCATGCGAGGTGAACCTAAATACATACTGGCATTCTTATCCACCATGATGACAATGTCGCAAAAAGCGGGGATGTACGCTCCTCCTGCGGCGGAAGGGCCAAACAACAGACAAATCTGTGGAATCTGACCGGACAAACGCACCTCATTGTAAAAAATACGGCCAGCTCCCCGCCGCCCTGGAAACATCTGTACCTGATCCGTAATTCGAGCCCCCGCAGAATCCACGAGGTACAACATGGGAATCTGCATTTTTTCCGCTATTTCTTGAATGCGTAAAATTTTTTCCACCGTTCGCGTTCCCCAACTTCCGGCTTTGACCGTGCTGTCGTTGGCCATGACCGCCACTGCGCGACCTTGGATGTGCCCTACACCGGTAACAACGCCGTCTGCTGGCAAGCCTTCAGCCATGCAGTTGGCAAACAATCCATCCTCTGCTTCCAAATCATCATCCAAGAGCAGTGCAAGCCGCTCACGAACGAATAACTTTCCGCTTTTAGCATTTTGCTCGTGATACTTCAAAGCTCCTCCAGCCATGATGCCTTCTGACATTTCCTGACGAGTTCTATTCCCCATGTGGTCAACCACCTCTGAGAATTCCATTGTTTCACAGCAGCAATTCGTTTATCGAGTCTAAAACCCAGTCAAACCAAGCCCGCATACGCAAGCATAACTATGCGCCCAATCAATGACCTTCAAAATGAGGGTCCCTTTTTTCGGCAAAGGCCATTAGGGCTTCCTTGCGGTCCTTCGTAGAAATCACTCGTTCATAAGCAACCCGCTCCACGACAAGTCCAGAAGCAAGGTCCATACTCAATCCAGCATCCACGGCGAATTTGGCCTGTCGGACCGCAATCGGACCATTTTTGCCGATTTCCTCCGCCAAAGACACAGCGGTTGGCAAGACTTGAGCCGGCTCAACCACCTGATTGACAATTCCCATTTGAAACGCCATTGCGGCATCAATTCGCCGGGCGGTAAAGATCAGTTCCTTGGCCCTCGCGGGACCAATGAGCCGCGGCAATCGCTGTGTGCCCCCCGCACCCGGTATAATCGCCAGACTGGTTTCGGTCAGCCCCAGTTGCGCCGTAATAGAAGCAACTCGTAAGTCCGCCGCTAAAGCCAGTTCTGTTCCACCACCAAAAGCCACTCCATTCATCGCCGCAGATCGACGGCATAGGCAACCTGGCCACGCCTTCCACCACGCTACGAATCAAATCAACCGTCTGACGAACCTGCCTGTCATCCATTTCCCGGCGCTCTTTAAGGTCTGCTCCGGCGCAAAATGACCGTTCACCGGCTCCGGTCAAGATGACGGCACGCACCTCATCTCGGTACTTTAAATCTTCCACAGCTCGGTGCAAAGAGTGCAGAAGGGACAGGGACAGGGCATTGGCTTGGTGTGGACGATTCAACGTCAAGTAGGCGAGACCAGAACTCACGCGATATAACAGTACCGAATCATCCATCTGCCTCTACTCCTCCACGTCCAGCAGTGGATCTCCCTCATTGACAAACTGTCCCTCGGCAACACGCACTTTTTTGACTCTACCTCCAAACTCCGCCGTTATAGGAATTTCCATTTTCATGGATTCCAACACCGCCACATCTTGTCCAGCGGCGATTTGTTCTCCCTCGGCCACCACGAGATTTAATACCGTTCCTGCCATTGTTGCTATAATCGTTGCCATCTATTTGTTCACCCTTTCTTGTTGAAGACCCAACGGTCCAAAAAATCCGTGCTAAGATTTCCTAAAGAAAAAGCCTCCGAGGTCACGATAGATTGAAGCAAGGGCAAATTGCTGTGGATGCCAGAAACTTCGTATTCATTCAGCGCTCGCTCCATCTTCGCCAAAGACTCGGCACGATTTTGCCCGTGGACAATTAATTTGCCAATCATGGGATCATAAAAAGGGGTCACCTTAAATCCTACCTCTACCCCCACGTCATTGCGAATTCCAGGGCCTTCTGGCAATACCAGACCGGTAATGACACCTGGAGACGGCAGCATGCGGTGTGGATCTTCCGCATAAATCCTGCATTCCAATGCGTGACCCTGCAAAGGAACGTCAGCTTGCCGCCAAGGCAACCGCTCCCCAACTGCCAGTCTCAACTGCCACTCCACTAGGTCCAGTCCGGTGATGAATTCCGTCACGGGATGTTCCACCTGCAAACGAGTGTTCATTTCCAGAAAGTAAAATTTGTGATCCGCATCCACCAAAAACTCTACCGTGCCAGCATTAGTGTATCCCACCGCTCGCGCCGCCTGGAGCGCAGTCTCGCCCATGCGTTGACGCAAGTCTGCATCAACAAAGGGCGAAGGAGCCTCCTCGATAATCTTTTGATGTCGCCGTTGAATGGAGCACTCCCGCTCCCAAAGATAGATGCCCTCTCCAGACTCATCAAACAACACTTGAACCTCAATGTGACGGGGTGAATGAACTTGTTTTTCGATAAACATTTCGCCATTGCCAAAGTAGGCTTGAGCACGGCTTTGGTTGTTCGCAAACGCTTTCCTAAGCTCGTCTTCGTTATACACGACTTGCATGCCGATGCCCCCACCCCCGTGGGAAGCCTTCAGAAGGACTGGATAAGACAAGGATTCGGCCACCCCTACCGCCTCCTCCACTCCAGCCACCGGACCCTGACTACCGGGAACCACGGGAACCCCCACCTGCGTCATCAAACGGCGAGCCTCCACTTTACTTCCCATGGCGGCAATGGCCATCGCTGGCGGACCCACGAAAGTTAAACCCGACTCCTTGCAGGCTTGTGCAAAGTGATGGTTTTCGCTGAGCAGTCCATACCCAGGGTGTACCGCATCCGCCCCCGTTTGGCGTGCAGCCTGTAAAATCACTTCTATCTGCAGATAGCTTTCCGCCACAGGCGAGGGTCCAATAAGCACCGCTTCATCCGCCTCGCGCACATGTGGTGCCTCAGCATCCGCCTCGGAAAACACCGCCACCGTGGCAATTCCCATCTTCCTACAAGTTCGTTCAATGCGGCGAGCAATCTCTCCACGGTTGGCAATCAGAAGCTTGCGAATCATACCCCATCCCTGCTCCTTCCGAATCGATGCAAACATCATTAGGGTATCAGTTTTTGGCACATCATGCAAAAGAATACCGGCAAAATGGATGGACAAACAAGCTCAGAAAGACTACCATCGGGCCATGAACATGCACAGCAAACACTCATCCACTGTACACGAGTTTTTTGCTTTGTCCGGACACTCCCCTTTGAGCGGAAGAGTCGCCATCGTCACCGGGTCCGCTCAGGGCATTGGTCGGGCCATTGCCCTCACGCTGGCCCGTCAGGGAGCCTCGGTGGTTGTCAACTACCAACGCAGCAAAGAAGAGGCTCAGCAAACAGTTGAAATGATTCGAGAATTGGGCGGCCGTGCCACCGCGGTTGCTGCTGACGTAAGTTCTCCAAAAGAAATTCAGGCGATGCTGGTGGCCGCAACTCAGTTTGGGTTGCCAGATATCTTGGTCAATAATGCGGGCATTCCGTTTTACCAACTGTGCCAAGACACCTCACTCGAAGAGTGGGAAAAAATGTTGCACCTCAATTTAACCTCCACGTTTTTATGCACACAACAGGCGCTGCCCTACCTTCTGCGCAGCCCCTCGGGCCGTATCGTGAATGTGGCCTCTCTGTGGGGAGTGACAGGGGCCGCTGGTGAATCCGCATACGCAGCGGCCAAGGGAGGAATGATTGCTTTTACAAAATCCCTGGCACAGGAACTGGGGCGCACGGGTATTACCGTCAACGCGGTGGCCCCCGGAGCCATAGCCACCCACATGTTAGACACCTTGAGTGAAGCAGAGATCACTCTCTTGAAAACGGAGATCCCAGCCGGGCGAATCGGCACTCCAGAGGACGTTGCCTATGCCGTTGCCTTCTTTGCTTCTCCCCAATCTTCTTACATAACAGGACAAATTTTACAGATAAGCGGAGGGTGGCATCTATAACGGCAAACACTAGGAAAAATTACATTTGAGGGTGAACAGGAGCCAACTCCATGCCGTAGCGGCGAATGGCCAGACTCACATGCACTCGAATTTTTGCGCCGGCTAAGCGCTTCTCCCAGGGGTAAGAGGTAAAATCCTGGTCTGTCCAAAACTTTCGCCGCACCACGGCCGAAACGGGAACTACATCGGCCTGTTCTCGATTCAACACCTTGTGGAGCAACTCCTCCATCTCCCTCGTGAGTTGCTGACCCAAAGCATTTTCCAGTCGCGAACGATTTTGTGGTAAACTGTAATTGATGTTGCTACTTACTTGCACCAAGTCTGCCTCCAGAGGCACATCGACGACGATTTGCAACGGATTGGATAAGCGTACGCTGTAATGGGGCTGTCTTTCCCTGTGTAAAGTGAGACTCAGGTACTGGCCAGGTTCACCCGGGTCTGGAGTTTCCCATTGGGCAGTTTTCAGACGGCCGCGCAATAACATGAGATCTCTGACTTCCTTGCCGCCAAGCTCACTCGTTGTTTTGTTGTTTTTCAGAACAGTCCCCCCCATCCACTCTACCGGATTTCCACCAGATCTGTCCACGTTGCCACTCCTATAGGATACATGGTCTCCCTCAAGAGGCCCCCCTCCATTCGGATTTTGTTTGGCCTTTACATTGATAGCAAACAGCGGCACAACAGTAGCCACATGACTGGTCTGAGAGTCTCGCAACAAGTCCTGCAGAAAGGTGGCCGGAATGAGTCCAGTTCGTGCCCCCACATTCGCAATGCTGTCAATCATGCGTGCCGACGACTTGTCTAAAAATGGCTGGTTGGCAGCCATCAACGCCTGACTGCTCCCTTTGGTGGTAATGACCATGACGGTACCGCGAAACTCTCGATTGCGAGCCATGACTCGTAGCATGCCATCAATCCCGGACCGAGCCATTGTCTCCCCAAAAATCACCAGGTCCAAGTGGGTGAAACTTAACGGTCGCTCAATACTGGAGTTGGCCAACAACAGGGCTTCACTCAAACCGTGTGCTCGATAAGTCAGAATACTCTTTGCCGCTAAAGGTTGATCTGCGCTCTGGCCCCCTCCTCCTCCTGAGACGGAGGGATTTTGCGGCAAGGCAACAGTGAAGCTAAAATCATACAGTCCGGAGGTTGCCTTATCAATACCTAGGGCAGTGACAAAAGCCTGTTGCTCCAGTTCCTGTCTGTCGTAACATCCTGTAAGTAAAAAGGAAGCCAATATGATAAAACCGGACACCACAGCATACCGTCGATGCCTCGCCCTCCCGCATGCCTGCACTCTGCTCATCCTTTGGGACACGGTTATGTACCGCAACGTCCTGCAACTTATTTTGGCATGATTACGAGCGAACCATGCAAATCCGTTGTATTATAAAAGAGACAGGAGGGGATGAACCATGGGTCCGGAAGTTGTAAAATTAAAAACTAATTACGAAACCCTCGAACAGTTTAAACGGTTTCTGGAGAATGGTTTAGAAGAATTATCAATGTTGGAGGATTTGCAGGGAAATTTGATTGAAGACAATGTTCAGTCTCCATTTTATGGGGTGTATGAGGATGGCAAACTGGTTGCCCGGATGAGCCTTTATCCCATGGCAATAGAGTACGACCATTACTTTAACCCTCCCACAAATTACTTAGAACTATGGAAATTGGAAGTTCTGGCAGGGTACAAGGGACGTGGCTTTGGCAGCAAACTGGTGCGGTTTGCCCAATCGTTCGGAAATCCCGTTAAAACCAATGTACGTTGTGGAGCCCATGAATTTTTCACAAAATTGGGCTTTCAACCGGTTAAATACGACCCCATGCGGGATAGGGGAGAAAATCCGTACGTGTGGATCCCTGAAGGTTCCCATATTAAGTTAATCTAAAAGTGCACGTCCGGAAAGGGGATAGACCGCCATGCCGCTGTAAGCGGCACCAACTAAAACAAAGACACACTTATGGGTTGTCTTGACCGAGAAAACGTTGCATCCGTCCAAATTGGGCGGATGCATTTCTCACGGCAGGTGAATTACAAAAAATAGGGTCTCATCTAAAGGCCTAATCTGCGTCGAGTGTTTTTTGCTCTCCTGTCATTCGGCTTGTTTCATATCCGGTCCTTGCAAACGTTCCAAGTTCCCGTATTCATCAATCCGATACATGAATCCTTGGGTCAGGTCCTCACCGTCGAGAAAGGCCGCCTTGCGGGCCCGCTCTACAATGTCTACCAAGGAGCGATAGTCCTGGGACACGACCTCAAAGTCACGTAATAACTGCCGATGCTCATCCTGCAGATTGCCATGACTGATCTCAAGTTCATGGAATTTGGATCGCCAATCGTTGCGATCACGCTCTGCGGCCCGCCAACGAGAAGCCCACTGTTGGGCTGTATTTTTCTCTTGCCGCAAAAACCGGAGTACTTGTGCCCAACTCATCAAAGTTGCCGTGGGATGGTCATAGTCTCCACCCTCCATTTGGGCTTGAATCTGCTGAGACTTACACTCTTTCCTGTCCTCTTTTGCCAACTCAATGTGACCTCGATACTGTTTACGAACGCAAGCATTCCAACGAAAGCCACAGGCTGCCGCCGTTCTTCCTAACTGAATACTGGCCTCGTTGAAACCGGCAAGCTGTGTACTGCCATCACGAATGTGTTTCAAGACAATCTCCGCGAGAGCCGCGTCGTCTTCCGTCGTCCACGCGTCCTGACGCATTGTCTTTAAAGTCTGTCGCATGAAAAAGCCTCCTGCCAGTCGCCGCACATGGGTGTTCGACTCGTTGTTTAGAAACCTATCATAGTCATTTCCATAAAAGAAAGGTTTTAAACTCATCACAGGACAGGGTTTGACATTGCCAACCCCTGTCCTGTAGATGGTACCGACTATGCAGTTTGTTCACCCATTGACAGACCGCGTTGAAGTGTGTTATTCGCGGCCTTTGTGGCCGCTGTCCGCAGGAATTTTTCGCCAAGCCCGCCGTCGATAAATGGCCGGTTCTCCACCGTTGACAAAAATCCAAGTTGCGGCAGGTTGCAGATCCCGGACTCTGCGGCGGGACAGCAAGTCCCACAGCAACCAGCCAACGCCCAACCAGCGGCGCTGTCTGAACACTTGCAGCAGGGAGTACAAGGCGAACGCCCACCTGATAATCCTGGAGAGTCTTCGAAACCACTTCATGGACATCACTCCCTGAACATAGCCTGCACAAACCCGTCCCACTTCAAACTTCTGAGCGGTCCAAAAAAAAGGTTTTTACGGTCGTACGCTCGGCCGCCTCCGCTACCAGACGAGGGATGTCCAAATTGGACTCGGCTCTTTCCGTTTCCGCCAATGTTGGACGGGTGCGCGGATTTTTGGGTACAAACACGGTACAGCAGTCCTCGTAGGGTAAGATAGATGTTTCATAACTGCCAATCATGCGTGCTTTTGCCATGATATCCACCTTGTCCTCGGAAATTAAGGGACGCAAAACAGGTAAACGAGTTACAGCATTGATGACATGGATACTCTCCAAAGTTTGACTGGCCACTTGACCCAGACTATCGCCTGTGACCAAAGCCAGCCAATGGTTTCGTTGGGCAATCTCCTCGGCAATACGCAACATCATTCGACGCATGACCGTGATTTCCAGGTTCTCTGGGCAGTACTTGTGAATGTCGATTTGAACTTCAGTAAAATGCACAGTATGCAGACGAACCCTACCGCCCCAGTTGGCGAGAACTTGAGTCAGATCCTCCACCTTCTGTAGCGCCCGTTCACTGGTAAAAGGATAACTATGAAAGTGAATGCACTCCAAAGTCACACCACGTTTCAAACTCAGCCAGCCTGCGACTGGACTATCAATTCCACCGGACAACAACAACCCAACTTTTGCGGCACTGCCTACAGGAAGGCCGCCCACCGCCGGAACTTTCACACCATAAATGAATGTTTCGTGGTTTCGCACCTCCACATACACCACCACTTGTGGCGTATGGACGTTCACCTGCAAGCCTGGCACGGCATTTAACAACCGTTCTCCTATGGCTGCGGCAATTTCGGGAGAGGTCATGGGGAATCCCTTGTTAGGACGCCTCACTTCTATTTTGAAAGAAAGTACTGAAGGGTCCTGTGGGCCCCCAGAAACAAACGCTTGTTCCTGTTCACGCACCAAAACCTCTGCTGCCGCATCAATCATCCCTTGCAGCGACAGGGGAGCTACCTCAATGGGACTTAAGGACACGACACCAAACACGCGGGACAACCGCTCGGCCACATCCCGCCATGGAGCCTCGTGGAGTGTAACCATGATTCTGCCACCACTGCGCTCCAATTGAATCTGGGGCCAAGAATACAGTACTGCCCGCATATTGCGAAGCAATATCCGTTCAAATTCGCTGCGGTTTTTTCCCTTCAAACTGATTTCCCCGTAACGCGCCAAAATATGCTGAATCATTGTTTGTTTCAGCCCCCCACTCGTTGTAACCACTGCACTTGTTCTGCCACCCTCACTAAAGCGGTCTGTACATCCTCAAGAGTAAGCCACCGAGCCAATGAAAAGCGAACGGCTCCGGCAATTTCCTCATGGGGTCGGTTCATGGCACGCAGAACATGGCTGGATTGCACACGTCCTTTGTGTGTAGAACACGCAGAACCCGTGGAAACATAGACACCTTGAGCCTCCAGAGCATGTAATAAAACCTCTGCTCGGATGCCAGGAAACGAGGCATTAATCACATAAGGGGAAAACGGATACGGGGTAACCACACTTGCACCTATTTTTTTCAATCCATCGCTCAGTACGTCATACAAGTCTTGGACATGGTTCCAACTATCAGGTAAGGCCTGTTCCGCCAAGGCAGCCGCTGCGCCAAATCCAGCGATGCCCACAACATTTTCGGTCCCAGACCGTATCCCAAACTCCTGCCCACCGCCCAGCAGCAAGGGATTGATTTCCACACCCTGCCTCAGATATAAGGCGCCGACGCCCTTTGGTCCACCCAATTTGTGAGCGGAAACGGTATATAAATCTGCCTGTGCATTCACAAGACAGGCAGAAACTTTGCCAAAAGCCTGGATACCGTCTACATGAAACAAAGTTTGCCTGCGCCCTTTCAGGACCTCTCCCACCTGCTGCACCGGTAATATGGCCCCGGTCTCATTGTTGACATGCATCATACTCACCAAGAGGGTGTCCGGCCTCAGCGCAGACAAAATGTCCTGCGCATGTACTTGTCCAGAGGCATCCGGGTCAATAAAAGTCACATCCCATCCGTGACGTCCCAGATACCGATAAACCTCCAGAACGGACGGATGTTCTATGGAAGTGGTCACCAGGTGTTTGCCTCGATTAGGGAATCGACGAACCGTTCCAAAGATAGCCAAATTATTGGCTTCCGTACCGCCACCTGTGAAAACCACTCTTCCCTGGCGCACTTCCAGCGAATGCAAAATCTGCTGCCTCGTTCGCTTCAGTACGTCCTCGGCCTGCACCCCCTTGCGATGCAGAGAGGACGGGTTGCCAAACTGCTTAAAAGTGGTCATCATTGCCGTTTCAACTTCTGGAAGCAATGGTGTGGTGGCTGCGTTATCTAAGTAAATTTCCAATGTGTCTCTCCTCTTCAAGGACCCAGGCCGCCACGGCAGCCCGACACCCTAGAAGTGAGCCAACACGGTCTGCTCATCCTTGGCGTATGCAGGTGTACCGCCGACCAAACGGACCAGGTCAACAATCCGGCAGGAATATCCCCACTCATTATCATACCACGCCAACACTTTGACGGTCCTGTCCCCTGCCATCAAGGTGGAGGTGCCATCGATCACTGCAGACCGTTCTTCACCGTTGAAATCCGTGGAAACAAGAGGCTCATCCGTATAACCGAGAATGCCCGCCATGGACATGACCGCAGCTTCTGCTAACGCCCCGTTTACCTCCTCGACGCTTGTCTGCCGGTCCAGCGTCGCCACCAAATCCACCAGGGAGACATTCGGTGTGGGCACTCGCAGAGACACCCCGTTCAGTTTCCCGACCAATTCGGGCAGAACCAGCCCAACCGCTCGGGCAGCCCCCGTAGTCGTAGGAATAATAGATTGTCCACAGGCTCGGGCTCTCCGCCAATCCGTATGGGGATTGTCTAAAATCTGCTGGTCATTCGTGTAAGAGTGGACCGTAGTCATTAGACCGTGTGTCACTCCAAATTTCTCGTGCAACACTTTGACAACGGGCGCCAAGGCATTCGTGGTACAAGAAGCTCCAGAGATAATATGGTGTTGTGCAGGAATGAAAGCCTGATCATTCACCCCTTTTACCAGGGTAACGTCTGCGTCCTCAGGAGTCTTAGCGGGTGCTGTTATCACCACTCGTTTTGCACCTTGCAGCAAGTGAACCCCACAGGTGTCACGAGTTCGGAACTTGCCTGTGGCCTCCACAACCACATCGATGTCCAAATCAGCCCATGGTAACACAGACGGGTCTCGACTAGAAAACGTATGGGTGAACGTTTCTCCTACCCGCCATCCCCCAGGTTCCGACTGCACCCCCGTTTTCCAAGTTCCGTGTAACGAGTCGTAGCGGAGTAAATGAAGCAACGAATCCCGGTCGGCTGTTCCATTCACTGCCACCACTTCAATGTCTGGAAACCCGGCCGCACGTCGGTAAACCATCCGGCCAATCCGGCCAAATCCATTTATGGCTACACGAATGGTCATTATCACTGCCTCCTCTGTGTGTAAGCAGACCCGCAGACAAGTATCAAGTCTCCCACTTTCCCTGCAGTCAAGAATATATTACACAAAGAGGCGCAAATGTTCCATACTAATTCACTCATTTTCGCCAATCAGTATGTATCAATAAACGGGAAACCGTCGATTCATAACATCAATTCCGCCAACACTCCAGCACGGCAAAACGCTCTCCCATGGCCCCAGGCATGATTAATTGCCGAACTTGCCCGGCGGCCGACCGAGACAACCCCTTTCCCCAGGAATCTTGACCGTTGGTACTGCTCGCCAATGCAGCCCCCAACAAACCGGCATTCCGTAAAAAACTCCCCTGTAAGATGAGGTTTTGCGTGACGAATCCCGCTTGCATCGCCGCGTGCACCACCGCATCCCAATAAACGTCTGCAGTGATGTCTACCTTCCCAGGATGCGCTAATGGATGTACCACCTGGTGATGAGAAAAACCGCGTAACGTCCCCTGTGGCCGCAATCCTGCCGCCAGTTCCTCTCGGTCAATCCCATAATCTATCCACAGAGATCGAAGGCGCTGACCGTAGTCTGCAGCCATTTTAAATAGTTCTCCATATCCCCAGCACCATTCAGCCTCGGTTCCCACAGGGATGGGTAACCATTCATCTGCAGCAGTAGCCAATTCTGTAGGAGCTGGACGCCATTGCAAACTCAGTTGCTCATCGTCTAAAATCACCCAAGCTTGTAACCATCCATTTACAGTTCTGCGCACCCTTTCGACGGGTAATGCATCCAAAACCTCATTTGCGAACATCACGGTGTCCAAATTGGCGTCCGGTGACTGCCAGGAAACTTGAACCCAATGACCCAAACTTCTTAGCTTTTCCATCTGCAATTGCCGCAAACGCAAAGAGGGCTCAATCAGAACATAAGAAATTTTCACGTCTGCAGGCAATAACTCCTGCAGTCGTGCCAGTACATGGACCGCCAACTCCCCTTGTCCTGGTCCTAGTTCCACCACTTGAAGTTGATGTGGCTCCCCATAGGACCGCCAGGCATCCCATGCATAGTGAGCCAGCGTAGCTCCAAAAAGAGGAAATTGAGCCGCAGTGAAAAAGTCTCCTTGTTTGCCCAAAGAAACCCGGCTTTGGTAATAACCTCGTTCTCCATATAGTGCCCACTCCATATAGTGGGCAAAGCTTATCCCATTCACCGTGAGCCGTTCGAATAAATCTGCTGGAAAGTCTTCAGGCTCCCAATCCATGCAAGCTTAACCTTCCACTCGCCGAATGACCCCGTCGATAATTCCGTAGTCCTTCGCATCATCTGCAGACATAAAAAAGTCTCTGTCCGTATCCTCCTCAATTTTTTCCAATGGTTGCCCTGACCGTTCGCTCAGAATGACATTCAGTCGCTGCCGTGTTTGCAGAATGTGCTCGGCGTGAATTTGAATGTCTGACGCCTGACCGCGAGCTCCACCCAGGGGTTGATGGATCATGATCTCCGCATTAGGTAAGGCAAAACGCTTTCCCTTTGCCCCCGCAGTCAACAACACCGCACCCATGCTTGCAGCCAAGCCTACGCAAATAGTGGAAACATCTGGTTTTACATGTTGCATGGTGTCATATATGGCCAGTCCTGCCGACACAGAACCTCCGGGACTGTTAATATACATTTGGATATCTTTTTCCGGGTCATCTGCCGCCAAAAACAACAACTGAGCTACCACGGCGTTGGCCACCTCATCGTCAATCTCCGTCCCAAGAAAAATAATCCGGTCTTTCAATAAACGGGAGTAAATATCATAACTGCGTTCACCACGACTTGTTTGCTCAATCACAATCGGGACCAAACTCACGGGACTCCATCTCCTTTAAAGGTTCATTTTCTACAATATAGAGGTTGTCCGAATATTGATGCAGCCAAGACGTTGTCCACCAGGAAGCAGGGTTGACAATTCCTATCCAGTTCACACTCCATCCATAATATAAGGTCAACTATAGTCAAAGTCAAACAGATCAAGCTTCGTGCTATTTGTTTACATAGTGCAATGGCCTAAAGCAAATACTGAGTTTGGGACACCCTTACTTTCGTCCTACAAGGAGGAATGACCGTGAATTCCCATTTGTACTCTCAAACCCCGTTCAAACAACAGTACGGGCCCCAGCCCAACATTGGCAGAGTGGATCGTTATATTCGTCTGGCTTCTGGTGTACTGCTGTTATCTTCTGGGCTGCAGCGAGGCAGACGGTCTTTAGGAAAAACGATTTTGGTATCTCTTGGTGCCAGTAAAATTGCCGAGGGAGTGACAGGATGGTGCCCGCTGACCTACCTAATGAGTATTTTATCAACTTCCATTAACAGTGAAAATGATGAAATTATTCGAAAACCCGTGAAAAAACTCACAACTGCATTTGCTACCGATAAACCCCAACCCGTGAGGGAAGGTGGCAGAGAAAATGGGGCAAACAAGGCGCAAAACAATGTCCGTCACAAGCCGGAGGAACCCCACCGCGATGGAATTGGTGAATCCCATTTAGCACAAGGTAGAGACACCCCGAAAAGCGATCACACGGACGTGGGAGACGACATTAACGCGGCCTATCATTGAAGATTTACTGATTTCCCGGCATCTGGGGGGTTAGCCCCCCAGACATGTCGTCTCTAATTTTACCCGGTTTTGCGAAAACGCACACCGTATTTCCCCTTCTGAGTTTGATACACTTGAACCACACTGCAAGGAATCGTTCCCCGAATCCTTTCATCTGCCTCAATCCACATCACAGCGCAATAAGCCTCAAACTTCGATGGGTACAGACCAGCAAAATACACCCAATCGTCCATGGCTCATCCCTCCAAGCCTTAGTATGCACCAAGAGAGAACCGCCCTGTCGGGTAATCCTTGCTTCAATTGCCTGCTTCAGACTTGCCCGGAAAAGCTACGGCAACAGGAAACTTTAATTCAAGGATAACCCGTACCACCCATTCGTCACACCTTTTACATCAAGATACCTGGAGATCCCTCTTCTAACGATACAAGGATTCTGATAAAATAATCGTAATTGGTGTTACCATCACACCATTCATCAAAGAACAGCGGACAGGCTCGGAATCTTGACATGTCACATAGGATGAACCAGCAACAGAAACACATTCCGCCCATTGACAGGAGCCTTTCAAGTGAGGAGGGATCAACCATGGTCGCAAAGGAAGACTTGTTATTGCTGAAAACGAAGATTTTGCCGACTGGGGCAGAGTCTATTCTTGATTTTCTGGCCACGCGCCATAATCAGGTTGAGATCACCCACATCGTGCTGGAGAACGTGCCCCTGCTGATTATGGGTCGCCACGGAATGATTGCCCGCATCCCCAATAACGGATCGATGCAAAAAATCAGCCAACCAGCGGACATATTGAAGGGGTTAAGGGAATTTTTCAACCGCCAAGACCCGCTGTACCTGTTCATCAACTTGCCCGACCTGCCTGTCCCTAACGAGGTACTTCAGGTTCTAGAAGAGGTGCAACGTCGACATGCAAAAAAACAGGCGCTATTGGACACCATTGATAGAGCCTTAGATCAGTATGATAAAGATATGTTTTTACAAGCAACCGATGAGTTAAAAAACCTGATGAGCGAAATGTTGCCCCCTTTGAAAGGACGAGGTTCTCGCTAAAGTTGTCCTTGGTGCATAAGGAGCATTAAAATGGATGAGTCCCTATTGCTATATGATGAAATCGAACAAACGACAAGTCGTTTTGTAGGATTTGCAGGAGAACACGCTCGTTATGATGTGGTCATTACCACCACTGACCATTTCTATGGCAAACAGTTGGTCTATGTCATACAAAACGGTCGTACTGCCATAATGAATGACAGAGATGCCTCTGATATTCCTTTCCTGATGGATGCCTTCCACATCCGCAATGAAGAAGAGGCGGTCGAGTTCTCCCAGTTTCTTTCGGTCAATTTGTAATCTGTTTGAGTGGCAAGAGAGAAAAAATTTCTCTCACCACTCAAACATCAATTATCTGAACCATCCATCATTCCTTCAATCTCCAGTAAATCGTCATGCTGCTGGGAAAATACTGTGGCTATTAGTTCAAACTCGTTTCCTTCCAAAGAGACAAGTTCCTGAGATGGTGGTTCTCCGTCAATGCGGAACAATAAGACATCGGGCTGAAGGACATCCTTTTGGTAGTAAGCGCCATAAGGTCGCCCGGAAACCGTAAAATAACTTCCTAAAACGTAGTGTCTGCTTAACTCCGTTTTTTCGTTTTCATCATCTATCTGAATTTTGAAAATATTAAGTATTCTGTCCAAAACTTGCGTGGTGAAGGTGTCGCCTGGATAGTCCAACGCCATTCCTGCATCTCCTTGATCCTTGAGTAAAAAAAGAAACTTGGCATCATCACGCGGAAAAAAAAATAACACAAGATGGGTATTTTCAAACAAAAAAGCATACTGTTCTGCCTTAGGAAAAACAAACGTGGGGTTATCTCGCGTCATTTTTAGCCGCCTCCCATTTTTCACCTCTGTTAAAGTTAATCCCATATCTGTCCGCCGAGTTTCGGAACCTGTTGGATATTCAATTCCATTTTCCTGGGACCCATCATAAAAATCTCGTCCATTGTAAGAGTAGCCATCCCAAGAAGATGGGTCAAGGCGCATTGTTCGGATAAAACATTTGTCATCAGCGTATTTTTTCAAGCATATCTTTGCGTTGCATCCTCATCTCAAGGGAATTTAGTTTCTGCTTTCATTCCACTCACAGCTTCATTTATAATAGCCATAAGGACTGATGTACGCGCTCTCTGTAAAGGAGATGGGAAACCATGAATAAAACCTTAAAGATGCGCTATGGGTTGTTCACTCTTGCCTTCGCACTGGTTGCCGCAGGAATAGTGTCTCATTCCTACCTGTGGTTGGCCATCTGTGTGGTGGCCGCCGTCATTTTAGCTGTCGTTGGTGAGCAGATTGAAACCTCCCCAACAATTCCTTATCGTCAGTACAATGAATTGCACCATCGCAAAAGCCATTAGAACGGTGCTAGACACAAAGATCGGAACGCCCCTTATCCATTGGGCGTCGTTCTATTTTTTGCACATCAGGAGAGGACGTTGACGTGAATGGATCCAAATGAACTATGGGCGGAAACTGCGGAACTTGCTGATCTGATAATCCAGTCTGCAGATGTGGTAGCCTTTCAGGCGGCAGAAGTGAAATTGAATGCTCACCCCGAGGTGGCTCGTCTCATGGTTCAATTGAAAGAAACACATGAACAAATCGGCGACTTTCAAGCACGGCATGTACCGCCAAAACATTACCTGCACTTATTGGAGCAAAGCGAGTCAATTTTACATCATCTGGAAAGTATACCTGAAGTCATCCAGTTTCAAAATGCCCAATCAAGTGTCAATAACTTGCTGCAAGAAATCAGCCTGCGCTTGGCGAAAGCTGTGTTTACTCAGGTCAACAGTGAAAAGGACAAGTGTCGAGACTCCTGACCGCAAAATCGTATACTCCGCTTTGGACAGTGGAATTGACACCTCTGTGTGCTCATGTTATATTTGTCCGGTTATTTCCCCCTGCTAGGAGAAAGGAGTTTTCCGGTGACAGAACACTCTCATGACCATGATGGTCATAACCATGATCACAGTCACGACCAAGACCGTGAAGAAGAAGATGAGGTTATCGTTCTTGAAGACGAGGATGGTGATGAACACCGCTTCATCCTCGGTGATGTCATCACGGTGGAAAAACAGGACTACGCAATTTTGTTGCCTGTTGACGACGATTTAGAAGAAGGCGTTATCTTTCGTATTGAAGGTGAGGAAGGCGAAGATATGGTTCTTGCCGACATCGAGGGAGACGAAGAGTGGCAAAAAGTCGTGGACGCTTACAACAAGTACATGGATGAATTGGAAGACGAGGACGAGGACTCGTGAGTTAACCAGTGACGAGTCCCATCAACATTCAACACCTGTTGTTCAATCCCCCCCCCCCGAACAGAAAGGCCCCTGTCCTAGGACAAGGGCCTTTCTGTTCCTTGGTAGCGGCGAGTGGATTCGAACCACCGACAGCACGGGTATGAACCGTGTGCTCTGACCAACTGAGCTACGCCGCCATACCTGGCGGAGAGAGAGGGATTCGAACCCTCGAGGCGGGTTTAAGCCACCTACACGATTTCCAATCGTGCTCCTTCGACCAACTCGGACATCTCTCCAGAAATTCCATGAGGGAATAACAGACGGCACTGAGTATATTAACATGAACTGCACTCTGGATTCAAGAGGCTGGGTTCATCCAATTGATTGTTTTAAGCAGCAAACCGATTTTAGGATAACCTTTCCCATTCACTGCCTGAGCTTCAGAGATAGCTGTGAGTGACAGACACCTCTTTTGATGTCACTCCCTTTTCAGGGGCTTCTGCCAAGAAGGCCTCGTGCAACTGTTGCACCGCTCTATCTAACTCCTGAGAGTCGACGATACAGGATACCTTAATTTCAGAAGTGGAGACCATTTTAATGGAAATTTCCCCCTCAGCAAGGACAGAGAACATCCGCGCCGCAACCCCAGGATTGCTAATCATCCCCGCGCCAACAATAGACACCTTTGCAAGTCCTTGCTCGGCAACGATTTCCTGATAAGATAGTTGACTGCGCAGTTCATCAAGCACCCGCAGGGTGCGAGCAGTGTCCTCTTCTTTTACGGTGAAAGACACGTCCACCGTCTCCGCTTGCACAAGACTCTGTACAATCACATCCACGTTCACACCGCGTTCCGCCAGATACCCGAAAACCTTAGCCAGGCCGTGTTGCTCACGAGGTATGCCCAGCACAGCAATTCTTGCCACCTCTCGTTCAAAGGCAATTCCAGTAACCACTCGGTGTTGTTCGTAACCTGCGGACTCCACCACCAAAGTTCCCTCCTCATCGGAAAAGCTGGAACGCACCACCAAGCTGACCTCGAACAGCTTTGCATTCTCCACCGCACGCGGGTGCAGCACCTGAGCACCCAGATTGGCCATCTCCAGCATTTCGTCATACGAAATTCGCTCCAACTTACGAGCCCCTGCCACAACCCGCGGGTCCGTGGTGTACACCCCATCTACATCGGTATAGATCTCGCATAAATCAGCATGCAGTGCTGCCGCCACGGCCACTGCCGTGGTATCCGAGCCCCCGCGTCCTAAAGTGGTTACCGTTTCACCGGAAATACCCTGAAATCCTGTTACCACAGGAACCTCTCCAGCAGCCAGAGAACTGCGTAAAGCCTCTGTTTTCACATCCTCAATGCGGGCAGATCCGTGAACCTGTTCCGTGACAATTCCCGCCTGCCAGCCGGTAAAAGACCGACCAGATAGCCCTCTCTTCTGGAGTGCCATTGCCAGCAACGCCGCCGATACCTGTTCTCCCGTCGACAACAGAGCATCCATTTCACGGGAATCTGGCACAGAGTCAATAGCCCGGGCCAACCGCACCAACTCGTCGGTGGTGTGCCCCATGGCAGAGACCACGACGACACACTGATGTCCGGCGTTACAGGCTTTTGCCACCCTGTCCGCCACCGCCTCAATGCGTTCAATACTGCCTACAGAGGTTCCCCCATACTTCTGGACAATCCGCACCCACCTTCACTCCTCCGTTACCGAGTTGCTCAGCAACCCGCCATCCACAGACATGCACACTGGATTCCAGCCAAATTACACACAAATCTTATTTTACCATAGACCCTCATGCCGCTGTTAGCGGCACCCGCAAGGGATGTAAATCCACGCAGTTGTATTTACTGATTAGATAAACGGGAAATGGCTAAATCCAATTGGTATTTCACCGCTTGTGGACCAGTACCCCCCCGCACTCCTCGGGCAGCCACCACCTGGGCAATACTGAGGACGTCGTATATGTCCTTTGCAAAAGCTGGCGAAGCCTGTTGATAAACGGAAAACTCCAACCCAGCCAAGTTCGTGCCCTGTGCGATGGCCATCAGCACAAGTTTTCCCACCACCTCATGGGCCTCCCGAAACGGCACTCCTTTAGTTGCCAGGTAATCGGCCAAATCGGTGGCATTCGAAAAATCGTGAGAAAAGGCCACAGATACCCGATCAGTGCGGACCTTCACGGTATTCACCAGTCCAGCAAACAGCTCTAAGGCAGGTAACAAGGTATCGAAAGTATCAAACACACCCTCCTTATCCTCCTGCAGGTCTTTGTTATAAGCCAGCGGCAAACCCTTGAGCACCGTCAACAAAGCCATGAGATGGCCGTACACTCGCCCTGTTTTTCCCCGCACAAGCTCCGGCACATCCGGATTTTTCTTTTGCGGCATCATGCTCGAACCCGTGCAATAGGCATCTGCTAATTCTATCCACCCAAACTCCTCACTGCTCCACAACACCAGTTCCTCCGAAAGACGGGACAGATGCATCATAATGACACTGGTGGCAGACAATATTTCCAGTAGATAGTCGCGATCCGATACTGCATCCAGCGAGTTCTCATACAACTGAGAAAAGTCAAGTTCCTCTTGAACAGCCTCCCGCGAAATGGGAAAAGTAGTTCCCGCCAAGGCACCCGCCCCAAGGGGCATCATGTCCGCCCTCTTCTCGGCGTCTTGCAGTCTTCCCACATCCCGTTCCAACATCCAAAAATAGGCCAGTAAGTGATGCGCCAGCAACACCGGTTGTGCTCGTTGCAAGTGAGTATACCCAGGAATAATCACATCCATATTTTTCTCCGCCTGGTGTACCAGTGCTTTCTGCAAACGACGCACTCCAATGATGGCCTGAGCAATGGCCTCCTTGGCATACAGGTGCATATCCAAGGCCACCTGGTCATTGCGGCTGCGCCCCGTATGTAACTTCCCAGCCACCGCACCAATTCGCTCATGCAACAGACGTTCAATATTCATATGAATATCCTCGTCATCAACGCGAAACTCCAATTTTCCTGTTCGATAGTCTGTCAACAAGGAGGAGAGGCCAACAACAAGTTGTTGACTCTCCTCTGATGTCACAATGCCGCACTGCCCCAACATGCGAGCGTGAGCGATGCTCCCTTGAATGTCCATTTCCGCAAGTCGCGCATCAAACGAAATGGAGGCCGTGTAGTTCTCCACCAGCGCGTTTGTGTCTTCAGTAAACCGCCCACCCCACAGCTTCATACGACAGGTTCCTGAACCAATACAGACATATTCGTTCCGTGCTGGGATATCGAGTCATGCATCCCCGTGTGCAAATCGGCATACACAGTGGTGGGAAGTCCCCTCAACGAGATGAATCCTACCGCATCCCCGTGATTGAAACTATCTCCCTTGGAATA
>DAHWFY010000079.1 GCA_027336365.1 Bacillota bacterium | reverse complement strand
ATTCTTTTACAGCGCAAAGAGGGTCGGTGTGAGGTGGAAGTGCAGTACGCTCGGGCGGTCAAACGAGAAGGCAATCTCCGAGCCAGGGCCTTGGTGGAAGAGGTGTTTACATCGGTTCGTCAGGAGTGGCGGGGCATGGGTTGGGTGGAGGACAGTGGTCTGGACCTGCGTCCCGCATGGCAAGCCTATGATGCACGTGTGAAATTCGCCGACTGGTTGCCCACCACGGTGCCAGTAGAACCGAAAGCATGCCTTTGTGGCGCTATCACGAAAGGGGTCCGAAAACCGTGGGACTGTCCGTCTTTTGGGACGGTCTGCAAACCGGAAAATCCTTTGGGAGCCTGTATGGTGTCGTCGGAAGGGACGTGCGCCGCTTATTATCGCTACGCTGCTCGACAGAAACAGGAAGGGAGCCGAACGAAATGAGTAAAGAATTGCCGCAGGAATGGAAACGGATCTTGGATCGGCTTCCTCAGGTAATTGAAACCTCCCATGGGACGGGAGGAAAAATGACGCATGAACTGATTGAAACTCTCTTTGTACCCTTGTTTCGTAATCCTACTCTGGCGACTCTCCAGGACCAGGCGGTGGTGGATACGCCAGCGGCAGGCCGCTTGGCCTTGTCCACGGATTCGTTTGTGGTACAACCTTTCCGCTTTCCTGGGGGCAACATTGGCGACTTGGCAGTGCATGGTACGGTCAATGACCTGTTGATGGGTGGTGCCACTCCCCTGTACCTCACGGTGGCCTTTGTGTTAATGGAAGGCATGGCCCTCAAGGACTTGGTGGAAGTGACACAGTCTATGGCGAACGCTGCAAAAAAGGCCAAGGTTCAGATTGTCACCGGGGATACCAAGGTGGTGGAGGGACGGTCGGAGGATGGCCTGTTTTTGACCACGACGGGGCTGGGTGTAGTGCCTCCATGGGTGGACTGGCGGCCAGAATGCATCTTACCGGGAGATGCCGTGATTCTTTCTGGCACGGTGGGAGATCATGGAGCCAGTGTGATGGCCAGTCGCTATGAAATGGAGTTTGAGACACAGATTCAAAGCGACACGGCCTGCCTGCGGGAGGTCGTCATGGCTGTCCGAGACCTGCAAGGGATTCATTGCATGCGGGATCCCACGCGTGGAGGGCTGGCCACCACGCTGGCGGAGTTGTCGGCGGCCAGCGGGCTTTGCTTGAAGGTGCGGGAACGGGACATTCCCATCCGCGAGGACGTGCGGGGTTTGTGCGAGGTGTTGGGACTGGACCCCCTGTATGTCGCCAATGAGGGAAAGCTCGTGGCCGTGGTGGCCCCGGAGGTGGCCGACGAAGTGGTGCGGCGAATGCGGCAGACAGCAGTGGGCAGAGAGGCGCGCGTGATTGGTGAGGTGGACGCAACACTCCTGGGAGAGGCCTGTCTCGTCACGGAGCTGGGCGCTCAACGCGTGTTGGACTTATTGGCGGTGGAACAGTTGCCGAGGATCTGCTGACCATGCACGAGTTGAGTTTTGCCCAGGAGATTGTGAGTTTGGTCGCACAGGAGGCTCGGGACCTTGGGGTTTCCCGGGTGGTGTCGGTCACGGTCACCGTCGGTCGGCTGATGGCGGTGGAGACGGACAATTTGTGGTTTGGACTGGACGTGCTTAAAAGTCAGTTCGGAGAAACATCGCAAACAGTATTTTTGGTGGTGGAGCAATCGGTGCGGCTGCACTGTTCTCATTGTGGCCAGACCACGGACATGCAGAATTGGACTTTTGCTTGCGAAACTTGCGGATCTCACCAAGTGGAGGTGGTGGCCGGAGATATTCTGGAAGTGACGGACATGGAAGTGGCGGACGAAACCGAGGGGACCCTAGAAACCATGGAAACGGAGGGGAAAAACGATGACGAAGGTGAATGTAGGAAAGAGTGTTATGGAAGCAAACGCTGAACAAGCGGCAACTCTTAGGTCCGAGTGGCAATCCCGAGAACTCACGGTCCTCAATCTCATCAGTTCTCCTGGTTCAGGAAAGACGGCCCTGCTAGAGCAAACTCTGGAACATTTTCGGGGTAAGCTGCAGATGGCGGTGTTGGTGGGGGATGTACAAACAGAAAACGACGCAAATCGTTTGGCACGTCACGGTTTTCCGGTCAAACAGATCATTACCAATGGGACGTGCCATTTAGAGGCGCACATGATTGAAAAACACCTGCCTTTTGTCGATACAAAAGGTCTGGACCTTTTGATGATTGAAAATGTAGGAAATCTCGTGTGTCCTTCCTCTTATGACCTTGGGGAAGACGCGAAAGTGGTTTTGTTAAGCACCACGGAAGGGGAGGACAAGCCGTTGAAATATCCCGCCATTTTTCGGCGAGCCGAGGTCGCGATATTGACCAAAACGGATTTGCTGCCCTATTTGGATTTTGATGTATCCGCCGTAAGGCACAATATCGACCAAATTCATGCCGGGATTCCTATGTTTCGGGTATCCGCCCGTACGGGGGACGGATTGGACGAATGGTTGACTTGGGTGGAGACGAAAGTGGCTCGTAAAAAACATCCGGATTTCCATCAGACGGTCCGCTGAGTGCATGTCCGAAACATCCATGGCCTGATGACCATCATCAGGAGTGAAAATGACCCGCCTGCAAACATAGGCATCACCCTAATGTCTCTAATTGTTGCTGTTTTTTCAAAGGGTGGGGAGAGGGGATTTTACCATGCCGGACACGACCCATGATGTATTTCGCTCATCCGGGGTGAGGGCAGAGGCGGTGAAGACAAGGTTGGTGGAGCGACAGACGGGGGAGGAACAAGTGCACCAACAGGTGGAGGTGTGGGGCGTCGTTCAGGGGGTGGGGTTTCGCCCCTTCGTTTACCGGCTGGCGACTGAACTGGGATTGCACGGGACGGTTTGTAATGAAGGCTCATTTGTGCGCATCGACATTCAGGGAGGACTCGTTGCGGTGAAGGATTTTCGGTTACGCCTGAGGCAAGAGGCGCCAGGTGCGGCGCGAATTGAAGACCTGCGGGTTCAAACCCTGCCATGGGTGAATTTTTCCACTTTCACCATTGAACCCTCAACCACGAATTTGGACCACCCGGCCCTGAGCATTCCTCCTGACCTGGCCATTTGCGAAGACTGTCTGGCGGACATGAAAAATCCGAGCAGCCGCTATTTCCAGTACCCGTTCACCTCCTGTACCCAGTGTGGGCCGCGTTACACCCTGGCCCGCTCCCTTCCCTTTGATCGGGAAACCACAACGATGGACGCCTTTCCTTTGTGCAATCCTTGTATGAAAGACTATGACTCAGTTTCATCGCGGCGTTTTCACGCCCAGGCAACCTCCTGTTCTCAGTGTGGACCGGAGTTGCAATGGATGGAAATGGACGGGCACATACAAGACCGGGGAGAGGCCGCCCTCATTCAGGCGAAAAAACTCCTTTTGGCGGGAAAAGTGGTGGCTGTGATGGGGGTGGGTGGGGTGCACTTGGCAGTGAACGCTTTGGACGAGTCGGCGGTTGCAAGGCTACGGGAGAGGAAAAAGAGACCCACAAAACCCCTGGCGGTCCTCATGGACCCGGAGGAGGTGAACCAGCAGTGTGTGGTGAGTCTTGAAGAGTGGGAGTCTCTGAAATCAAAAGAACGACCGATTGTGTTGTTGCGGCGTCGCCCCGAGTCGAACCTGGCGGTGGGTGTGGCTCCGGGAATGGCCCGTTTGGGGGTCTTTCTTCCTTACACGGGGATCCAGGTGTTGTTGCTGGGGGATTCAGGATTGCACTGTTTGGTGATGACCAGCGGGAATGTGAGTGGCGAACCCCTGGTTTATACGGTGCGGGACGCACTGGACCGATTGTCGGGGCTGGCGGATGGTTTTTTGCTGCATAACCGGGAAATTTTACGCCCTGTGGATGATTCCGTCCTACGGATCGATGAGGGGCAGCCGTTGCTTCTTCGCCGTTCTCGAGGCTATGTGCCGGGAGGCTTTTCCGTTCCCAGGAGGACCTCTCGGCTGGCATTGGCCGTCGGAGGGGATGTGAAAAACGCCTTCGCTCTGCTTCGAGAAGGTAAAATTTGGTTGAGCCCGCACATAGGAGACCTGGAAAATCCTCGAACTTTGAAACTGTTCACCCGTGAGGTGGACTGGACCTGTAGCTTGTTGCAGATGCAACCGGAAGTCGTTGTCCACGACTTGCACCCGGGATACCACAGTACCCAGTTTGCACGCAAACGTGCCGAACCGTTGTGGGGAGTGCAACACCACCATGCCCACATGGCCGCCTGCATGTTGGAGCACGGGATGTCCGGGCCCACTTTGGGAGTTATCTTGGATGGGATGGGGTACGGAGACGATGGAAATATTTGGGGAGGGGAACTGCTGCTGGGGGACATGCTCACTTATGAACGTGTGGGACACTTGACTCCCCTGCGTCTCATCGGTGGCGATACCGTCACTAAAGAACCGTGGCGGGGAGTGTTCAATGTGTTGTTCGAAACGGGGCTGTGGTCCAAGTGGGCCGATTGGGCCGCCGATTGGTTGGAGGTATCTCAGGCATCCACACGACGGCTGGAAAGCGCGTTGCGCAGCAGGTTTCCGGGACTGGTGAGTACCAGTGCCGGGCGTTTGTTTGATGTCGCTGGGGCGTTAGTCACGCGGCTGGGAGTGGCCCACTTTGAAGGGGAGTTACCCATGCGCCTGGAAGCTTTGGTCGATCCGGCTGAACGGGGAGCGTATTCCTTTGACCTGGATTCCTCGGCGGGCAGATTGCAGTTGAACTATGGTGCGGCCATGGTGCAATTGTTCGCTGATTTGCGGGCTGGGAGGCCATCATTCGAGGTGGCGACCCGGTTCCACCGGGGGTTTTCCCAGGGCCTGTGCAGACTGACCCTACAAGCGGTTCGCGACACTGGGGTCCGTCAGGTGGTGGTGGGAGGTGGAGTGTGGCAAAATGAGTGGTTGTTGCGTTGGTTTGTGCAGACCCTGGCCGCGCAGGGTGTGACTGTCGCGGTGCCTCACCTTTTTCCCATCAACGACGGGGGCATCGCCGTAGGACAGTTGGCGGTTTTTCTGGCTCAGCAACCGTTTTAAAATGGAACGGTCCCAATGTCGGATTTTGGGTTGCTTTGAGTCATTTCACTGGAGGTGAGTTATATGGGGAATAATAGTAGAAATACTGGTTTTCCATCTCATGTGCGCTGGTTCAGCAGACCCGAGCGGGCTGAGTGGGGGATGATGGGGATGACCATTGTTTTCCTTCATGTCGTCGGAATATTTATCCTGTTGGCCCTCGTGACTCCTCATCACTATGTCGTGGGGAACCGTATTTTTGGCCTGGGTTTGGGGTTGACGGCATACACGTTGGGGCTTCGCCATGCATTTGACGCTGACCATATTTCAGCAATCGACAACACCACCCGGAAACTCATTGCAGAAGGCAAGCGTCCCTTGTCTGTGGGATTTTTCTTTTCATTGGGTCATTCTACTATTGTGTTTTTGCTGTCGGCCGCATTGGCTGTGGGTATCCGCGCGGTTGCCGGTTTGACTCACGGAACCATCAACAACGACCTTGGCATATTTGGTACCCTGATCTCAGGGAGCTTTTTGTATTTGATTGCGTTTATCAACTTAGGAATTCTGATAGGCATTATTCAAACGGCTCGTGGTCTGCTGTCCGGACGGTTTAAAGAGGCGGACCTAGAATCTCTTTTACAGTCGCGAGGTTTAATCAATCGGTTACTATCCAGAACAATGAAAGCCATTCGGAAACCGTCCCAAATGTATCCGGTTGGTGTGCTGTTTGGCCTCGGTTTTGATACCGCCTCAGAGGTGGCCCTGTTGATCTTGGCCGGAGGTGCCGCAGCGGCCAGCTTGCCTTGGTATGCCGTGTTGGCACTCCCAATTTTGTTTGCGGCTGGCATGAGTCTCTTTGACACCCTGGACGGGTCTTTCATGAATTTTGCATACGGCTGGGCCTTTTCCAATGCCGCGCGAAAAATTTATTACAATATCACGATTACCGGACTTTCTGTGGCTGTGGCTTTATTCATTGGTACGGTGGAACTCGCTGGGGTGCTGTCCAGTGAGTTGAATTGGACGAACGGATTCTGGTCATGGGTGGCCAACTTTAACATAAACCAGGCGGGATTTTTCATTGTGGCTCTATTTGTGGTGACTTGGGCGGTGGCCTTGCTGGTCTGGCGCGTTGCGCATATTGAGGAAAGGTGGTCAGTACACAGGGATTGATGATGGGTCGTCGCCAGGGGCAAGACCGTGCAAAGTTCAAAACCGTGCGACGATGGATTTTGCGAATGGATTGGGATTCCAGTTTCAGGTTGAAATATTGAGATAGACCTACATGCCGCTGTTAGCGGCATCGGCAAGGGATGTAAATCCACGTTATTGTATTTATTGAGATAGGAGTGGGAATCTATGAACTTTTCTTATCACTGTCCGACGCGTATTGAATTTGGAATGGGCAAGTCTCAGGGTCTGGCGGGACTGCTGGAGGAGATGCAACTGGGACCCAGGCTTTTTGCTGTGGCAGATCCCGGTGTTGTGTCTGCGGGGCTATTGGATCCACTGATATTTCAGTTGACTCATGCGGGGTATTCCGTGGAGATGTTTGCCCAGGTGATGCAAAATCCACGGGATACAGATTGCGTAGCCGGAGCCGAGCAGTTTCGCGAAGCAGGATGTGATGCCCTATTGGCGGTTGGGGGCGGGAGTGCGATGGATACGGCCAAGGCGATTGCACTGTTGGCCAAAAGTGGCGGCGTTCCGGCGGAGTATGTCGATGAAGGGCGTGCTTACAAGGAGATGGCTTCTGTGGTGTGTTTGCCCACCACCGCAGGAACAGGGTCAGAGGTCACGAGGTCGGCTGTCATCACCGAGGCTCAAACCCATCGTAAGATGACATTGAAGCACGCTCACCTGCGACCCAAGTTAGCGATTTTAGACCCACTGTTGACCCTGAGTGTTCCCCCTCAGGTGACGGCGGCCACCGGGATTGATGCCTTGGTTCACGCGATTGAGGGAACCACCTGTACGGTGACTCAGCCCATTTCCCAGGCGTTTGGTGTACGCGCAATGGCACAGATTGTGAGTGCTTTACCAAGGGCCTACGCCCAAGGCCAAGACTTGGATGCTCGTTCGCAGATGATGGAGGGGAGTTTGCTGGCTGGGTTGTGTTTTGGTTCAGCAGATGTGGCTGCGGTGCACTGCTTAGCGGAAGCCTTGGGCAGCCTGTATGATACACCCCACGGAGTGGCCAATGCGGTCTTTTTACCGCACGTACTGCGTTTCAATGCAAAAGGAGCGATGGACTTGCATGCACAGGTTGCACGCTGGCTGGGTTTGGCCGGGGAAGAGGATGGGGCTGAACAAGCGGTGGCGCTTCTCTTGGCGGGAGTCAGTTCGCTGATTCACAATTTGGGGATTCCAGCGTTGCGTAATCTGCCAGGGGTTAGAGAAGAAGATTTTCCACAACTCGTGGAGTTGGCCTTTGCCAACAATAGCACCCCCAGCAACGTTCGTCCGATAACCCGCAAGGATTATGAAGACATTTTATGGGAAGCTTTCTCTCAGCCCAGTTCATAGACAGAACAAGAATGGGAACTTACCAAACGAAGCGAGGAGAATGAGACATGAAGATAACCACCATTGAAACCTATATTGCAGGGAATCCGTGGAAGAATTGGCTGTTTGTAAAGGTTGAGACGGATGAGGGAATTCATGGGGTGGGGGAAGGGACGCTCAATGGGTTTGCAAAAACTGTGGAAGCTGCCATTCATGAATTGAAGCATTTGGTGATTGGAATGGATCCGTTTGACGTGGAGACCATTTCCTTACGGCTTTTTCGCGATGTTTTTTCAGATGGGGGACAGATTCAAGGGGCAGCTTTGGCAGCCATTGAAATGGCATGTTGGGATATCATGGGCAAGGCGACGGGACAGCCCCTGTACAAACTGTTGGGCGGGCAATGTCATGACAAGCTGCGGGTGTACGCAAATGGGTGGTACAGAGGACCGCGTACGCCAGAAAGTTTTTACGAAAAAGCTAAAGTTGTGAAAGAAAAAGGATATACAGCGTTAAAATTTGATCCATTTGGCGACAATTGGAGAATCGTGGAGCCGACGGAATTTGATTTGGCTCTGGAGATTATAAGTGCCGTTCGTGAGGCAGTGGGTCGTGAAGTGGATATTTTGGTAGAGGGACACAATCGCTTCAGTGTGCACACAGCGCTCAGGTTTGCTGAAGCCATGGCGCCGTTTAAGCCGGCCTGGTTTGAGACGCCGGTGCCGCCGCAACGGATTTCTTCGATAGTGGAAGTGGCTAGGCGTAGTCCCGTACCGATTGCCTGCGGGGAGGATTATTACTGTCGGGAGCAGTTCTCTGAGTTACTCAAATACGACGCAGTTCATATTGTTCAGCTGGAACCGCAGTTTATGGGCATGTCTGCGGCAAAGCAAGTTGCGGGCATGGTCCACGCAGCCAATGGTGTGACTGCTCCGCACAGTGCTCAGGGCCCCATCTGCTCCATTGCCTGTGCGCATTTAAATATGGCCACGCCTAACTTTTACATTCATGAAATTTTCGATGAATTTAATGAGGCTTGGGAAGAGGAACTTCTTACCCATCCCCTTCATGTCGAGAATGGATTTCTGCGTGTGTCGAACCGTCCTGGGTTAGGTACCGATTTGAATTTTGATGAAATTGCTAAGCATCCATATCAAGTAGGCAACTGGTTGCCGCTATTTCATAGTGGATGGGAAAAACGGCAGTCGAACGAGTCGTGACTCTAGACGACCTTTCTATTTTATACATTGGAATATTTGGATGGATCCACCGATTGTCTGATTTGGTTTGCGAGGGAGAGAGTTAATGCAAAGTTTCAGTGTCAAAAACGTGTTGTTGATAGCCTCTCTCATTCTTATGTGGGGACTGTCCTGGCCTATACTGAAGGTGGGTTTAGCCTACATACCTCCCATCTTATTTGCCGGTATACGGACATTCCTAGGAGGGGGCATCTTATTGTTGTTTGCCTTGAGACATAGAAGTACCTTGCATTGGCGTCAAACTTGGTCTGTTTATGCGATTGCTGCGTTCTTTAATGTGATTTTATTTTTCGTTCTGCAGACCACCAGCTTGGAAGAGTTGCCCTCAGGTTTAGTGTCTGTCATTGTTTACCTGCAACCTATTTTGGTGGGCGTGCTGGCCTGGCTCTGGCTGGGAGAGAAACTGAATGTGGTGAAGGGGATTGGTCTCATTTTAGGATTTTTGGGGGTGGTGGCTGTCAGTCTTGAGGGATGGTCCGGACACCTAGGTTGGTCCGGCTTTATTTATGGGTTGCTGGCTGCAGTGGGTTGGGCCGTCGGGACGGTTTATGTCAAGAGGGTACAGGACAGGGTGGACCTCATTTGGCTGGCGGCTCTACAGTTTCTCATAGGTGGTACCGCTACCATCATTTTGGGTTCCTTGCTGGATTCTTGGTCAGATGTTCACTTGACGGTCGCTTTATGGTGGAGCATGACCTATTCGGCTGCCATCGGCGTGGCTCTGTCCTGGCTGGTATGGATGTACTTATTGCGGGCTGGAGAGGCCTCCAGAGTGGCTGCGGTCACCTTTTTTGTTCCTCTGCTGTCGGTCGCCCTAGGAACCTGGTTGTTACACGAGCCACTGTCCATTTTTCTTCTGCTAGGATTGGCGTTAATGGTAGCCAGTATCTATCTGGTCAACCGAGATCCCAAGGCAAAATGTGGACCTGATGTTGACCCGGTGGAACCATGTCAGATTTCAACCAAGTGACACGCATCCATAAGGATTGCTTTTCCGTGGAGGCAGTTGGCAGTATCATCAAGGAGAGTTACGAGAGGGTTGGATAACCTCACAATGGCGGGAGGGTGAAGTGCGTGGAGTTGCAAGGGAAAGTCGCTCTGGTCACGGGAGGTGGAACGGGTTTGGGCCGGGCCATCAGTTGGGGGCTGGCACAGGCGGGTATGCGGGTGGCCATCAATTATTCCAAATCTCAGACCGATGCGGAACAGACGGCAGCAGAATTGACGACGCTCGGTTCAGAAGCTGTGACGGTGCAGGCGGACGTGGCGAATGCCGTGCAGGTAACAGACATGGTGCAGACGGTCTATCGCCACTTTGGGCGTTTGGATGTGCTTATTGCAAATTCCGGAACCACTGTCTTTCATCCTTTTGAAGCGTTGGATGCAGTTAGCGAGGAAGATTGGGATCTTATCATGAGTGTGAATGTGAAAGGTGTCTGGTTATGTGCCAAGGCGGCAGCACCTTACTTAAAAGCAAGTGGAGCGGGTCGAATAGTGGTGGTGACATCCATTGCAGGTCTGAGATCCACCGGAAGTTCTTTGCCTTACTCCGTATCCAAGGCGGCCGCAAACCACTTGACGCGGGGCTTAGCCCATGCTTTGGCCCCTGAAGTGTTGGTGAATGCCATTGCTCCCGGGCTATTGGATACTCGCTGGGCCCATGGTCACAACCCCCAGACCATTGACGGTTTTTTGGCCAGTTCTCCGTTACACCGAGTACCCACATTGGCAGACTGTACGTTGCAAGTGCTGACTTTTTTGCGCAGTGACTCCATGACGGGGACCGTGGTCCCTGTGGATGCCGGTATGGTTCTTTAAACGGTGATTTAGGTAGAACAACACGTTATGTCCTGCATCAACTTGTAGAACGGATGCAGTCGTTCCAAGTATCCAGGGAGCAGTATTTACACTAGTCGAACAATTTGAATTCTGGCATAAGGGAATATGGATGACGTGCAAGACTTTTTCAATACTACAAAAGGGTCTGGGGATATTGGTGAATTCTTTTGTTTAGAAACTTCTCCTCGGTAGTATCCCACATTTTTATAATTGCGAAAGTGTTTCACCAGAAGTACTATATTACAGTTCTCCAGCTGAAGTATATTTACCTACTTACGGTGTATTTGTGACGTATACTGATTCGGTTTGTTTAAAAAATACTATAAAAATGGTTGATTATAAACATTTGATGAGATATTATGTGATTGTTGAATTGGTGTGAAGTTCTTTTCGATCGCGTCAGTTCCATTTGTACTTGTCGTTAGAAGTACATCTCTGCCTAACGGCAAAGTAAAGTGGAGACCGTGCAATTCGTGATAGAATATCCCTTGCATACTACGAATATTGCGACAAGCGATGTGTGGATTTGTTGATCTATTAAACACATCTATGATACATTTCAATCAAAACCTAAGCCGGATGGGTTTGAACGCAAGGAGTGATGGGTGGTCATGCCCGACATCGTGTGTCTAGGTATCTTGGTGGCCGACGTCTTGGTGAAGCCTGTAGACCAGTTCCCGGCCGTGGGGTCGTTGCAATTTGTTGAAGATTTATCCATTCATTCCGGAGGATGTGCGCTCAATACGGGCATAGCACTCCATAAATTAGGAATGGATGTTCATGTGTGGGGACAGGTGGGTCAAGACCCTTTCGGGGATTTCCTTTTGGACACCCTACGTGAAGCTGGCCTTGATGTGACCGGAGTTGAACGAATCCTGCGCGGGACTTCCGCCAGTGTGGGGCTCATTTCCCACGACGGGGAACGCACTTTTTTACATTATGTTGGAGCCAACGCGACAGAACCGGAACTTTGGTCTCATTGGCCCAATCTGCCGCCGGCGCGTCACCTCCACATTGGCGGAGCCTTTCTGCTGCCCGGTTTGGACGGAGAAGCGATGGCCCGTTTATTGGCCGACGCCAAACAGCGGGGCATGACCACCAGCGTCGATACCGCCTATGATGGGTCGGGACGCTGGTTGGATTTGTTAGGTCCCAGTTTACCCTATGTGGACTACTTTTTGCCCAGTGAAAGAGAAGCGGCTGCATTGACCAAAGAATCGACACCAGAACTGCAAAGTGAGCGTCTGTTAGCGCTGGGGGTGGGGACCTGTGGCATTAAACTCGGAGCAGGGGGCTGTTACTTGGCTTCCGGCTCCGAGCGTTGGCGTTTGCCGGTTTTACCGGTTCCGGTGCAGGACACCACGGGGGCAGGAGACGCTTGGGTAGCAGGCTTTCTGGCTGCCCGACTACA
>DAHWFY010000078.1 GCA_027336365.1 Bacillota bacterium | reverse complement strand
GGGATGGAGCAGGTACGGTGGCCAGGTCGCTTTGAGCGCTTTTGGGTGGGGGAAGTTCCGCTTGTGTTGGATGGCGCCCATAATGAGGAGGGCGCACGTCGTCTTGCTCAATCTCTGATTGAATATGGACAGCAATTAAACATTCACGGCGGGTGGGTAATGGTTACGGGAATTTTACAGGACAAACGCGCCATGGAGATGATGAGGTGGGTTTTGCCCTTGGCAAGGGTGGTTATTTGCACGGCGCCCGCCATTTCCCGCGCCGAGGCACCAGAGGTGCTTGCAGCAGAGGCCGGTCTCCTGACTTCTGCTCCACTGCGAATCGTCACTGGTGTAGCGGAAGCTATGGATGAAGCATTACATTATAGAAGTCCTGTTTGCTGCTGGGGGTCTTTGTATACTGTCAACGAAGCGAGGCAGGCTATCAATCAGACGTGAAACTGAGGTCGAAGGACGGTGTGGTGCGTGATACGACCGGAGCATGTGCACTTCGTCGGCATTGGTGGGTACGGTATGAGCGCCATTGCCCGCGTGATGCTGGACATGGGTTATCGGGTAACGGGATCAGACTTGAGTGACCAAGAATTGATTCATCGATTAATTGACAGGGGTGCAGGAATTTTCCAGGGTCATGATCCTTCTCATGTCAATGGGGCAGATTTGGTCGTTTACAGTACCGCGCTGCCACAGGATAATGTGGAATTGGAAGCGGCAAGAAAATTGCACATTCCTGTTATTCATCGCTCGGAGATGCTGTCTCGGCTAATGAATGGTCGATTAGGTATTGCAGTGGCGGGAGCTCATGGGAAGACCACTACGACATCAATGATTGCTTTCGTCATGGAACAATGCGGATTGGATCCCACCTTTGTAGTCGGCGGGGTTATCAAAGATCTTGGTGACAATGCCAAAGCTGGGTCGGGACCGTTTCTGGTTGCGGAGGCCGACGAAAGTGATGGATCATTTTTGAATTATCGTCCACAAATTGCCGTTGTCACAAATATCGAACCCGACCACTTAGAGTACTATGACGGGGATTTTGACAACTTATGTCGGGCATACGGAGAGTTTATTGGGAACGTGGTCCCTGATGGATTATGCGTTGTCTCAGCTTCTGATAAAAAGTTGCAGTCTCTGCGTTCGCTTGCGCATTGTCGCGTGCAGACCTTTGCCATTGATGCCCAGGCCGACTTTATCGGTAGAGAAGTTCAATTGATTGATCGGGGAAGTCGATTTGCGGTTTATCAGGGGGATGTGAGGTTAGGCGAGGTAAGGCTCTCTGTTCCCGGTCGGCACAATATTCTCGACGCTCTGGCAGCCATTGCAGTTTGTTTAGAAGTGGGGTTGCCTTTCATGCAAGTTGCAACGGCTCTGGGGGATTTTCATGGAGCCAAGCGGCGATTTCAAGTGATTGCAGAAGTGGGTGGAGTCCTGATTGTGGACGATTACGCCCATCATCCGACGGAAATTCAGGCCACGTTGGCCGGAGCCAAAGCCACTGGACGGCGCATTGTTGCTGTCTTTCAACCCCAACGCTACACCCGTACTTATTTCTTGTTTGATGAATTTGCCAGGGCATTTTTAGATGCTGACGAGGTTGTCTTGACAGACATTTACTCTCCTGTGGGAGAACGACGAATTGAAGGGGTCAGTGCGGAAAAACTGGCAGATCAAATTCGATTGCGGAGTAATCCCCAAGTTCGATATTTTTCTACCAAGGACCAGGTTTTTGAGTACTTGTTATCCACGATTCATGAAGGAGATCTGGTGTTGACGATGGGGGCTGGAGACATTTGGAAGGTGGCTGCACAACTAGGGAATACTTTGAGTGAGCAGGAAAAGTCGGCGGTCGCCAACTAGTGGATTTGACCAATATGTCTAACAACGAGAACAACCACAGAAACGGCCACCTCTGCAAAACGGTGGCCGTCATTTATGAACGAGCTGAAGTTGCATGTCACCAGCGGTTATCACGTTTTCCTTGATGTCTATGCCCGCTGGCCTTATGAAACCAATAATAAGCCAGCGCCAGCAGTGCCATAATCACTGCAAACTTAAATAACACGGAGAGTACAAAGGAAGTAGCCACCAGGAGAATCACTCCCAGCACAATCCAAGCAATCATTCGAAAATATTTTAACAAAGTCATTCCTCCTGTCTCCCCTCAAGAAAAAGGAGACAAGTTCATTATAGGGATTGTCCAGAAAGGGTTCAACAACTTTCTCAAGAACTCGACACTGGGGAGCAGACCCTATGCGCATTTTGGGCTGGCCTCCTGGCACTGCTTGGGTCTGGCCAGACCCCTTTCCGGACACGCATTTATAGAATTTTTCTAAAAATATCGGATCATCGCTAGATTTGTCGAAGGGCCAAGAAATGGTACAAGTTGGATTGCGAACCTAATCTGATCCCGTTATAATGATGACGAATCGATTCCCGACAGCCTTCTCCTCCTTCTTCTAGATGAAAGAGGTGGTGAAGTGCGCATACCGAAGTCGCGTCTGTTATACGTCTCGGCCGCTGGAATTGCTGTTTTGACCTGTGCCTCTGTGGTTGGTAAAACGGGTTATAAAACCATCACGGTAGTGGACAATGGGCAGCGCAAGCAGGTGAGTGGATTTACCTTTGGCCAACTGGGTGGATTCCTTGATAACCACGGTATTTCGGTGGATTTTCAGGATCGAATTCAACCGTCAGTGACTGCTGCGGTGACTAATGGCATGTCGGTCGTCATCCGGCGCCCTCATCGAGTTCAATTGATAGACGCAGGAGCCACGGTAGACTTGTATTCCTATGCCACAACCGTAGGACAGTTGCTCAAGGACCAAGGGATTCACTTGACCTCGGCGGATCGGGTCAGTTTGCCGTTGGATGCCTCTGTTGTTTCTGGAATGACGGTGAGCATTCAACACGTAGGCCGCGTAACGCAGACGAAGACAGAAACGGTACAATTTCAGACCATACGGCAGCGGACGGAGAGTTTGTATGCGGGTCAAACCAGGATGCTGACGCGTGGTGTGAAAGGGTCCGTTGAAGTGAAGACGGTGCAGGTGTATGTGGATGGGCGCAGGGTTAGCCAGTACTCTCGGCGGCGTGTGATTCGACCGGTCCAGAATGAAGTAATTGCGGTCGGTATTAAACCTCGTCCGGTGTGGTTGCCATTGTCTTCCCGTGGTGATGGAGGGCTGGTGATTTTGCACAGCTTGACGGTGGTTGCCACCGCCTACGTGGCGGGTGGAGTGACTGCCACGGGAAATCCTGCGAGACCTGGGGTTGTGGCCGTTGATCCGGCGGTTATTCCCTTGGGAACAAAGTTATACATTCCTGGAGTTGGCATCGTTCGCGCAGAAGACACGGGTGGAGCAATACAAGGAACGCGCATTGACATCTGCGTGTCTTCCCAAGCCATGGCAGACCAGTGGGGCGTGCGAACTGTGACGGTCTACGAGGTTCAGTAGCTGGTAAGCTCAACCGCGAAGTTCAAAGAGGCTAGGCTGTCGGAATTGGTCGGAATGATTTCATGTTCTTTTGGCTCTCCCCTTCCTGGATTACGGGATGGGGACTTTTTTATACTTTTGGTTCAAAAACGACTGAGAGTCTCATAGACTGTGACAGATTCCTGCGGAGGTGAGTCCTGTCTATGCAAATGAGCAACATGGAACAGGTAAAGAAGCAGATGACAGTCAACGATATCCGGTCGCCAGGGATCACCGTAAAAATGGGAGACCAACAGTGGACTATTGTCAATGAACCTTGTGAACACAAAATATCTCGTCCTCACCTTCATTCGTATAAGGCGGAAAATAGAATTGAGTTAGGAGTTGAACTCCCGGTTGACAAGTCCAGTCTGTACCTAGGGAGAGGTTCGACGAATGAAAGAAATAACTCTTTCATGCCTGCAATCCTACAAAAGTGGCGGACAAGCTTGGTGCGATTATTTCAACCGTCCCAGGCCAAGGCTGGAATGATGTCAGATTCTGCAGTTCGGTACACCCGGGTCCACTCTTGGTTTGGTGGACATCGAACCCGGTTTCGTAGCGCCTCCAGGCAAAGTTTTCTGGACACTTTTCAAACAGGAATTATGGTGGGGTTGATTCTAGGGTGTGTGTGTTTGATTGCTTTTCATCCAATGCAAAATTCAGCAACGGGAGCAATTCAGACGTCGATAAAAACGGCGGTATCCTCTGCGGAAAATCCTATTAGTTCCTTTACGGTTCCCGCATTGCAGGTGTATATGGTTGAAATCGGACCATTCAGTTCTTCCACGCAGACGAGGACTGTTCTCAAACAGTGGACCCGCCATGGGGGTCAAGGCGTTATCTACAGGCCTACACAAGGGGTCTACGACATATGGGCTCGCCCAGCCATCAGTTCACAAGACTTGAGTCTTCTTGTGAATCAGGCGCACAGCATTGGATTAAAGGCTAGGGTGGAAAAGCTACAATGGAAACCGCAATCTATCGCCGGTAATTTTTCCTCCTCCCCCCAGGTGGAAACAACGGTTGCACAGTGGTTGTCAGACGGGGTGACGGCACTAAATACTCTCACGGGTGTCCTGAGTGATGGGGGTACAAGCCAGGATGCAACGACTGCCTATCAAACTGCCAAGTCTCATCAGCCGGATAAAAGAACCCTTGATGCAGTCGACCCTGCGGGTGGCTTGTCAACCTTTGCCACTGCACTGGGACAGGCCTTCACACAGTATCAGCAGGGGAAAACCCAGGCATCTCTGACTGCCGTCTGCGCAGCATATGTCTCCTTGGAAAAACTGTTTACATCATCCATTCCGTGACATGGAACTAAAGCAGGACTCTGTCAAAACCTGTCGAAAGGTTATACACTGGTCGATAAGCTGTCCGGCATCCATTTGTGGGGCAGAAATGGCCTCCTTTAACGTGTTTCGTATAGTTTTATTCTTTATTGTGTTTGCATCGGTATCTGCTCTGCCCTAGTCTCGAGTTGAGACAAGGGAGAGGAGTTGCAGTCATGGGAAAGGTGTACATGGATGGATTGCAACCGATGGAATGGCCAAGGGAACGCTTGCTAGAAGTAGGACCGCAGGCATTGCGTAATGACGAATTATTGGCCATTCTATTACAGTCGGGAAGACGAGGTATGCCAGTCCTCGCTTTGGCTGGTCAAGTTTTGAATTCGGTTGGAGGATTATATGGCTTGCTGGATGTGGCTGTAGAGGAACTGACGGCTTTACCAGGTATCGGGACTGCGAAGGCTGTGCAAATTGCCGCCGCTGTAGAACTTGGACGTCGTATTGTCCACAAACCCGCCGTCATAAAACCACAAATTCGCTGCGCAGAGGATGCTGCCGAGTATGTTATGGATCGGATGAGGCACCTTAAAAAGGAGCACTTTGTCATTTTACACCTGGATACCAAACACAGACTGATTGGTGAGGAGACCGTATCCATCGGTAGTCTGGATGCATCCATCGTACACCCACGGGAAATTTTCCGTTCGGCCGTCAAACGCAGCGCGTCGGCAATTCTGTGTTTACATAATCATCCCAGTGGTGACCCGACACCCAGTCCTGAAGACATTTCGGTCACTGCCCGTCTTTACGAGGCAGGTCGGCTATTAGGAATTGATGTACTGGATCACATTGTCGTGGGAGACGGACGTTATATTAGTCTGAAGGCGAATGGAAACTGTGGGTAGGTCACCGGAGGTACGGGATCGACACGATCCGAGGGGAGACTGTTTTCATGTTTGCGGGCAGAGATATGGGAATTGACCTAGGAACGGCGAATACCCTAGTATACTTGAAGGGCAAGGGAATTGTAGTCCGGGAGCCTTCCGTGGTTGCAATTCGTACAGACAGTGGAGTGATAGAGGCCGTGGGTGAACAAGCAAAACAGATGATAGGTAGAACTCCCGGTAACATTGTGGCAGTGCGTCCCATGAAAGACGGAGTCATTGCTGACTTTCAAACCACGGCAATTATGTTGCGGTACTTTATTCGACAGGCCATGAAAACAAAGTCCAGTTGGAGTGGTAAACCCCGAGTGATGATCAGTGTGCCATCCGGCATTACGGCGGTTGAAAAGCGCGCGGTCGAGGATGCTGCTGTGGAGGCCGGGGCAAGGCATGCTCAGACGATTGAAGAGCCAATGGCGGCCGCAATTGGCGCGGGATTGCCTGTGGGGGAGCCAACCGGCAGCATGGTGGTAGACATTGGCGGAGGAACGACGGAGGTTGCCATCATCTCGTTGGGAGGTATTGTCGCAAGCCGATCCAACCGGGTAGCGGGTGACGAGATGGACGAAGCTATCATACAGCACATCAAGAAAAACTATAATTTGATGATAGGCGAACGGAGTGCGGAGGCTTTGAAAATTCAAATTGGTACCGCCATCCCCACGAATGACAAACTATCCATGGAGATTAGAGGTCGTGATTTGGTCAGTGGTTTGCCAAAGACCGTGACTCTGACTTCCAACGAGGTCAGTCAGGCTTTATCTGATACGGTGGGGACCATCATCGACGCCGTGAAGGTGACCTTAGAAAAATCTCCACCAGAGTTGTCAGCAGACATTATGGACCGAGGAATTGTGTTGACGGGCGGTGGTGCTCTGTTACGTAATCTGGATCGGTTGTTGAGTACGGAAACGGGCATGCCGGTTCTTGTTGCTGAGAGCCCACTGGACTGTGTCGCGATTGGGACGGGCAAAGCCCTCGATAATTACGACGTGTACCGACGCCGTAACATCGGAACTCGCAGGGTGCGCCGTGCTTAACAACACATTTCACTCGCGTTTGAGAGACCGTTGATGATTGGGTTTCTAGGACAAGGAGAGTTTTGAGTATGCGCAGGATTGCCTAAACGCAGTTAGGGAAGGGAAGAGGGATGCGGGTGTCCCGCTTGATCACAAACCGAAGGTTGTTCGTTCTTCTTGCATCCGTGATTTTGCTCATGGTCATTGCTGGACTGACTATGCGTGCCAAGGAGCGGGAGGCAAGTTGGCCGGTACGAGTCTTGATGGATGTACAAAATACTGTGACAGGGTGGCTTTATCGTCCGGTGAGCCAAATATCGGCATTTGTTACAGGTCTGAACAATCTGCATGAGTTGTACGTGGAAAACGCCCAGTTACAGGCTGAAATGCAAAATTACCATTCCTTACAAGCTAATCTCCAGGATGAATTGGCCACCAATCAGACCTTGCGGACAATGCTTCATTTTAAGCAATCCAGTGCCAATCAGTGGCGTTTGTTGCCTGCTCGTGTTGTGGGCCGTGACCCGGCAACTTGGAACAGCCTATTTACAATTGATATCGGTACGGCTCAAGGCGTGCGCACCAACATGGCGGTCGTTGCTCCAGATGGGAGTTTGGTTGGCCGAATAGAAACGGTGGCAACGGACAGTGCAAAGGTGTTGCTGGTTACCGATACGCAATTGGGGGATGGGGTTGCCGCGATGGTTCAGCATAGCCCAACAAGTCAACCTTTTGGGATTGTGCAAGGAGCCGCGAATGTGGGGAGTGGAGTGGGAACAAACGAGTTGGAGATGTCTTTTCTATCTCCTATTGCTCAAATTACCCCTGGAGATACCGTAGTTACCTCCAGGCTCAGCCAAGTGTTTCCCCAGGGAATTGTAATTGGCACCGTGGTTAAGGTGACACAGGGGCAACAAGGTTTGACACAATCTGCAGTGGTTCAACCCTCTGCCAACTTGGCGTATTTGCAGGATGTATTTGTGGTGCAAGGAGTCAATACGAAAGGAAAAGGCTAATGAAAAATCTCTTGGCCTTTGTAATTTTATGGACGGCGTTGTTAATACAGTCCGCGATATTTGCCGCCATTCCCGGCCATTGGCCACGACCTGACTTGGTGTTGGTCGTCCTCGTCATGGTTTCCTTAATCCGCGGCCCTCGAGTGAGTTTACTGCTCGGGGTTCTCATTGGGGGAATTGTAGACGTGAATTATAATTCGTTTATTGGTATGAACGCCTTTGCCTATGGTTTTATAGGGTATTTTGCGGCGGTGATCTTACAACAGTTTTTACATCGTAATATTGCCGTCACCTTTCTCGTGGTTGTCAGTTGCACTTTCATTTTTGACTGGATGACCTACGGAATGACCCGGATACTCGCGGTCTCTTCTCTGCCTCTGCAGTCCGTCATGACACATACTCTTGCTGAAATGATTGTGAATGGAGTGTGTCTATTATTGCTCTATTCTGGATTGGCGCGCTGGTTGTCAGATAAGCCAAAACATCGGTATGGCGGACCCAAGGTGGACTCCTGAACAACCACCGCCTGCATACTGGCTACAGGCAGGAGTTTTTCGGAGAAACGGCGAATAGTGGATTGATGTGTCGGCCAATGCAGGAGGGAACCTATGTGCCAGTGACCGTCGGAAGCGAAATCAGACCTCTACCTCATCCTCCCGTTTTAGTGAAGGGCGTAAAAGAAGGTCTGTTGTTTATTTTAGATGACCACTGTGATTTTCATGCTCTCATGGAGCATCTGGAGGATCTGCTGCGAGGTGCCACGGCTGGCCTTTTCGATGGAGCCACGGTAAACGTGTTTGTAGACTATGGGGAAAGGTCTTTAGTGCAAACGGAGATTCAGCAGATTTTATCTATCTTCATGAGTAAAGGAAACTTCGTATTGCGGGAATGGGGACGCGACACACGGGCCCGCGAAGGAATTTTGGCCAGTCACCGCAGATCCGGACAAGGGGATGTTACCCAGACCATTTTTAAAGGTACGGTGCGTGCTGGACAAAGGCTGGTGTTTCAAGGAGATGTGGTTATTATTGGAGATGTTAACCCGGGTGGAGAGGTTGTAGCAAGCGGAGATATCTATGTTTTTGGGCGCTTGCGTGGCATTGCGCACGCTGGTGTTCGTGGAGATCGACACGCTGTGATTGCAGCCGTCGAATTTGAACCGATGCAATTGCGCATCGCCGATATTGTCTCCCGTGCTCCTGCAGTGGATGGTCATCCACTGCATACCACAATGGAGTTTGCATACTTGTCTGATGAAGGCATGGCGGTAGACAAGATACAGTATCGGGTCGCAATTGCGTCCGGAATTTTGCCGCGAGATCTAATTTAGGATGGGTTGATTCTCATTCGCAGAGGATTCACTTATTGATTGATTAGGGAAATTAAGGAGGCGCCAGTGTGGGGAGTGCCATTGTCATTACATCCGGTAAGGGAGGGGTTGGCAAGACAACCTCGACTGCTAATATTGGTACAAGTCTTGCTTTGTTAGGTAAAAATGTTTGTTTGCTGGATGCCGATATTGGCTTACGGAACCTGGACGTGGTGATGGGCCTGGAAAATCGGATTATTTTTGATATTGTTGATGTTGCCAGTGGCGCATGTCGGTTGGAGCAGGCCTTGATTCGCGATAAGCGGTTTGACCATCTTTCTTTCCTCCCGGCTTCCCAAACCAAAGACAAGAGCGCTTTGAGTACCGAGCGAATGAAAGTCATTGTGGAGGAACTTAAACAAACTTATGATTTTGTCCTAATTGATTGTCCGGCGGGTATTGAACATGGATTTCATGTCGCCATTGCCGGGGCAGATCAGGCCATCGTGGTTACGACTCCAGAGACGGCAGCTGTGCGCGATGCGGATAGGGTGATTGGTTTACTAGAAGGTGAAAGGTTGAGTTCTCCCAAACTTATTATCAACCGTATCCGAGCACAAATGGTACGTCAAGGAGATATGTTGGACATTGACGAAATTGTGCAGATTCTCGGTGTAGACCTGTTGGGTGTAATTCCGGATGACGAGACGGTCATCCGCAGTAACGTAAAAGGGGAACCTGTGGTCTTAAACGCGGATTCAAGGGTAGCCCAAGCTTACCGCAATGTGGCTCGTCGCATTTTGGGAGATTCGGTTGCCTTGATGTTGTTGGAAGAACCGACAGGGTTCTGGTCCCGATTTAAACGGAGGATGAGTGGAAAAGTCTAGAGGTGTTATTTGCAAGCGAGTGCGAAGTAGCTTAAATTTCTTCGGACCACAGTTCCTTCGGACCACGCCCGTCTACATACAGAATGTCTTCGATGGGTCATACTTGTCCGCGCCCCATCATAGGGTGTTGTTAGGACGGGGAGGGATGAGGAATGACAGAGCGGTTCCTTCGATTTTGGCATCGGCACAATCAGACAAGTCAATTAGATACACCCGATATTTACATGTCAAAAAATCACTCGATTTCCTCGGAGACGCCTGTGGATTGGAGCAATCCGTGGCTGGCCTTGTCTGTAAACACAGCGCGTGGATTTGTTACAATGCATAAAGAATTGGAGAAAAGGGAGAGTCATACACCGGAGCAACCTATTTTTGTTCCCAAATCCAGTTCGTCGCCTGCATGGTTGGGGGAGACGCTGTCTCCCTATGGTTTGGCGGACGAAGACGGCACCTTGAAACAGGTTGACAGTCCATCGTGGCGTGGTTCCTTTGCACATCGCCGATTCGGCGGACGAAGGCCCCAGTCGACTTCTACCACAATGGGGCGTTCTTCAACGGCTATGCGGCAATCTACCAAGGAAAAGGGTTCTACTTGGACTTTGCAGTTGCTGGCGGCCCTCATTCTTGTCACGGGTGGGTGGTACGCCCACCTTGATCATACCTCGTTAGCAAAGCGGATGCAGAATGTCTATCAGTCAGCCCTGAGTCAAGATCTGACCGAACGTTTACTCCCTGTGTTGCGGCACCTTACGCGAGCAGATCCTCAACTTTTGTCTATGCTGTCTCCCAAATCAAAAACCACCCCTTGATGGGAGATATGACTGTGAACTATTTTCTGCACTCATTTCGACACATTCAATCGTTAAAGATTCGTTTGCACCCTCTCTTTTTTTTACTGATGTTGGCTGCTGTGACTATCGGACTGTGGAAAGAGGCACTGTTGTTGTTCATGTTTGTCATCTTACATGAACTGGGGCATGTGGTTGCTGCCAAATTCGTGGGCTATGAGATTGAGTCTGTAATCTTGTATCCATTTGGTGGGGCGGCTCAATTAGTCTATGGGAATATTGGTTTTCAACCCACTCAAGAGGCGTTCATTGCCATAGCAGGTCCACTGGTTAACCTGATGCTTGCTTGCCTCGGTCTTGGGCTGTATTTAATACACATATTGTCTACCTTTTGGTTTACGAAAATCGTGGAAATGAACTCGTGGATTGTGTTGTTCAACATGTTGCCCGGATTGCCGTTGGATGGTGGGCGTATTTGGCGGGCTGCCCGTACCCGCAAGTTAGGATATGAAGCTGCGACTCGGGGGGCTTATACAATGTCGTTATGGATTGCCACTGGACTGTTGGTTCTTGGCGCGATTTCGTTGTGGGCTGGGTATCCACATTTGGGGACTCTCATTTTAGGAATTTTTCTGTTGCTGAGTGCTTGGGTAGGTCGACGGGAAATTGCGGCAGACACGGTGCGCTTCTTAGATGCTAAACGTCGAGGCAAAAAGCAACCACAGGCCGTGCGTTCCATTGCCGCTCCGGTTAATTCCACCGTGCGGGACGTGGTTCGTCAGTTTGCGCCAGATCGTTATCACTTGGTCTACGTCCGAGGTCATGATGGGAAAATTATATCGGTGATAGAAGAAAAGGACCTATTAGAGGCTGTCTTTCATGGGAATTGGATGAATTCTCTAGAACGTTGGACGAAGCGCGAATGAGTATGTTATAATCAACAAGGTGTGTTTATCAATGAACGCATCGGTAACCGCTTGAAGGATGGCGGCATTTTTGGCCACAAACCATCAGGTGCCATCTCAGCGAGTCTAACACAGAGGAGATTCAAACGTGTACGCTATTGTAAAAACAGGCGGAAAGCAGTTTAAAGTGGCCCCCGGAGACCAAATTGTGGTTGAAAAACTCTCTGAGCAACCAGGAGAGACAGTGATTTTAACGGATGTTGTATTGGTTTCGAATGAAAATGGCACCACAGTGGGGACTCCTTTCGTGGATGGGGCTTCTGTCACTGCGAAGGTGTTGGAACAGGGCAAGGCTCGAAAAATTATAGTTTTTAAGTACAAGGCTAAGAAAAATTATCATAAGAAGCAGGGTCATCGTCAGCCCTTTACAAAGTTGCAAATGGAGTCAATTCAAGGCTGATTTGAACACAGAGCGATGATTCATTTGCGAGTTTAT
>DAHWFY010000077.1 GCA_027336365.1 Bacillota bacterium | reverse complement strand
GCACCTCAGTGGCTGCTGATTGGCATCTGTTGCCACTTTGGCGTCGCTACATTGCTGTGGGTGCTGCAGCCGGGTTGTTCCTTGGCGGATCAACCGCCATGACAATGGCCGTGGCGCAGACACGGAACTTGGTCCAGGTGTTCACCAATGGAACTTTTCAAGGCACGGTTCCAGCCAACCCAGAGATTCTCAGCGACATGCGCCGCACGGCGGTCGCCTTCCGTATTCCTCTGCAATTGATTCCTATTCATACTCAATTATCTGCTAGCTATGATTGGCAAACGGTGGCCGCTTTACCCGTTTCCGCTGCGGCCATCATGTTGGACGGACACCCACTGGTGTACACGCAGGACCTGGAAACCGCAAAGCGTGTATTGCAGCGGGTGAAACAACGACTCACTCCGTCCAATCTGCAGGGCGTTTCGGCGCACTTTGTTGGCGTGGTCCATACTTCTGCCGTCACGGTGGGTGTGGCCAAAATCTTGACAGAATATGAGGCCGTGCAGTTCCTTATGCAACCGCCAGCAGTCGGCCTGTCCGGGCGTGCAATGTCTTTCACTGCACTGCAATCTCGTGAGGGGTCTGTTATGCTGACATCCCTTCCTGCTCCTACCAATGGTGATGGAGTCCCCAGATTGACTGAGACACTCCAGCCCCTATTGACGGTTGCCACCATCGCCAAAGTACAAAAGACGGTAACTCTACCCTATCCCACTAAGACAGAGAAAGACCCTCATTTATCCCAAGGGGTGGTGAGAGTGGTGAAACCGGGACGGCCAGGAAAAGCCGTGCAACAGGTGGAGGAAAAATTTATTAACAATCGACTGGTAGTCCAGCGTGTGCTCCAACAAACTCTCTTTCGACAACCGGTGGTCGAGGTGGTGGAACAGGGAACAAACACAGGCGTCGCCAGCGGTGCATGGCTGTGGCCGGTGGACTCACACTTCATTACCTCCGGTTTCGGATGGAGAATGCTGGGAGGAGTGCCGAACTTTCATCCCGGAGTTGACATCGGCTGTGCGCTGGATACGCCCGTGTATGCCACCAATAATGGCGTCATTGAGGAAGCGGGATGGAACTCGGGGGGCTATGGCATCTGGGTGCGGATGAGCAACGGAAAAGGGGTGGAGAGCATTTTCGGTCACCTGTCCAGGGTGGTGGTACACCCTGGACAGCGAGTGGCCAAGGGGGACTTGCTGGGCTATTCCGGCGAAACCGGGTTTGCTACTGGGCCTCACTTGCACTACGAGGTACGGATCAACGGAACTGCGGTGAATCCTGCAGCATACATGTAGAACGGGCAGGAAGTGAGGGTGGAGTCTGTGGCCCTCACTTTCGAACAATCTGGTAAATCGGTCTACATTGCGTTGGGAGCCTGCAATCCCAGCAGGTACAGGCCATAAGCGAGAACTTCCTGGGTGGACCGGGTCAGGGCCAGGCGCCAGGACCGTTTTTCCGGGCTGGCATTGAGGATGGGAATACTGTGGTAGAAGCGATTGAAACTGTGACACAAATCCAGCAGATAGCGAGCCATCAGCGATGGGTCCAGTTCGTCGACGGCGCGTTCCAACCACTCCGGTCCCCGGCCCAGGGTCAAGGTGAGTTGCCACTCTTCCTCACTGGGTTCTGTCGGTGCAACGAGACCGTCTCCCAATCCTCCTTCTGATGCGATTGCCTTGCGTAGCACACTGGAGGCGCGAGCGTGGGTGTACTGAACATAGGGACCCGTTTCCCCGTCGAAATTGAGGACTTCCTCGTAACGAAAGTCCACATCATGAGTACGGTAGGTTTTGAGGTCGTTAAACGCCACCGCACCAATCCCCACTGCCTCAGCAATGGCCTGTTTATCGACGAGTTGCGGGTTTTTTTCTTCAATAATTCGGTATGCCTCCGCCACAGCCCGATCTAGTACGTCTTCCAAGTAAACCACTTTACCGCGGCGGGTGGACAGCCGTTCTCCTTGGTACTTCATCATGCCAAAGGACACGTGCTGGCAGTTGTGTGCCCATTCTCTGCCCATTAGTTCAAGAACCTTGAATACCTGGGCAAAGTGCAGGGTCTGTTCAGTACCCACTACGTACAACAATCGGTCGGCGTGCAACTTGTCGTGACGGTAGAGTGCCGCAGCCAAGTCGCGGGTGGCGTAGATGGTGGCGCCATCTGACTTGCGAATGATGCAGGGGGGCATGTTCCAGTCGGACAGGTCTACCACTTCCGCACCCTCACTGGAGGTCAACAATCCTCGTTGCTGCAGCTCATCCACCACAGGTTGCATCTTGTCATTGTAAAAGCTCTCACCTAAAACGTAATCAAAGTGGACGCCCAAACGGTCATAAGTGCGTTGAAAAACTGCCAAACTCTCGTCAATGAACCAACGCCAGAGACGGGTGGCCTCTGCATCGCCATCCTCTAATTTTTTAAACCAGGTACGGGCTTCACCTTCTAAGTCCGTTTGAGTTTCGGCTTCTTGGTGAAATCGGACGTACAGGTGAAACAACTCTCTCACCGGGTTCTTGCGGACCGTGGCTTCATCGCCCCAGCGCAGATAAGCAGCGATGTTTTTGCCAAACTGAGTTCCCCAGTCTCCCAGGTGATTCACACCGATAACCTGCCAACCGTCTGCCTCCAGCAGACGACCTAAAGATTGACCAATGATGGTAGAGCGCAGATGGCCCACGCCAAAAGGTTTAGCAATGTTGGGAGAGGAGAAGTCGATGGCAACACGCCGACCTTGACCTCGCTGCTGAGATAGCCAAACTGCCACCCCACTCTCAATGCCTGTCACCACCTCTCGTGCATACGCCTGTCGTCGCAGGTGCAAGTTGACGTAGCCTCCGGTGGCCTCCACCGAACCAAACTGCTGGCTCGTCTGCAACACTTGGGCCAACTCAACAGCAATTGCCTGAGGACTCTTGCGTAGCGTTTTGGCAAAACGAAAACAGGGTAGTGCCAAGTCCCCTAACCTGGGGTCAGGGGGGGATTCCAGCAAACCAACTACATCGGCCTCGGTTTGCCCCACCACTGGGGCTGCCAGACGCGCCAGTTGTATTTTTTGTGACTTCATCGAACGCACCTCCGACTTATCTTTCCATAATAGAGGTTGTTCGAACAGGGTTCAAGGTAAGTTGCAATCCAGACTGTGCCGTTGACAAAAAATGAGATATTTTCACCAGGAAACTACAGTCAATGCCGCTCCTGTGCTATACTGCAACTAATGTGTAGTTCACATAACGGTCTGTGAGGTGGACTTGAGTGGCGAGGTCATTGAATCGATTCTTGCTACGGGAAGCGAATGACCGCTCCAATAGGGAGTTGTTTTAGAACCCGGGGGTGTGCAAGGTGGATCAAAAGAAAGTGACGGAGTCTTCGCGCGGGGTGGGAGTACAGGCCAACGTCATTCCAATGACCCTGGATGCCGCCTTCTTTCTTGAGCGGGCCATGAGGTACCTGCAAAGGAATCAGTTGCGCAAGGCCATGCAGGCTTTTCGTAAGACAATTGAATATGAACCCAATAATCCTGCGAATTACTGTAACTTAGCTGGGGTTTTGTCAGAATTGGGTGACTTCACGGCGTCCAACGAGCTGCTGTTACACGTGTTGTCCGAGGTGGATCCGGACATGGCGGAGTGTAGATTTTATTTGGCGAACAATTATGCCAACATGGGTGATTTTGAGGCTGCGGAAAGGTTCGTTCTGGAGTATTTGGATGCAGATCCCGAGGGGGAATACGTGGGCGATGCTGAGGAAATGCTTGCAGTCTTGATTGACGAGTTTGGCGGCGGTGAGGCTTACGCCCGTTGGGAGGAAGAACGGCGTCTTCAGGAATTGGACGAAGCCACTAAAAACGGGCGCAAGATGCTGGAGGATGGGAAGTTTGAGGTGGCGGTGGAAGCCCTGGAAAAGCTCCTGCAAGAGCAGCCTGACAACGTTCCAGCCTGGAACAACTTGTCGTTGGCCTATTACTACACGGGCAGTCATGCCGAAGCGGTGAAAGTTGCCGACCAAGTCTTGGAGGCTCATCCGGATAACCTACATGCACTTTGCAACCTGGCAGTTTACACTTACCAACTGGGACCACGGGAAGAGTTTGAGTTTTATGCAGCGAAGCTGCAGAAACTGTTTCCCATGAACTATGATCACGCGATGAAAGTGGGGACCACTTTAGGACTGGTGGGCCAGCATGAAGGAGCATTGAGGGTATTCCAGTCACTGATTAAACTGGTAAATCCCCCAGAACCCGTTCTGATCCACTCTCTGGCGGCAGCAGCGGCAAATTGTGGCTTGTACCCTGCAGCCAGGCGGTGGTGGAAGGTTCTCAGCCAAGGAGACGAGTGCGCGGAAGTGGGTCAATACTACCTACAAGCCGTCCATCAGGCTGAACAAATGGGATATCGGCGGTTGCCCACCAGCTATCAGTGCGAACTGCCGTTGCAAGTTCGCTTTGATCAGATGCGACGTCGCATGCGTCAGGATGACCCGAGTGCTTGGCGCAGTGATCCTCTGCTGCGGGCGGCTCTCTATTGGGGGCTACGTAATGGCGGCGAGGAAACTCAGCGAGCGGTCATTCGCATTCTGTCCCTGATTGCCGATGGGGATGCGGAAAAATCGCTACGAACCTTTCTGCGTCGGGTGGATGCCACGCAGTCGTTGCAGGCGGCTGCTCTATATGCCCTGCAACGCATTGGGGCGCGGGGAAGTGTGGAGTTGTTCCAGGATGGTAGTGTGGTCACATTAAGCATGAGCGACGTTCCTTTAGACATCATTTTGGACGTGGACAGCAGTTGGCGGTGGGTGTTTGATCAAGTGGATATCTGGCTACTGAAGCATCACAAGGAGAGTTATGCTCACAGTGCGAAACGGGCTTGGACGTCTTTTTTGAAACACACCTTTCAGAAAAGCGAAAAGGGAATTGGGAAACCAGAAATCTGGGCGGCGGCCTTGCTATATGCGGTGATGAAACAACACAATGACTCGGTGCGGCAAAAGGATGTAGCCGAGTGGTTCAATGTATCTTCTTCTTCTGTCAGCAAAGCTGCCAGTCGGTTGAACGGCTTTTTTGTACGCATGCCTTGAAGTGCGTGTCCGCGGGGCGAAGTTCAATAGCAAGGGAGACATTGGGGTGAGTCAGCAGACCACGGGTAGGTATGTGGTGGTGGGTACGGCGGGCCACATTGACCACGGCAAAACCGCGTTGGTGCAGGTTCTCACAGGACGCAACACAGACCGCATGAAGGAAGAGCAGGAACGGGGAATATCCATCGACATCGATTTTGCTCCGTTGCGCTTTCCTGACGGCACTCTCATTGGCATGGTTGACGTTCCGGGTCACGAGCGTTTTGTTCACAATATGGTTGCCGGAGCAGCGGGAATTGATGGAGTTCTGTTGGTCATTGACGCGAATGAAGGGATAATGCCGCAAACGGTGGAACACATCGAAATTCTGCGCTTCCTCGGGGTGAGTCGTGGGGTGGTTGCCTTGACCAAGTGCGACACTGTGGACGCGGAATGGGTGGAGATGAGTGCGACCGTGGTACGGGAGGGATTGTCAGAAACTCCTTTCGCCACATCTCCGCTGATTGCAACCAGCGCCAGGACGGGATTAGGGATTGCAGACTTGAAAGCTGCCCTGTACGACATGGCGATGGCTACACCTATTCGTGATTTCGCTGGAGCATTTCGCCTGCCTGTAGACAAGGTGTTCTCCATTCCCGGCTTCGGCACGGTGGTCAGTGGGACTGTTTGGCGAGGCCAAGTAATGACGGGGGAGGTCATCGAGTGCCTGCCCGGTCGTAGACGGGTACGAGTGCGAGGTATTCAGGGCCACGGACAGACCGTGGAACGAGTGCAGGCGGGGCGTCGGGCAGCGCTCAATCTTAGTGGCGTGGACCATCAACAAGTGAGACGCGGATTTGTTTGCGCGGCACCGGGCACCTTATTTGAAACAAAACTTGTGGATGCCAGAGTTCAGGTTTCAGACGGTTACGTCAGACCTCTACGTCATCGGGACAGGGTCCATGTTCACCTGGGGACCGCTGCGGTGGTTGGGCGTGTACTGCTCCTAGAGGCGGATGAACTGGTCCCTGGTGAGAAGGGATTGGCTCAGATTCTATTGGAGAAAGCTCTCGTCTGTGAGCCATTTGATCGATTTGTGCTCCGCGCTTATTCACCAGTGACGACGTTGGGGGGAGGACAGATCATTGATCCAAATCCGGATAGATTATTGCGGCGCAAACGGACGGAGGTGATTGCGCGCCTGACCCGCCAGGTTGAGGGTTCTCCGTTGGCTCGATTTTTAGCCTGGGTTGTGCAAACGGGCGGAGTTTCCCTGCAACAGGCCATGGCTCAATTGGGCAGCACCGATGTAGAAGCGCGGGATGCCTTGAATGCAGGAGTGGAGCAGGGAGTTTTGCAGGCTCTGCCGGGGGGATGGTATCCTGCAGATGTCATCCGCCAAACCCTTGATACCATGGCTTCTGCTTTGTTGGCACACCACCACAGACAGCGGTTTTCCATAACTTTACCGCGCAATACGTTGACCCAAGCTGTGGCCAATCGTTTTTCTTCTCGTGACTTGGATTGGCTGGTGCAGGAAGGGCAACGCCAAGAATTGTGGGAAGTGGACGCTTCTGGCGTGCGCAGTACTCAATGGCAAGGTGGACTGAGTCGAGAGGAGAAAGAACTGTACGAACAATTGTTGCAACGCCTGAAAGAGGTGGGTACCCAGGGAATCACTTTGTCTGACTTGGCAGGGGCTTATCCCCGCGAAGAACGGGTTATTGCAGGCTTGCTACAGTTGGCCAAGGCTCAAGGTAGCGTGGTAGAAGTGTATGGTGCCGGTTATGTGGAACGCCGAGCATTTGACAAGATGGTTATGCATCTGCACGATTTGTACGCTGAGGTAGGGCCTTTTACAGTGGCCCAGGCTCGAGACAGACTACAGGCAGGGCGGAAGTGGACGGTGGCCTTGCTGGAAACCTTGGATGCCCTGGGAGCGACGAGACGCCACGGAGATGTGCGTCGCTGGGTAGCCCAGCCGAAACTGTAACAGGCTCGATTGCGTTGGAGTACAGGGTATGGGAGTGCTTGGGAAGAACCCGTCAAGTATTTGTTTGGTTACGGGAATTCTCGATTGAGTTGGCTGTTTGTCAAGTGTTACAGATTCTTAAAGCGAATGTAACACAAATGCAATATGGAACGTTTATGCTCTATCTGTATCACATTTGACCCCCTTTTTCATATAAAACTTTGACGGCGCCGGTATGGCGCCAACTTTTTTTGTGCTTGGGTCCATGATATGCTACCGTTGTGCAGGGGTGACTCCAATGCAAATCATCGTGAATTGTCTGACCCGAGTGGATTCGGAGATTGTCATGTTGCAAAAACCTAGTCATGGGTGGTTTGTGCTTCCGGGTGGCAAGGTGGAACCCGGCGAGTTATGGCCAGATGCTGCTCGGCGGGAAGTACGCGAGGAAACTGGGTTGACGGTTAATGATCTGCGGTTGCATGGAGTTCATTTGCTGGAGCAGATGTACTCCGACGGAAGATTCGCCCATAAGATTTTAGCCCAGTTTTCCGCGCGGGTTGCGGAGGGCGTGTTGTTAAACACGAGTAAAGAGGGAAGGCTGTGGCGGGTACCTACCCAAGACCTGGACCAGTTGCCAATGGATGAAGGGGATCGCCATATCTTGAGGTGCACTTTATGGAGTCTGGATAGGGCAGATGTTCCTGTGTGCTTTGGCAAGTTTACATACTCGGCAGGGCAGGTATTGCGAGAATGGCGGGTCCAGCCCATAGAGTTTATGCAGGCGATTGTAGGGCCTGAACTGAGAGAGGAGTATCCGCAGCGGTGACGGTATTTTTCGCGGTGGACATTGGTGGGACTAGTACCAAGACGGCCTTGGTTGATGACCAAGGTACAGTTTTAGACAAGCGCAGTTTCAAAACATGGCGCCACATTCCCCTGGCTGATTTCAGTCAAGGAATGGTACAAGCCTTATCAGAAGGGATGGATGCCATCGGGTTGCAGCGACGAGACATTGGTGGCGCAGGCATCGGAATTGCTGGTTTTTTGGACCTCAATCGGGGAACCGTGGTGGAGGCTATCAATGTGGGGTGGGCCAACGTTCCCTTTATTGATTTAGCACAAGACGCCCTAAAAATGCGGGTGACCATTGACAATGATGCCAATGTGGCAGCTCTCGGAGAGGCCTGGATGGGAGCAGGCCGGGGAGCACGGTCAGTCCTGTGTGCCACTGTGGGCACGGGTATCGGCAGCGGCATCGTGATAGATGGGCAACTGTATCGAGGGGTCAATGGCATGGCTGGGGAAATTGGGCATCTCGTGGTGCAGCGAGAAAATGGATATTTGTGTAACTGTGGAATGCATGGTTGCTTGGAAACGCTGGCGTCTGCCACTGCCATGGTGCGCTTGGCCCAGCAAGTGCAACAGCAGGGTGGAATTTCACCGGAGATCATGATAGACGGAGCAAAGACTGTGATGGACCTGGCACAACACGGTAATCCGGCCGCTCAACAGGTTGTGCAAGAGGTTGCCCATTGGTTGGGATACGGCTTGTCGCTGGTTGCAAACACCCTGAATCCGGACGTGATTGTCATTGGTGGGGGTGTCTCCAGTGCCGGAGAGGCATTTCTAGGTCCGGTGCGGATGGCCTTCCTGGAAACTGCCTTGAAACGGGTATCCGAAGCGGTGGAAATTCGGCTTGCGGTCTTGGGCAATGACGCGGGCGTTGTGGGGGCTGGCAGGATGGCGGCTCAACGCCTTGGATAAGATTGGGGAACCTGTTCGGTAAATAAAGTTGCGTGGATTTACATCTTTAGAGGTTGCCCGGAAAGGGGTCAGAACTCCCCGGCGCATGGCTGCGTCGTCGCCCAAAATGCTCCCTCACGTACCGAAAACGTACGCTTGGTGCGCATTTTGGGCTAGCCTCCTGGCACTGCTTGGGTCTGACCGGACCCCTTTCCGAACACGCACATTTAGTTGAACGAGTTCACTCCTTGTTGGTGCCGCTAACAGCGGCATGAGGGTCTAATAAAAAATAAAAGGGGGCAGCAGGCGTGTCCAGTCGCATCGAGGTGCTGATTGTGACAGGCATGTCAGGTGCAGGGAAGTCCGTGGCCATGCAGTCCTTGGAAGACCTTGGCTATTATTGTGTCGATAACCTGCCGCCCGCGTTGATTCCCAAATTTGTTGAACTCGTCAGTCAATCCAGCGGACAGTTGCACCGCCTCGCTTTGGCTTGTGACCTGCGGGGGGGCGACTTGTTCCAGCCTCTCGTGGATACCGTTCATCAGTTGCGCGGCCAGTCTGGATTGCAGTTGCAGGTGGTTTTTCTCGACGCGGACGATGAAACCCTGGTGCGCAGATACAAAGAAACTCGGCGCCGACACCCCTTCGTGGACGGCGCTCGGTTGTTGGACAGCATTCAAGCAGAACGACGAACTCTGGAAAAGGTACGAGAAGAATCGGATATTGTTATGGATACCAGCCAGTGGCGACCGTCTCGGTTGAAGCAGGAGTTGACTCAGCGCTTTGCCCCACAGCAACGGTTGTTGCCTGTGCATATTGTGTCTTTTGGGTTTAAGTATGGGATTCCGATTGACGCAGACATGGTTTTCGACGTGCGTTTTTTACCTAATCCACATTACATTGAGCAACTTCGACCATTGTCCGGAGAAGACAAACTGGTTTACGATTATGTGTTGCAATGGCCGGCAACCCAAGAGTTTTTGAAACGGGCAGAAGGTTTGATTGACTTTTTGATTCCGCAGTTCATGGAAGAAGGTAAGAGTCACCTGGTCATTGCGGTGGGTTGCACGGGTGGGCGGCACCGTTCAGTGGCCGTCAGCCGTCACTTTCTTGACCACATCCGAGCAAAGGCGGATGCGCACCTAATTCACCGCGACAGCGAGCGGGGGGGATGAGGGTGCGCCGGTGGTGGTTATGGGCATGGACCATTGCGTGTTTTGGAGCGGGCATCTTGGGGGGTTCGTTGGGCGTGGAGCGTTGGCAGATCTCCAGTCTGACGGTGGGTTTCGTGGTGGTACTAGCTGCCATATTCATTCTGGGATTTGGCTGGTGGCGGGAATTTCACCTGGCGAGGCAGCGACTTAGGCAAGTCCAGCGGCGTCCCCGCATTGTCGCCATGGGTGGAGGAACCGGTTTATCCGTGGTGCTGCGGGGACTCAAGGAGTTTGACGTGGACCTGACGGCCGTTGTTACGGTGGCAGACGATGGGGGAAGTTCTGGGCGTCTGCGGGCAGACTTTGCCATGCCTCCACCGGGAGACATTCGCAATTGTCTGGTGGCCTTGGCAGATACTGAACCTCTGCTGGAACGACTTCTGCAGTTTCGCTTTCCTGCTGGTGAAGGGCTAGCTGGTCACAGCTTTGGCAACCTATTTTTGGCCGCTATGACTCATATCATGGGTGATTTTGAGTCGGCCATTCGGGAAACCAGTCGTGTCTTGGCAGTGCGGGGCAGAGTGTTGCCAGCAGTGAAAGAAGACGTTGTATTGCGTGCCGTGTTGACAGATGGCCGGGTTGTGGAAGGGGAATCCAACATTCCCTTGGCTGGCCAGCCGGTGGAACGGGTGGAATTATTTCCGCAAGACCTGCATCCGCTACCCGAGGTCCTGCGGGCCATTGCTGAGGCGGACGCCATTGTGGTGGGACCAGGGAGTCTGTATACCAGTATTTTGCCGAATTTGTTGGTGCCTGAAATTGCCACAGCGGTTGCAACTAGTGCAGCCAAAAAAATATATGTCTGCAACGTGATGACTCAGCCTGGGGAGACCGATTCTTTATCGGCCGCTCAACATGTTCAGGCAATTTACCGCCACGTGTCACGCAGATTGTTTGATTACATCTTGGTGAATGCCGCCACCTTGCCACCAGAGGCAGTGTCTCAGTATAAGGCTCAAGGGGCTTTTCCAGTGCGCATCGACATGGAGGCTTTGAACGACTTGGGGCTACGGGTGATTGCCCGGGACTTTGTGCATTATGCAACGTATGCTCGCCATGACAGTCGTCGGATTGCCGAACAAATTGTCAGTCTCATCGGTTATGAACGACAGAATCCGGCAGGACGGACGCACCGTCACGGTGGAGATTCCCTGGGGGAGTGAGTCATGTCTTTCGCTGGCGAAACCAAAAAGGAACTAACTTTGGTGTCCACTTCAGCCTGTTGCCGATTGGCTGAATTATCTGGAATTGCGAGTCTCAACGGTCGATTGTGGAGTAGTGACAATCGGCGGGTGTTGGATGTAGAAACAGAAAATGTGGCGATTGCCCGGCGTATATATACTCAGTTCAGAGAGGAGTTTGCCATCCATCCGGAGGTTGCAGTACGCAAAAAAATGCGTCTCAAGAAAAACCGGGTGTATGCGGTACGAATCTTCTCCCCTCCTGATGAGTGGTTGGAGCGTCTGGGGTGGCACAAGGATCCGCAAACGGGAATACAGGTGCCTGGTTTACCGAATTTTTCTAAAGAATGTTGTCGACGATCCTTTTTACGTGGGGTGTTTTTGGCCGCCGGATCGATCAACGATCCGGGCAGTCATTCGTACCATCTGGAATTGAGTACCATGGATGAGGACCAGGCTCATGCGGTGCGGCGACGTATGAATCAGTATGGGTTACACGCCCGTCTGATTGCCCGCAAACGAAACTACGTCGTGTATCTCAAAGAGGGTGAGAAGATTGTAGAATTTCTCAGCCTGATTGGAGCGCACCAGGCTTTGCTGAAATTTGAAGATGTGCGTATCCTCAAGGGAATGCGCAACCAAGTCAATCGTCTTGTTAATTGTGAAACGGCCAATATGAACAAAACGATTGGAGCGGCCGTTCGTCAGCTTGAAGTGATTCGTATCATTGAGGAACGCATGGGATTGCAGCAGTTATCTGAACGTTTGCGTGAGGCGGCGGAAATTCGGTGGCGTTATCCAGAGGCAAACTTGCAGGAATTGTGTGCCCGGATGGGGAATACAGTGAGCAAATCTGGGCTCAATCACCGATTTCACAAGTTGGAGGAGATTGCCAAAAACTTGCAAGGCTCTTCCACTCCGTTGGGGCCGGGAAATGGCTGACCTGGGAGCATGAGCATGCTATACTTAGAACGGTAGAAGTTGCCGGTTTCCGTCTGGCAGTTTTTTGGCTGCATCATGCAGGCGGTTTCACGGAGGACGAGGA
>DAHWFY010000076.1 GCA_027336365.1 Bacillota bacterium | reverse complement strand
GCCCTGTTGTTCATCAATTCCTTATGGGTTCATTTCAGCGGTCACATCAAGCCTACCGTAAAAACTCCTAGTCACGCCTAACTCATACATTGGACATCCCAGAAACGTCACCACTCCATTGGGTCAACGGATTTGTTCGCAAAAACTACATCAAATGTACTGGAACGGGTCTGTCCAAAACCAAGGTGGTAGGAGTCACCTGGGAATCGTAGGCCAACACCTTCACTCCGGCTGCAGCGGCTTGAATCACAGACTCTGCGAAGTCGGGGTCCATGTCTCGATGCGGGCGAAAGCAAGACACCCCTTTCATCTGTATGACAAATAAAACCACAGCCTCGTAGCCTGCGGCCTGAGCCTGTGCCAGTTCTCGCATGTGTTTTACCCCCCGCACGGTGGGAGCATCTGGGAACAGGGCCACTCCGTCCTGTTCCAGTGTGACTCCTTTTACTTCCACAAATCCTGGCCCACGCCGTCCTTGAAAAGACAGGTCAAATCTGGACTTGCCGTAAGTGACCTCACGTCGAATGGATTGAATTCGGCTCCCTCCAAGTTCCAACAATTTCCCATCTGCGATGGCTTCATAGGCCACCGTGTTTGGGGCCTGCGAGTCAATATTCACCAGAACCTGCCCCTTCTTCACCCCAATCAGAGAGAAACGAGTCTTCCGCCCGACCTTTTCAACCCATTCCAGCCAAACTTCCACTCCCGGCAGAAGCAGTTCAGTGCAACGACCCGTGTTTTTCACATGAACCGTCTCCTCTTGCCCAGCCACCCATACCTGAGCTACGAAACGATTTACCCTGTGAATAAACTTTCCTGGAACAATTTTGCTATAAATCATGAATCGCCCACTCCTCTGCTCACTAGGAACAAGAATGTCAGGGCAACACCGAGGTATCTATATGTGGAGGAGATTGACCCAACATGCCCACTGGGTCTGCTCCCCAGTGGGGAGCATTTAGACCAGCGTGAGTCCCATATCGTACGTAATCGATCTGTGAAGGAGCATTTTAGACGACGAAGGAATGTGCCGGGGAGTTCTGACCCTTTGGGCAACCTCTATATTTCTCCAGTGTGCCAACAAGCCACCTGATGTGTTGTCGCTCCTTGTAAAACAGGAGTTTGTTCTGCACATTGGGATGTAGCGTATGGGCATCGCTGAATAAAAGGGCATCCCACAGCCACATCTGTCTTGACACCGCTTGTTCCGGTCACATTCTTCAACGCACCCGCCTCACTCGGATACTGAGAACTGGGCAACGTGGAACCAGCTTCCGTTATATGGACAAGCTCCGGGTCCCGGCTTAACACAGGATACATGTCACGTCGAGGATTGGGTATGGCATTGATTAAAACACGCGTGTAGGGATGCTCCGCATGTCTGATGACTTCTTGAGCGGCACCGCGTTCAACCACATGGCCCCGATAAAGGACCACCACCTCATCTGAGACCGCTCGCGCACTCAACAAGTCATGAGTGATATACAATACTGACATGCCAGTTCGTTGGCGCAGTTCATCAATGAGATAAAGCACATCCGCTCGAATGGAAACATCCAACATCGAGACTGGTTCATCAGCTACCATCAACTGTGGTGCTGGCGCAATCGCTCGTCCAATCACAAGCCTCTGCCGCTGACCACCAGACAGTTGATGGGGTTTCTTGTTGGCAAACTGTTCCACCGGCGTCAAACGAACGGTGTCCATAATTGCGAAAGCCTGCTCTCTAGCACGAGACAAACTGAAGTGACGGTGGTTGATGAGCGGTCGCATGAGAGTCTGCAAAACCGTATTGTGAGGATTTAAAGATGAAAATGGGTCCTGAAATACCATCTGAACAAAGCGTCGATATTCCCGCAACCTTCTTGTGGGAAGTGTCTCCACTTGCCAATTTCCGAGACTGACTTCTCCAGAAGTGGGCCGTTCAATGCCCGTGACAATGCGTGCAATGGTTGTCTTTCCACTGCCGCTTTCTCCCACTAAAGCCACAATTTTTCCTGGCTCTACGGCAAATGACACACGATTGAGTGCCACCGTATTACGTCGCCGTTTTTGGTAGATTTTTGTCACCTCGCGTAGTTCTAGACGCGCAGCTTGACTTCCAACTGTTTGTATAACTTCAGGACTCATCGGTGGTCACCCCTTGTTTAGTGTACAGATGACACTGCACAAACCCACCCCCACCGAAAGTAGTTTCCGGTTTCTCATCACGACAGGCAGCAAATGCCTTGGCACAGCGAGGTGCGAACGCACAACCACGAAGAGGAAGCGATAAGTCCGGAGGAGATCCCGGAATGCCTGCTAGGCGTACATCCTCAGCCTGTGGATCCACATAGCAATCCAACAAGGCCTGCGTGTATGGATGCAAGGACTTTTTGAGTAAAGTGGCAGTCGACCGTTCCTCAACTATCTCGCCCGCATACATCACCATCACTCGCTGTGCCACTTCGAGCACCAGCCCCAAATCATGACTAATGAAAAGCACCGAGAATTTCAGTCTTCGCTGCAAATCTTTCAGCATATCCACAATCGCATGCTGCACCACGACATCCAGAGCCGTGGTGGGCTCATCTAAAATGACAAGTTCCGGATCCAGCACAAGAGATAGGGCAATGGCAGCCCGCTGCTTCATCCCCCCGGACAATTCATGGGGGTACATCTCCATGACCTCACTGTCCAACTGAACATGCTGCAGAAGGAGAGCTATTTTTTCCTTCATTTCAGTCACAGTAAAATTTCCGTGAGCACGCATGGCGTCCATGAACTGCTGTTTGATCTTGTGCACTGGATTGAAGGCATTCATGCCTCCCTGGAGAACAACAGACACTTTTTTCCAACGCAACGCCCGTAGTTCTCGTTCGTCGAGTTTAAGCAGATCCACATCATTCAATACAACGGACCCTGCCACCTGATTACGACGCCCATCCAGCAGGCGCGCAATGGCAAAGCCCAGTGTCGACTTTCCACAACCGGACTCCCCTACGAGACCGATGAAAGTGTTATCTGGAATGGTGATATGCACGCCCCGAACAGCGGTGACAGGTTTCCCGTGACGAGACTTATAAGTTACCCACAGGTCTTTTACTTCCAGCATGATCCGGTCACTCCTCTTGTAGGCGCGGATTCGCCACCGCATCAATGCCAAAGTTTATCATGGTCAAAGAGGCAGCCAACAAAGCGATGCACAATCCTGGGGCTAAAATCCAAGCCCACTGCCCGTTAAGCATAGCATCACTGGACTGAGCCCAATAAATCATGGTTCCCCAACTCGTGATACTGGGGTTTCCTAGACCCAAGAACTCCAGCCCTGCTTCCGCCAAAACCGCTCCAATTACCGCTCCAAAGAAATTGGCAATGATATAGGACAGCATATTGGGCATGATCTCCCGAAAAATAACCCGCAGAGGACGTTCCCCAGCAAACTTTGCAGCCACGACGTAGTCCTGCTGCACCACTGTCATCATCTGAGCTCGTAGGGAACGCCCGCCAAATGCCCAACCCGTAATGGACATGACCATGATGATCTCCCAAATCCCATGGGATGGCATGTACGCGGCAATGAGAATCATTAATGGCAACCCTGGTAAGACAAGCATCACATTCATGGCCAGTGAAAGCACCTCGTCCACCAAACCGCCGAAGTACCCCGCTAAAAAGCCTACCAGCAGAGCGATGAAAATGACTAATGCACCGGCGATAAAGCCTACAAACATGGATACCCGTGACCCGTAAATCAGTTGCGTTAAGACGTCCTGTCCACTCTGCGTGGTTCCCAACCAATGAGCCGCACTTGGAGGATGTGAAAGAGCAAAATTGGTGTCACTCAACGAATAGGGTGCCAACAAGGGCCCGAAGAGAGCCATCAGAATAAAAAATGTCAAAACAATGATACCCATACGGGCTTTTCGATTTTCCCACAACAAGGCGAGAAATCCGGGTTGTTTCAGCACCTCATGTTCAGAAACCGCACCGTGGGAAGTGGATTCAGTCGGTGTGGATGACAGCTTTGCTTGTCTGCGCAAGGACTCCATCACCTCACACCTCCTTTTCGCACGCGAGGATCTAACAAACCATATAAGATATCTGCCACAAAGTTTGCTAGTAACACACTCACCGTAATAAACAAGAACAGTGCCTGCAACATGGGATAGTCCTGATTATTGACGGCGGTAGCCAATAAATACCCCATCCCTGGGTAAGCAAATACCGTTTCCATGAGCAGAGACCCACCCACCACGTATCCCAGGGACATCGCAAAGTTGGTCACGATGGGGAGCATGGCATTTCTGGCAGCATAACGCGTGGCAATCACGTACTCCGGCAACCCCGCCGCCTTGCCCAACAAGATATAGTCTTCCCCCAGGGTATTAATCATGTTGTTGCGCATTCCCAACAACGAGCCGCCGATGCCCGTGATAAAAATAGTCAGTGCGGGCAAAACGCTGTGGTAAACTGCACTGGAGATAAAAACACCATTCCACGCAGGTGATAAAGAACCCGAGAATCCACCGGAGAGCGGAAACCAATGCAGTATATAGCTGAATAAGTAGATAAAAGCCAATGCAATCCAAAAATAAGGAAAAGCAGAGGTGAATGAAAACAACACGGTGGCCGTGGAATCAAATTTCTTACCTCTGTTCCAGGCTGCATACACTCCCAACAGAGTTCCTACGATAAATTGCATAATGGTGACTAACCCTATTAATGTCAGAGTCCAGGGAAGGGCTCGAGCAATCACCGTCATGACCGGCTCCGGGTAAAACGAGTAAGAAATTCCAAAGTTTCCGTGCAAAAGGTTCCCCAAGTACTGCCAGTATTGACTCCACAAAGAACCAGTTGGCAACCCCAACATCAAAGCCAAAGCACGTTCCTGAGAAGGTGTCACCGGACCCTGTTGAGCATACTTCGCCATCATGGCCTGAGCAGGGTTTCCCGGCATCAATCGCGGCAATATGAAGTTCAGCGTGACAGCAATCCAGACCGTCAGAAACAAAAAACCCACCTTACGCAAAAAATACTTCATGGTTCCTGAACTTCCTTTCCAGGTAGGTGACCTTTCCCCGAGAATTTCATCCCGGGGAAAGGAGCCCTGCCACTGCTCGGATCAACGCATCCAGCTATTAAGAGCGGGGTTGCAGGTGCGTCATAATCATGAGCGGTGCTTGCCCATAAGGAGCCGGTGGAGCATAAGGGTCTGAAGCGCTGGGCCAACCGACAAATTTTTTCGTGCTGAATTCACTCCAAGTTGCCCCGTAAAATAGGTTGACTACAGGCAATTGTTGATACATGACATTTTCAATCTTATAAGCATCCTGTAGTTGCGCCTGAGAATCCGTTGCCTGAACCCAACTGGTGAGCAATTGGTCTGTCACCGGGTTGCTCCAACGTTCCACGTTTGCATTGGCCGACTTACCCACTGGCATAACGTATTTACTGTTGAGTAAGGTATCGTAAGACGTAAACGGCGTAGGCGTGCCACCGTAGGCCATCAATGCGGCGTCATACTGACCCGTCGCCTGACTTTGGCTATATGCTCCATACTGCGGCGTCTGAACATTCACCGTAATTCCGAGTTGCTTCAAGCTGCTTTGAACAATCTGCGCGGTCTGAATCCAGTCTGTCCACCCGCTCGGAACTTCTAGATTAAAGGAAATTGGCTTACCACTGTGGTCCAGCAATTGTCCCTGTGCGTTGGTGTGATAACCCGCTTGTGAAAGAATTTGCTTGGCCTTTTGCACATTATAAGCATACACACCCTGATTTGGAATGGATGGATTCAACCATTGCTTCTGACCCGGCAGGACCAACCCCACCTGACTGGCGACAGATACATAGCCATCTTCCGCCTGTTGCGCAATCTTCTGCTTGTCGATGGCATATGCCATGGCTTCCCGGAAATGAACGTCATTAAAGGGAGCCTTGGTCAGATTCATGCCGACGGAGATAATTCCTCCGGGTGGAAACCAGTACTGATTGTATTGCGGGTCTTTACTAACAAAGGTCTGTTGCACGTTGGGCAAAAACAGCGTTGCCCAATCCCATTGACCAGAAGACAGTTTCAAAGCCGCAGTCTGATTATTGCCGAGCACTGGAAAGACAATCTTGTCCACCGCAACCTTATTGGCCTGCCAATAAGACGGGTTTTTCTTCAGGGTATACTGATACGGTGTGAAACTGCCCACTTCATAGGGGCCTGTTCCGACGGGATTTTCGTTCATTCCCTGAGCTGGATTCGTAATGGTGGACCAGATATGCTTGGGCACAATGATGGTGCTCGCAATTTCATAGAATATAGGGACGTCCGGTTTCTTAAAACTGAATGTGACCTGGTTGCCATTTGCGGTGACTGACTGCAAAACCTGCCAGAGTCCTTGCCAGTCGAGCGCTGGATTTTGTTTAAGATAGTCAAAGGTGAAGACAACATCCGCAGCGCTGAATGGCTGTCCATCATTCCACTTGACACCATTGCGAATGGTTAAAACCAGTTTTTGATTCCCTTCCCACTGATACGCGGTGGCCAACCAAGGAACCACTTGGCCATTGATGGAATTGATGTAGAACAGGGGTTCATAAATATAACTCGTACCAATGCGGTTTCCTGGGCCAAACGGATTGAAATTGTCGGTAAACGTTGGCGATCCGTTATCCACCCCAATTACCAAAGAACTGCTCGTCGTTCCCCCACTTTTTGCGGTGCTGTTACCAGTGGTTGAATTGCTGCCTTGCGGTGTTCCTGCCGTTCCACACGCAGTTAGAACGGATGCTGAAATTCCTGCGGTCAAAAGTAGCGAAATGAACTTTGCACCCTTCACGGTGTGCACCCCCTCATGTCTGATTCGTGACTTACCAGTCATTACTGGAAGTCCGTGATTCCATCTATGGGTTCGAGGCGAAGCCTCGCAACACCCGGCATTGGTAAATCAAAAGCAAAGTGAAAGGTGTCCTGTTCCAGGGCCAAGTGGGAGTGTACTACGACTTCATCCAAGCGATCCAGGGCTTGGAGCTGTTGCCATTCCAACTCATTCGGCCAGTCTTTCGTTTCATTCCAAGCTCGAATAATATTCGAATGTCCTTGGTCCACTCGGGCCAGAGCCACGCGATATGCTCCGGGTTTCAGGTGAGATAACTGCACCTTCACGGTGCGGTCCAACCACGGGTAGCCGGATTGCTGATGTTGATTCATCGTGCCGTTCCATATCAGCACATCAACCGTCCCGTTGTCGTGGCGCGTCACCCAGGCATCCACTAGGGTTCTCGCTCCATCTCCCGTCATATCGTAAGCCAATTGAACAGTTCCCATTTCTTCCGCCAAACGCAGGGCCCAAAAACGAGGTTTGCGAAGACCCCCAACCGTCAACAGACCAAACCCACCGTGAAAAAGCTTGTTGCCGCGTCCAAGTTCCTCAAACTGGTCACTGATGACCCAGTACGCCAAAAAATCCACACTGTTCTGGGCCTGTTTCAACCCGTGCAATACAAATGGTGCGCCAAATGCCGAATCGTTGACCGGGGCAAAGTGGGTTGGTGTCACTCCCCACTCCGTCCACCAGATTTCCGTCTGAGCCAGGCCCACCTGCGCAAGCATGGTCCGAAAATCCAAGGGCATATTGCCATAGGTATGAGTTGCCAAAAAGTCTAGCGGCAATTCGTGTTCTTTGACGTACCGGAGGAACTCAGGAATCCATCCGGATGCGGCCGTGGCAGGTCCGCCTACCCAAAGGCGAGTGTCGACCGCCTTTACCGCGCGGACAGTGACTTCATACATATGGAAGTATTCGGCCTGACTGGCCGTCCAAAACACAGCAAGATTAGGCTCGTTCCATACTTCAAATCCCCACTGGCTGACCTCTTCCACACCGTAGCGAGCTATCAAGTGTTGCACAAAAGTTTTCACCAACTGCTCCCAACGTATCCAGGAGGAAGGAGGAGAAATGTGAGCTTGGTAATGGAAAACCGTCGGATTGGGGTCTGCCGCCAAGTCTTTGGGCATAAAAGACAACTCCACCACAGGTTTAAGACCTAAGCTCAGCAACCTATCATAAATATCATCAACGGTCCCAAAATTCATGACGGGTTCTTCGGCATTCAGGGAATACACCTGTAACTCATCAAGAAATATCCCATGCGCCCTGACTCGTTGCACACCCAATTGCTCCTTGGCCATGGCCAATGCGTTAAAGAAGTCTTCTCCGACAAATTTTCCCCCCACAATCTCCCTACTTGCCATTTGCGACAAGTGCTCGCTTCCTATCATTCTCCATATTGGGTGAATATCACCTGTAGTATGAGTGACATCTACCCACATGCGAATTTCACCATCACCCTGCCAGCGAGACGCAGCAACCACGAAATCCGAAAGTTGACCTCGCGGTCCCTCGGGCGCTGCTATTGCAGCTACCGCATATTGATATTTTTCCCCTAATTCCCCCGTTGTGTCCGTGTAGGCGGTACCAGGGAACGCTTTCACATCACCCCCGTGATGATCTACTTCTACAAATTCCTCCCCATTGTTTGCACGACGTAAGAGAGTGTACCCAGATGCTCCCGGAACAGGGTTCCAGGATAATGTGACTTGCCCGAGCCCCTCTTTTGCTTGCAAACCCGTGGGTGCAGATAATACCTCGCGGCCCAAGGAGTGTCTGTCCTCGCGAAGCCACTCCCCATCGGAAATGGACGCTGGATTGACCTTTTTGGATTCAACCGCAAAATCTTTCACAAGACTTCCTCCCAACTTATGTAAACTATTTCTATTGATATATTTCCTTACTAAGATATAATAAAAGATAATTCGAAACACCAGTAAACGTTTACAGCATAATCCTAGCAGAAGTTGCTGTCAAGAGGTGTTTAATAAGTTTTCTTCTTCTACTCCAGTAAATACGGTTGCGTGGATTGACACTCCTTACTGGTGCCGCTATCAGCGGCATGAAAGTCTACTCCAGTAAATACAATTGCGTGGATTTACATTCTTTACTGGTGCCGCTAACAACGGCATGAAAGTCTGGTCAGAGGATCTCATTGAATGGATTCTATTCCTAAGTCGGAAAGTGTGATAGGATAAATCGTCTCAAATTGATGATTTAGTAACACTTTTCATAGACCTTCGTGCCGCTGATAGCGGCATAAGCAGGGATCGCAAATCCGCAGAGCCGTATTGATTTGAAATAAGATGTCAAGTCATTACTCCTAACAGAAACTGCTCAATGAACGTCATAAGTGAGGCGATTCAAGTGCCCGTGACCATTAAGGATGTTGCAAAGTTTGCCGGTGTATCCATCGCAACGGTATCCAGGGTGCAGAACGGGATTGGACAGGTCTCTCCAGAGACAAAAAAGAGGGTTTTGTCGGCTATTCGCCAACTCAACTACATCCCTAACAAAGTTGGACAGGCGTTGCAAGGGCAGCGCCATGCCGCATTGGGAATCGTCTTCCCTGATTTTTCCGGTCCTTATTACAGTGGTGTCATGTTAGGCTTTGAAAACCAGGCAGTCACCGCCGGGTATAGCGTGGTTGTGCTTGCCACTCACAGGCGTCCGGAAAGCACTCGACTGATTGCAGACCTAGCTGGAAGAGTCGACGGAATGGTGATGATGGATCGTACCGTGAGCAACGACACCGTGAGTAACCTTGCTCGCTCCGGCATTCCCATCGTCCTGCTAGCACGTCCCTCCATCACCGATATTCCTTGTGTTCGGTGTGAAAATCGTCAAGCTGCCGAGGAATTGGTGGGTCACTTGAGCGGAAAACACGGATATCGAAAATTTGCTTTTTTCGGCAATCCGGATTTGTCGTTTGACGTCATGGAACGCTGGCAGGGAGTACAATCCGCACTTCGGCGCCGGCAATTGCCAGACCCAGAACTCATCCGTTGCGAATACCGACAAGATGACGGCAAGCGGGCGGCAATAGACTTACTGGCACGCGAACAACTGCCAGACTGTCTGTTGTGCGCCAATGATGAATTGGCATTTGGCGTTTATCAAGCCATGAGAGAGAACGACAAGCGAATTCCTCAAGAGGTCGCCGTCACCGGGTGGGACGACGTTCTGACGACCGACTTGGTAGATCCACCCCTGACTTCCGTTAAACAACCTACTCAGCAATTGGGAGATGTTGCAGCACAAACCTTGCTAACCATGATTGAACAGGCGGTGAAGCCACCAGTAAACACGGTACTACCCAGCCGAGTTGTTTTCCGCCAAAGTTGTGGGTGCACCACGGACAGCCCCCCAAACCGCTGATAGTAGCCCCCGCAGATGTGTGAACACGGCGTAGTTGCTTTTTTACTGGAGAGGGCAAGCCCGACAAACCAGGACTCCCATGATGAGTCTCTAGAGTTGTGCTTTCTGCACCGCTCAACCACGTACCTTATTCAAACTTTAAAAGTCGAAGTCATCTGGGTCCGGCCCCACCCGGTGATTATTATTCAAACTGCTGATCTGAGCAACCTCTTGCGGTTCTAAGGCAAAGTCAAAAATATTGGCATTTTCGTCAATTCTATTCGGATGAACCGACTTGGGAATGGTCACAACCTGTTTCTCAAGGTCCCAACGCAGGATAACCTGTGCCGGAGTCTTCCCATATTTCCGAGAGATTTCAACCACCACTGGATGAGTGAGCACCTGTCCACGCATCAGCGGACTCCAAGCTTCCATTTGGATTTTGTGCTCTTTGCAATACAGAAGCAAGTTTTCTTGCGTCAAGCGAGGATGATACTCTACTTGATTAATTGCTGGCACAACCACGGCATCTGTCAACAGGTCCTCAAGGTGATGAATCTGAAAGTTGCTGACCCCAATGGCTCGCACCCATCCGTCAAAATACAGTTTCTCCAATGCACGCCAGGTATCTTTATATTTTCCTTTGACAGGCCAGTGAATGAGGTACAGGTCTACGTAATCCAAACCTAAACGTTTCTGACTTGCTGCAAAAGCTTTTAGAGTGGATTCATAACCCTGTTCAGAATTCCACACCTTGGTTGTGACAAATACCGCTTCCCTGGGCAACTCAGAGATTTTCAGGGCTTCTCCCACTCCCCTTTCATTCCCATACAGAGCAGCCGTATCTATACTGCGATAGCCCCGTGCCAAAGCCGTGGTCACCGCCTGCCGTACCTCTTGTCCTTCTGGAGTTTTGTAAACTCCCAATCCCAACCATGGCATCTTCACACCATTATTTAGGGTAGCCGTATCAGAAATGTGCTGAATGACACAATCAACTCCCATATAGTGAGTGTCCGGAAAGGGGTCCGGTCAGACCCAAGCAGTGCGAGGAGGCTAGCCCAAAACGCACATAGGTCTGCTCCCCACTGGGGAGCGTTTAGACCGGCGTGAGCCCCGTGCCGTACGTTTTCGGACCGTGAAGGAGCATGTTGGGCGACGACAATGCAATGCGCTGGAGAGTTCTGACCCCTTTCCGGACAACCTCATATGGAGGTTGTCAGATGAGCGGACTTGCAGCCCCCCAGCCAGTCAAAGCTTCTTCTTGAGATTGTCTGTCCCCGCGCAACCTGTTCTCAGGTCTGAAAAAAGTATATCATGAAATCCTGTCAAAGCCCTCAGTGGTAATCCACGGTGGCTTAAAACCGTTACCGGGTATACGATAACGGCAAACGGCTCATTTCGGACAACCAACGAATGTCTGAGGTTTTCCAACGCCCTTCTGTTGTCTTCACTTGTCTGTAAGTGATTCCGTGATGAAAGGAGTGACCACGGGATGCAATTTGGCATATTCTCCCCTGTGGACTTTACCATCGCCTTTGCCATCGTGTTCGTCGCCTTTGTCGTACGAGGAAGTCTTGGCTTCGGTTCTGGATTAATTTCCGTATCTCTGTTGCTATTCATTCTTCCCGTCACCGTGGCAGTACCGATTGTGTACATAATTGACACCCTTGGCAGTTTGGTGCTGGGAACCTATGACTTCAAGCAAATTGACTGGAAGGAACTCCCTTGGCTATGGCCTGCTACTATTATCGGCCTAGCCATAGGGGCATGGATACTGCACGTACTGCCAGCCCAACACGTGACGGCTCTGCTCGGCTTGTTTATACTTGCCTATGTGACTTACGCCTATATCGTAAAGCCTGGATCTCTCCCCCGCGTACGCCGTCCCTGGGGTGCTCCTTTAGGACTGTTGGGTGGCACCATGGGTAGCTTGTACGGCGGCGGCGGACCCGCCATTGTGGCTTACCTGCAAATGCGTCACCTAGACAAGCGAGGTTTTCGCGCCACCTTCCAGTTGATTGCCGTGACCGATGGACTTGTGCGCGGATGCTTTTACACGGGTTTAGGATTGTTAACTTGGCCCACACTCCTTAGTGGACTCTGGTTGGTTCCCGCCATGGCCATGGGTCTGTGGGTAGGCAATCGCATTCACTTTCACCTGGATGTTCGCCGTTTCCAGTACGCCACTCTGGCTCTCTTGGCGCTCACAGGTCTGAAACTCCTGTTACCAATTTAATTGCAATTTTTGCACTATCCGCATACAAACTCTGTCAAATACTATCGCTTTCGCTTCGATTAGAATCGGCAGTTTGTCAGTAAACGGCTTTCGCCTCTCCCGTCATGACAGCTTGGCTGCACACAGTCGCGATGATAGGCTGGTTGACGGTAGCCCGACCACAGCAGTCGTGCTCCCGTTGTCTCAATCTGGTAGCGTTTTTCAAAATGGTGATTCGCTATCCACTCTCCATCAGGTTTTTCCGATGGCCTCTCCAACTGAGAAGTCCTCGCC
>DAHWFY010000075.1 GCA_027336365.1 Bacillota bacterium | reverse complement strand
ATTGGGACGCACTCATCCTAAAATGATACGCTCAACGTGCTCCTTTGCTCCTTGGGCCGACCAAGGCGAAGTCCAACAGGGGGATCATGCGTCAGCACTACAACGCCGACCATTCTCTTGACAATACGGCATTCTCGATCTCCCCGCTATTCACCACCCCAGGTAAACGGAGAATGCTAGGATTCCGCAACACTCGACAGGTCGGTCTCCTGACTAACCACCAATCCGCGACATTTCTATTTTGTTTCGCTGTGGAGTGATAGCCAATCGGACTTCTGAGTAATGGTCGGATCGCTTTCCCCAGATCTGAGTAAGAAAATTCACCAACTCCTCGTCGGCATCTCCCCGTCGTACCCTTTCTCTCATGTCCCAGTCCTGGTCACCAAACAGACAGGTGAACAATTGTCCGTCCGAGGTCAGCCGAATACGACTACACCCGGAGCAAAAGGGTTGTGTCACTGAAGCGATGATACCAATTTCACCCATTCCATCCACATAAGCGTAACGTCTGGCAACTTCCCCAGAAATCTGAGCGGACAAAGGACGAAGAGGCCAATGTTGCCCAATTAGGGCGAGCATTTGCTCCGCAGAGATAACGTCGTCCATGCGCCAACCGTTGCTGTTCCCCACATCCATGTATTCAATCAAGCGCAAAACTTGTTCGGTGCCGCGAAAGTGGGCTGCCATCGGTAAAATCTGCCCTTCGTTGAACCCGCGTCTGACAACCATGTTCACCTTCACCGGGCTCAATCCGACAGTTTGTGCTGCTTCAATGGCAGACAAGACTCTTGTGACTGGAACCTGAACATCATTCATAGCCATAAAAATGTCATCATCCAAGGCATCCAAGCTGACAGATACTCGAGTTAACCCTGCATCTCTCAAGGACCTAGCACGTTCGACTGTTAACAGCGACCCATTGGTAGTCATTGCAATGTCATCAATCCCTGGAATTCGCACCAACATATCAATCAAGATCTCTAAGTCTCGGCGAAGCAGGGGTTCCCCACCAGTGAGCCGTAACTTATGACCCCCGAATGCGGCGAAGGCACGAGAAATGCGTGTAATCTCCTCAAAGGTCAAAAGGGACGAATGAGGCAAAAATGTGTAGTTCTCATCAAATACCTCTCTGGGCATACAGTATCGACAGCGAAAATTACAGCGGTCAGTCACAGAAATTCGCAGATCCCGCAACAGACGTCCCCGGGCATCCTTAACGCAAGGTAGAGACTGGACTTGCTCCGGTTCTTTCATTGCTGTACATCTCTCCTTTTTTTGTGTGTTTAGTAAACGATTCAACTTTCCGTTGATAGTTTCATTAGGATCTCCGTCCACTCTGTCAGAGAATGAAGGCCCATCTCAGATGACCTCAGCATCCAGTCAGAAGAACTACACTCCCTATACAGACTTCATGATTTCTGCAGAAACCTGTTGTCGTTTTTTGTATGAAACCACACATAATACAATGCTGATCTCATATAGGAACATCATCGGAACCACTACACTCAAATGCGAAATGAGTTCTGGCGGACTGATAAATACACCTAGTAACACAATCACCACATAAGCATATCGGCGTTTTGTTTTCATCAAGCGGGGTGTAAGAATCCCGATTTTTGTTAGAAAAACGACCACCACAGGTAGCTCAAAGACAAAACCAAATGGCAAACAAATTCCAGTCACAAAAGAAAAATACTCACGGGCACGAATCATCACAGCAAAGTGTTGGCTGCTGATAATCAATAAGAAATGTAGAATTGTTGGGAAAATAACCAGCCATGCAAAAGTAACTCCAATCAAAAACATCGCAGTAACCACAGGCAGTAAATGAAACGTATATTTGCGTTCAGTTTCTGTCAGTCCCGGACTGATGAATAACCACGCTTGCCACAGAGCAAATGGCAAGGTTAAACCGATGGCAACAAGCCCCGCCATAGAAAAATAAACTGTAATAACTTCCCCAGGTGAAATGACCATAAGACGAAAGCCAAATCTCTGCAACGGAGAGACCAGATAAGAATAGATATGTGAAATAAATGCCAAGCAGGTTAAAAAAATTGCCATGAAAACCACTAAAACGTAAATCAGGCGCTTTCGCAAATCCTCAACGTGCTGAATGGCAGTCATTCTATCTTTTATATTCTTCATGTTAAACCCTCCCCATGAGGGACTCTTTCATACCACTGACGCAAGGAGATAAAGTATTTCCATCCTATCATTGAGTAGCTTTCATATATTTGTTTGCAATTTCAAGTATCCCGCTATAACTCCAGTACCCCAGGGTATAAAACTGTCTACAACGTAAATTGAAAGCCAGCGTTAACGCCCACAGTGTCACATTAACGCTGGCCATGTCACAAATTTCCCGCATAAAATCTTAATTATTTGCCTGTTTCTTCGACCGACTTTTCATTGGACACAGAAGATTGTACTATTGCTGCAGGAGAATCCTTTGGCTCTTCCATAATCCCATTGGTAGCATTTTTAAATTCTTTGATGCTCTTTCCAAAAGAACGCCCAATTTCAGGCAACTTACTCGGTCCCCAGAAAATTAAGAGCACAACCACAATGAGCAATATCCCAGTCCAACCGATATTCGCAAAGTTCATCATGAACACCCCTTTATATCAATTCGTAATCCATCCGAATCACTGATTCAGCCATCTCTCCCAAAAAGATATACAGCGGATGCCTAGATTTCTGCTGTATAGTAGTAAAACAAATAGGAAGCCAATCATGAGCTCTGCGTAGGGCCGTGTTATAAACTCTTTGCAAAGCTGAAGTAAATTCATCCTCCGATTCTATACTTTGAATAATCTCATCGGACAGAATCGCCAATATGGGTAGGATGAGCACAACATGTTCCGACTCATTGGGCCAAACCCCCGATGTATCGTTAAATAGGTTTCTCCATGCAAATCCAAACCGTTCATATAACTCTTCCCATTCTATGCGTCTTCGATCCAGCTCATTTTCAGGAAGATAGGAACTTGCTCCAAGTGAAACCATTTCTCCGTTGACAGGGACCGTAAACAAGCGATAATACTCTGCCTCTGCATTCTGTAACCAGGACGTGTCTACATTTTCATTTGACAGTACCTGTTCGATTTCGTTTGTGATATTCACCAGTCGCTCGGATAGCCCTAGTGCGCGAATGATTTGACCAAGGATCGGACCAAACACCCCTTTAAGCCATTCGAACTGTGGAGGCTGGCTTAACAGTACTGTCAAAATGCCGTAAAGGTAAACTCGTCCCCGCCAAGCCTGCACATCTGTTTGCACAGCCTCACTGGCTCCGCTCACCTGGTATGGATATGCTCAACACGCCACATATCCTTCATCTCCTTCTCCTCTATAATTTTATATTTTTACCACTTGGACCTTTGTATCAAAATAGGATGCTCCGCCACCCACGGGGTCCTCAAGACAAGTTCCCCAGCCACTGCTGTCCAACATGTCCGGGTCAAGACGCATTAACGGATTAAGCCGAACCCCCCCATTACGTTGATTATCCCCGCTCACTGTTTGTCCGTTCACAATCCATGAACCGGAACCATACTGCCAATGACCAAACGAATTTGTAAAGGTGATGACTCCTGGTCGAACACCTGGCAACACTCGCACCCTTCCAGTGAGCCCTTGGGGATAATTAGCCGAAATCACTCGGACAGTGTCGCCACTGGTTACCCCCATTCGCTGTGCATCCAGGTCGTTTATTTCAATGAAGGACTCAGGCAGTAACTCACGGAGCCATGGGTCATCCATCGTCCGAGACTGGGTGTGAATCGGCAGCTTATAGGTCGTTAAATGATAATTGAACTTTGACGATAGATCGATGTCATCCATGAGACGGCCTTTCATTGTTTTCTGTGGTACGGACTGACCTGTACCGATGAACAATTCTCCTGTCACCGCATTGTGGGTTGAGCCGACATTTTCATTATAAATTTGAAGTAAATTTCCCTTTGCCCCATAGCGGTGTGTCAACCACCCCGGTTTGGGACCGTGATAGGCCACATCATAATCTTCAAATCTCCCCCCCCGTGCTATGACATAAGCAACTTTTCGCCATTGTTCTGGGCTGACGGCATTGGGAGCAACTTTCATCCAACGTTGTACACTCGCAAGTTCCGCGGCTGATCCGTCCGGTACGGGTCCACGTTTGATAAGTTCCCCCAAGGCATTGACGCGATTGAAATCAGAGGAATCATAGGCCACGTTAGCAACCAGTTTTAAATAGAAATCTTCCCGCTGATTGAGACTTCCACCCTCCATAAAGGCGTTATTACCAAACCCAGGCATTCCAAGCTTTTTCGCGACGTCAATCATATAGGTTTCAAAACACATGACCCGCCCGTCCGAGGTACGTGCCATCAGAGGTTCCACGACAGGTTGCCGAATTCCCGTCACCGATGTCGGCGTGGTTGGAAAACCCGGTAATGCCCCCCATGCTTCTAAATACGTACTGTCTGGAATAATGTAGTCAGCATAGGCACCAGTTTCTGAAACAACAATATCATCCATAATGAACAGTGGAACCTTTTTCAAATCTTTAATCATCCTGAACCATGGCAGGGATTCATCCTGTTTTCCACTCATCCCAGGGGGTGCTGAGAAGGCCGGATTGGCCATATGTTGATACACGATCTTCGCCGGATAAGGATACCCATCCCAAATACCAGCAAAAATCTCATGCCAAATTCCAAATCCGAAAGGAAACCATGGACGCTTGGCTGGAAACGGGGACTGGCCTGCCGCCAAAGCGTTCTTGTAATAACTTGTCTTTTCGTAAGCGGTTCCCTCACGGGAAATTTTTACGCCATTAGGCACCTTTTTGGGCTGATTCGGCCATTTCATCAAGTGATAGGGAGCGTTTTTTCCAGTCCCCATAAAGTCAGCGGCAGCACCCCCTTGCATATACCCTCCAACCCAATCCACGTTGCCAATGAGCATATTTAATGTCAGAATAGATCTTCCATTGTAGAATCCATTCGTGTGCATGGCCGCGCCTCGATAAAAGTCTGCAACGGATTTTTTTCCATGTGACGTAAATTCATTTGCAAGTTCTTCAATCAATGGTTCCTGTACTCCTGCAATTTGAGCATATTCTGATAAACTGTGCTGGACGGCATTCTGGTACAAAATTTGCATTGCCGTCCGCAAGGAAACCCCATTTATCTTAATCGGTTGAACATTCAGATCCCCTGTGGGCCATAGCTGTCCCGCAGAAATCTGATCAAATACATACGGTTTCCCAGATGCGTCAAGTGCAAGCGGCTTATCTTCATCTGTCGATGTGACTTGCAGTCCCACATCCTTTGGACGGGCAAATTTAAAGGCATGTGGATGCTTCTCATCCACAATGACAAGGTAAGACGCATTCGTATAATTGGGTTCATTGGTCTGATTAGCCGATTCAATCGTTGTATTCCCCAAAAATTGAGCATCATAACGATGATTCTCTATAATCCACCGAACCATTCCCATGGCAAGTGCACCATCACCACCGGGATTAACTGTGACAAATTTGTCTGCATGTGCAACAGAAGGAATAGCTGACACATCTACAATCACAAACTTTAGACCTTTTGCAGAAGCGTCCGCAACTTTTCGGGCCAAAGTCTGCATTGGGAAGTTGGCGGTGTAAATCCCCGCACCAAACCAAATAATAAACTCCGCATTGTTCACGTCCGGTTTCAACATGGCCACTTTACCGTTAAGAGATTGCTGAGTGGCCACATGGTGGTTTAGTTCGCATATCCCCACGTGTGGCAAAGCGTTCACCGTGCCGAAAGCAGACGCAAAGCGGGAAATAAAGTTATTTTGTCCAGGTTCTGCACGTCCCCAGTAAATTACGAGTTGATTCGTTACAGGCCCCATATCCGGATGGACGGGGTCTGCAGGAATAAATCTCCCTTGACCATTTAGCCACAGGTCCTTAAATCCCTCCACATAGCGAGTTTCCTCACCTGGCACATCCTTAAACAGATACCCACCATTCGTTGTTTCACTGACGAGTTGTTCCCAGGTAATTGTTTTAAACTGGTTCGAACCCCGATTCCCCACTCGTTTGAGCGGACGTAACACTCGATAGGGATCATAGATAGTTTGTCGTCCCGCCTGTCCCCGAGCACAAAGAGAATGTGGAATGGGAGCCATCACCGCTGTTTTTGGATCCACGGAATAGTCGAGTTGCGGTTCCGTGGAATTCGGATGGTAGGGATTTCCGTCCAATTTCAGTAAGGTATCACGGAATACGCGAGCTTCCAAACCACAGTCGGATCGACATTGACGGCACACTGAGTATCGGAGTTCTACACCAGGCCAGTTTTCAATTCGGTCTGGGTACACATACTTGCCCCGCTGTTTAAACATGTCAGGTAACCACGGTAGACCTCCCCAAACTCCGCCAAGCAGGGAACCTCCAAGCACTAACCCTTTTAAAAAAGTACGACGGGATATATTTTTGTTGTCATTCTTCAATGATTATCCCTCCTCAGCGACATAAGCAATTAATGTTCCAGCATTTTGTTTGTGGACCTATTTTGTTCACCGTGATTAGTCAATTGTGTGGAATGAAACAAACGGTGTTTTGTTGCCTCGTCGTCCCAAGGAAAAACCATCAAGAGCAATGAGAAAACAAACAATATGAACATGAAAAGGCCAAACACAATCTGCATAGAGCCCCGTCCGAATAGTGCAGGAGAATACAGAACCACTCCTTGAGATACCTTGGGCTGCAACTGTCCGCCAATGACGGTGTTGTAACGCATAAACCAAATGCTAATCAGAGCAGCAAAAGAGGCTACAGAAGCCCACAGTGGAGAAGTTCGGATTCCCCTAAATAAGGCCAAAGTCAATGCCACCACAAGTAACCCAAGTTGTCCAATCCAGTACGCTCCCGTTAACGGCCCGTGGAGAAAAATTTCAGCAAACCCGCTTGCTGTCGCCTGATCCGTGTATGCTACCGGTGCAGAATTCAGGATATCCACCACGTCTAAGAATAGGTCTACGAGAAGAACCCATATCATAATCTTCATCAAACCATCAACCAGTGCAGAATCTACTTTTCGGTGGAAAGAAAAATAACGGAACACAATGGAGTAAACGATAATCATTAACGCAATTCCAGAAAGAATGGCGGATGTGATGAACATGGGCATCATCAAAGCGTTATGCCACAATGGCCGGGCTTTAATTGCTCCAAAAATGAACCCAATATATCCGTGAAAGGAAAAAGCAAGAAAAATTCCAAATCCAGCTAGAATAACCAACCATTTATGCTCTCTTCGCAGTCTCATTTCGCTCATCCCGGTGGAGCCCAGCGTCAGCCAATGATACAAACGACCCTTCCAGCCCGGTGTAACTTCGCTCAATTGATGAAGCGGTGCTCGAAAAGCTAGGTATATTTCCGCAATCACCACAATCACGTAAGTGGTCCAAATGATTGTAAATAACCCCATGGGGGCTTCTGGAATATGTGCACGAGTGTATAGCTCCCACCAGCGAGAGGGTTGTCGAGAGTCAGCCAACGGCCCTACGGGTGCAAAAAGAATAAAAGCTAAAGTGACTAGGAGGCTTAGCTTTGCCAAAGGCTCATACTGCTTTTGACCAAAAATTTTTGACAGAGAACCTACGATAAATGACCCAGCAATCAGCCCGGAAATAAACGGGTATGCAACAATGGGTAATGTCCAATAGACTTGTTCCAAGCCCACTCAAAACCACTCCCTTCAATAACCCTATTTCAGCAAACTTTTTCCAGCCAATTGTTGATATGCAGTAGAATTGGTATTCATCGTATACGTATAAATTAAATTCTCTGCCTCAGGGTCATTCTCGGTACTGATTTCGCCATTCAACCCAATGTAAAATACTTGCGGGTCCGTGCCCATCTCTGGTTTTCTCACTTGCACTGGATTGCTCGCAAGTAACTTGGATACCTCACTCGTTGGATCATTCAAGTCGCCAAATATTCTCGCTCGGCCCACACAAGTTGTCACACATGCTGGCAACAGGCCTTCGTCAATTCGTTCTACACACAACGTACACTTATCTGCTGTATGGGAGATTGGATTAATATATCGGGCGTCGTATGGGCAAGCATTCACGCAAGTCCCACAGCCAATACACAGCCTTGGATCTACCAGTACAGGACCATCCGCGCGCTTGAATGTTGCCTTGACTGGACACACCGTCACACACGGTGGATTATCACAGTGATTGCATAGCTTGGGTATATTGCGAATTTTAATTTGTTGTTCATAAGTGCCATTGGCTGTAACCGTATTCCCCAAACTTGTTTGAAGAGTACTTCCAATTTCCGCAACATCCACCCAGGTACGATAGTAGCCAATTGGGATGTTATTTTCGCTTTTGCAAGCCACTGTACAAGATTGGCAACCGACGCATTTTCGTAAATCAATGACCATTACCCAATGATGTTTTGGTTTTACTTTTTTTATTTCATCAAAGTGATCGTGATAAATCGGTAAGTTATCGGGGTTAAGAATTTTGTCCCAATTATTCCAACCATCATTAACATTGAGTTGTGGATCCTCCCATCCTTCCCAATTTATTGCAGACCCATCTGTAGCATTTTGCTTTGTTTCCGTACTGGCAAGTGCCTTTACAGCCCCCACAGGACCTCCAATAACAGTCGCAATCCCAACAACTCCGCCGACTTTCAAGGCCTGTTTGAGAAACTCACGGCGAGATTCCTGATTTCCCATCTGACGCGCATTATTTTGTTCAACGTGCACATCATCCTCGGCCACAAACTTCACCTCCATACTTTGCTCTCACTGTGACAGTCCAGCGTCCTGCATAAGCACGCACGACCATTGCGCTATTCAGTCACATCGTAAGAAGCTTTTACAAGAACCGTAAACCGACTTTCCTCGTGGTACTTATCAAAAAATGTCTACCTAATTATTTGATATGCTCCTCTATTTTCTACGCAAATTAAAGGAGCAACAAGGTCCATTCAATCCATATTTAATGAATCAAAAATTATCGATATAATTACATTAATTTTACCCATTCCTAGGCGTTATCTACCTAGTTATAACGGAGTTACATGATAGTCCAATTGGAGCAGAGGACTAAACTCAGAGGAGAGAAACTGGCGAGAAAACAAGGAATCAGATCCACCAGGACAAGCCCGTGGAGCGGAGCATACGGTCGTTACCAAACCACCGCAAGACCATTAGAACAAGAGATTGCCCCCCATCTACGTCCCCATTGGGAGACCATAGACCCTCGGGTTACCCTTCCAGGGGAACACGTGGATGTAGCGGCGAGCAATCTTGAGGAAATTGAGTTAGAAACAAACTCCTAAATTGCTAGCTAAGGTCAAGTCGATAAATCATCATTTAATTCATCAATGAATACCTGCACCTGATCCCGGATGGCATCTCTCACTATCCGAAACTTATCGAGCACCTCTGCCTCCGTGCCAGTGGCCCGTGCAGGGTCCTCGTACCCCCAGTGCAGCCGTTTCACATGGGGCGGCGTCATGGGGCAACGCTCCTCCGCATCACCACACAAAGTGATGGCATAATCCGCCCGGTTTAACAGGTCATTGTCCAGTAGTTTCGAGGTGTGCTGGGAGATGTCAATGCCTGCTTCCTGCATCACTTGCACAGCCCTCGGATTCAATCCGTGTGCCTCAATTCCACCACTGAACACCGTCACCTTGTTTTTAGCAAAATGCCGTGCCCAGCCCTCTGCCATTTGGGAGCGGCAGGAATTTCCGGTACAAATGAAATAGATCAAGGGTTGCGTCATATCCATACTTCATCCTCTCTTGGGGTGATGAATCCTGTGTCAATAGACTAAGCCTGTTTGCATTGATGTCTTCTCTCAGTTTCTTCCTGGTTTCTTATCGATTTAATTCACATCGACTCTCATGACTCTGGTGAACGTCCTCTGGTTCGCCCTCCGGACAGACGGGAGTTCGAACCGCTACCATTTCTGCACAGATAGCCCAATTGTCTATCATCTGTGCGGCCTTGTGCAACATAGCTGGATTCAAGCGGTAATAAATCCACCGGTGGTCAGAGGGCTTTTTGCGAGTCAATATCAATTCTTGTTCACGCAAAACCTTCAAATGATGGGACAGCGTATTCTGCCGGATTCCAAGGATTTGTGTTAATTCACAGACACAGTGTTCCCCTTCAGACAACACCTCCATAATTTTACATCTATGGCGGTCCGCCAATGCGAATAAACACTCCAACTGCTGTTCATCGGCTTCAATATTTTTCACTGGCACCGCGAAAATCCCTCCTGTGGTAAGACCTCCCTCACGTAGGTCGTGAACACGCACCTTTACGCTCTTATTCAGTAGGTTGAGGTAGGCGCAAATCTGATACCCCTTGTGCCCTCCAAATCTCCTCGTTATCCTCAAGGGAGTGACGTTTCATTTCAGGCAAGGTGAGGAGTGTCAAAAGAATGCCAAGAGCCGACACGGCTGCTAACAGTCCCATGGTATGACTGAGCCCCAACGATTTCAAGATGCCTGGCAAAACAAAGGCGCCAAGAAACGCCCCCATCTTGCCTCCCGCAGCCGAGATGCCATGGGCGGTACCCCGCAGGTTTGTCGGGAACACTTCAGAAGGCACAAGAAATGTAGTGGTATTGGGCCCAAATTCGATGAAAAAGTAGCTCACGGCATAAATGAGGAGAAACAAAATTGGCAGTCGGACAATTTCGGGAACCAAAAAGATGGAGACGTAAGCCAATGCCATCACGCCAAAGCCCACACTTTGAATAACTTTTCTCCCCATGCGGTCCATGAATGCCGCGGCGATGTAGTATCCAGGGACAGCCGCCACCAAAAAGATTCCCGCCGCCACCAAGGTGGTGGTAACCAGAGTCGCACGGGGCAATAGGGCTTTAAGAATCAACTGGGAGGATACCCCGTTGCCGTAGAACGCGACATCAATGAGAAACCAACTTCCGGCGGTGCCCAGGAGTCGAATCATGTTTCGACGCGTCCACAACTTTTGCGTGGCCACAGATTCATCGGGTACAGTTGTCAACAGATTTCCTATTAAATGTGAGACAACCTCGGCTGCCTGTTGTGCATCATCTTTGACGGCAATCAAATAACGGGGCGTTTCAGAGATTTTGCGACGCAGATATATGACAGATGCCGCCGGTATCGCACCCAAACCGAGCATCAATCGCCAGACCAGCGGATGGGGTAGACCAGAAGACAAAAGCAGTGCGGCCACCAGTGGGCCCACCAGTAACCCGAGGCCTTGCATAGCAAACACCATAGTGACAAGAAAACCTCGGTTCTTACGATTGGAGTACTCGCTCATGATGACTGAACTGGTTGGATAGTCCCCACCCACACCAAGGCCCACCAAAAATCGGAAGAAAATGAGCCAACCAAAAGAGGGTGCAAAAGCAGAAAGGACAGCCCCTAAAGTCAGTAAAATAACCTCAATTCCGTACATTGCCTTACGCCCCAACACATCCATCATTTTCCCAAAAAATAACGCTCCAAGCGCTGCCGATGCAAGAGAAGTACTGTTGAGCAGCGCCAATTGCCCGGTGTTCAAGTGCCACAAAGGAGTTAAAATTGCGGTTACGGTGCCAATAATGAAAAGGTCATACGCATCTGTAAAAAAACCCATCCCGGTGGTAAACACAGTCCGCCAATGAAACTTTTGCAACCCACTTTCGTCAAAAGTCTGGAGAATATCTAATTTCGATGCCACCCAATTCTCTCCCCTCGAAAAGTTGTCCTTCCTTTCATCAACGCCCACAGTAGAACAATCTCTATTGCACCAATGTTTATCGATGTTTCAAGGATCATGATAACTAAGTTTTATGAAGTCCTCGTGGAGTTCGTGTAATGGTTGTGTAAAGGCAATGTAAAAACTGTGTATGGAGGGTAACAGTTGGTTACGGACCCGTTTTCACATACAAACTAGCCAAAATTGAATAATGTGGACTAAGGTGGACACTAATCCATCGCCAATTCCCTGTTTTCGCGGTAAAAGGCACCGAACTGAGACTGTCGATTCACTCAGCTTCTTCAAACGCTTGACTCACCCTGCGAGCTTTTCAGGATTTTTTAGGATTTTTCAGGGTAGAGCGGGCCCTCCCACCTGCCTGAAGGAATGGGGAGGTCCTCTTTAGTGTGAGGGGGACCGATTTTTACGGTTCTGGAATTAAGCGTCCCACAGTCGCTAAATCACTAAATATCAAGGGTTGAACGATGGCGTAAAATAGTTTGTGTAAGCAGTCCACAAGATAGGAAAAGTAGGGTATCCTCAAGATTGTCGAAGTCCAGAGGAGATGACCCTACTATGTATCAAACTAACAGAAATCAGCTTGTTGCTCAACTGGAAGATGAAGTGTCTGACTTTATCCAGGAACGGTTAGAACTCATTATGCGGGAGGAAATTCACAATTACCTGGCGACAGAACATCCAGAAGTAAAGAACAGCCGCAATGGATATTACACAAGAACTTTGGATACGCGATTTGGGAGGATTGAAGATTTACATGTTCCTCGTGATCGGGAGGGGCAGTTCCAAACCCATATATTCGAGCCCTATAGTCGACGAGATGCGTGGTTAGAAGAGACGATTATCGCAATGTACAAAGGCGGAATGAGTACACGAGAAATCGGACAGTTCGTTGAGCGGATCCTTGGGGTTCAATACTCTCCGACCACAATCAGTAATATCACGAATGTCGTGTTACAGGATGTGGATGCTTGGCGCAAGCGGCCTCTAAAGCGTCGGTATTCTATCGTGTATATGGACGGGATGTATGTATCCCTGAAGCGGGACACAGTGGAGCACGAGTCCATCTATGTGGTGATGGGGATTGATGAGGACGGACACCGGGA
>DAHWFY010000074.1 GCA_027336365.1 Bacillota bacterium | reverse complement strand
AGGTGGATGAGCCCTTGCTGGAGGTGACGACAGACAAGGTCAATGTTGAAATCTTGTCTGAGTATGCGGGGCTGCTGACCACCGTGTACGTCCAGGCAGGAGAAAAAGTACGGCCTGGCGCCATCATTTGCCGTTTAGAACCGTCAGGAACAGCGAGTGAGCTATGATCTTTGCCGAATGGACGCATCATGACGCCGCCGGGGTGGGAATTCATGTATATTGTTGGCAACCCGACTTGCCGGTAAATCCGTGGGCTGTGGTGCAAATCGTCCACGGGGTAGCCGAAACGGCTGTTCGCTACGAGCGGTTTGCTGCAGCACTGACGGAATCTGGACTGATGGTCTATGCAAACGATCACAGGGGCCATGGGCGTACGGCAGAATCCATCGATAAATTAGGGCAGGTTGGAGAAGATGCATTTTCTTGGATGGTGCAGGACCTAGGGGAGTTAACTGCAGATATTCGGTCTCGCCACCCCAACCTTCCTATCCTGTTGTTTGCCCATAGCATGGGTTCCTTTTTGGCACAACTCTACATCTCCGAACCAGGTGAGAAACTGGACGGAGTGATTTTGTCCGGTACCCATGGTAAATTTGGCTGGCGTAGCCGGATTGGCAGTTTAATCGCAACCCGAGAGATCCACCGCCTGGGGCCGTTGACTCGCAGTCCGCTGTTGGCTCACCTCATGTTTGGATCATACAATCGACGCGTCGCAAGGGCGCGGACTTCCATGGACTGGCTGACACGGGATGTTGAGGAGGTAGACCGCTACCTGGCTGACCCCATGTGTGGGTTTACTCTTTCTGCTGGATTTTACTCCGGATTTTTTCGCGGCTTATCGGAAATGCACAATCGTACACGTCTAAAACGGATTCCCCGGGATTTACCCATATTGATTCTTGCGGGGATGGAAGATCCCGTCGGTAGATATGGACGTGGCGTGCGCAGTTTATTGCATACTTACCGCCGGATGGGGTTGACGAATGTTTCTTGTCATTGGTATCCAGGGGCACGTCACGAACTGCTCAATGATACTTCCAGGGATGTAGTCACACAAGACATTTTGGTCTGGATCCGGTATGTCGTGGGGAGTCAGGGAGTCTCCACACCATAATGCAAACTTTTGCTGATGGAAATAGAATTTCGCAAATTTTCATCATCGATTAAAAATCCTGCATGAACTAGGCTGTTCAGGTTTTCTCCACTGGGTATGGCGTACCAAAGTTACACCAGTGGAGAGGATGGTAAGACCTACTACAGCGGTGAATGTTGAACAAAGAAGTTCTCGCTTTCAAGTGCAGCGAAGGGACAGATCACACCTGAGCAATTCATCTCTCGGCCGCTCGAACGGTGTGGTCCAACAGGGTGGCAATGGTAACAGGACCTACGCCACCAGGGACCGGCGTGATGGCGGAAGCCCGGTCCAAGCATGCGGTAAAGTCCACATCGCCTATGTTTCCGGGGTTGTATCCGGCATCAATCACGACAGCCCCACGTTTAATCCAAGCCCCTTGTACAAAGTGGGGTTTGCCCACTGCCGCTACCACCAGGTCTGCGACGGCTACAATAGAAGGCACATCGCGACTGTGGGAGTGGCAAATGGTGACTGTCGCATCGCGATTCAACAACATAGCCGCCATAGGTTTACCGAGAATAGCGCTTCTCCCCAGGATAATGGCATGAAGACCACTCACATTAATATGGTAGTAATCTAAAATATGTAGAATGCCCTGGGGTGTACAAGATCCGTAACCTGGGCGTCCAAAGGCGAGTAATCCGAATCCGGCCGATGTAACTCCGTCCACGTCTTTTTGCGGCAGAATGGCATCAAAAGCCGCACCCTCATCAATATGGTGAGGGACCGGGTGTTGCAACAAGATTCCATGCACACTGGGGTCCTCGTTCAATTCTTGGATGGTGGATAAAAGTTGAGTGGTTGTGGTGGATTCGGGTAAGTGAATGCGTTTTGAGGCTAAACCGTTGCGTTTGCAAGCATTGCCTTTCATGCGCACATAGGTGGTTGAGGCAGGGTCTTCTCCCACTAAGATGGTGGCCAATTGGGGAGTGATGTCGTGACTTGACAACACCTGAACACGCTGACGAATACTTTGTTCCAGCGCTTCCACCACTGGTTTTCCTAGGAGCATCTGAGGTTCTGTCATGACTATGCCTCCTGACATAAAAATGCGGATGTTAGTTTAGCACGTGACATAATGTACGAAAGGATGCGGTGGTTCTGAAGGAATTTCCCTTTTCCATTATACCTCAGTATTGCGTTCATCAAGGAATTGATCCGTGTTCATGAATTTGATCCAAATTCGTCACTTGTTATGGTACGCTTTGAGAGTAAAATGTTTTATAAAAGCAAGGAGGGGTGGGTGTGGCGGCTGCACAGTGGATTAGCAGCTTGATTGCCGTCGTGATGGCCTTGACGGTGATTTTCATTCGCATGAAAGCTTCTCAGAATCCGACTAATGTGAAAAAGATTATCATGCCACCAGTGGGGATGAGTACCGGCTTTTTGATGTTTCTGGTATCACAGACTCGCATTCCCTGGTTGTATGCTTTTGCGGCATTTCTGGTGGGGCTGATGTTTTCTTACCCTCTCATTCTTTCTTCTAAGATGTACGTACAGGAGGGGTTTGTCTATCTGAAGCGGTCGCCCGCATTTGTTGTGGTTCTGCTGGCTCTGTTGATCATTCGTATTGCCTTGCACACCTATGTTGAGTCGTATGTGAGCATTCCGCAGACTGGAGCTTTGTTTTTCATTCTCGCTTTTGGTATGCTGGCACCTTGGCGAGTTGCCATGTTACGTCGGTTTTTTACATTGACCAAGGTTTCGCAACAGCAATTGGCGGTGGACTAGTCGCTATCCCTGAATGGGTCCATCCGAATTGGGTAACTTAGAGATGCGCCAAGGGTGAGTGTACACGTTGAACGTGTCTTCACGCACGAAACCAACGGCGGTGATATTCAACTCTTGGGCCAATTGAATTGCCATAGAGGTTGGAGCAGATTTAGCAAGGACGATGCCTGCACCAATTTTGGCAACCTTGACTATCACTTCTGATGAAAGGCGTCCGCTGAAGGCGATAATGGCGTCATGCACAGGGTCTCCGTTTAACAGGGTATAGCCGTAAAGTTTATCGAGGGCATTGTGCCTGCCGATGTCCGTCCGCGCAATCTGCATTTCCGAGGGAGTGCACAAGGCGGCCACGTGGACACCTCCTGTTTGGGCGAATAAGGAAGCACTGCGTTCCATCTCTTCCATACGAACAAAGATTTCAGCAGGACACATGCGGACCTTGTCAGTAACTGCCATGGTGGTTTGTGCGTCATTGTAATAATAAAACGACGGACGACTTTTTCCACAGCAGGATCCAAGAAAGCGTTTGTTGTAAAATGCCTGATTAAAATTGATCTTGGATTGAATGCTTATCCGAGCAATACCTTGGATGGTGGAAAGACTAAAGTCCGTCAACTGCGTGATATTGCGAAGGATACCTTCAGAAGCAAGAAAGCCAATCACTAACTCGTTTAGGTGTTCTGGCGTACAGACCACGGTGGTCATTTCTTTGTCATTGACGAATATCGTGAGGGCATACTCTGTGGCCACTACATCTTGTCGCTCAACAACGGTACCTTGACGGTAGCTGATGACAGAAAGGGGTCGAACGGAGGGTAAGGAGTGCAGGTCATCCATTTCCAAATTTCTTGTCAACAGTGTCACCCTCACGTCTTGAGACTCCATGGCTCTGGTTGATTCATTGACCACCATACACCACGCTTTTGTCATGAGTTTATCATGCGTGGTGAAAAACCCCTAGCTTTGGCAAGAGAAATACATGAATTTTTGGGATTAACTCAGGGGTTCGAAATTGGGGGATAATTACAATGAAAGCGGACGACATGTTGAAAATTTGTGGACATTGGCAAAGACGGATTGACAGAACTAGCTGCAATCTTTATGTTATATCTTATTAAGCAAACAATTGCATGCTTGGCTTTGAACCTGTGAAGGATCGCACGACTGGCGGACAATGGGGAGTTTACCCCTGGGGAGTGCGATGGAAATGCCGACCGCCTGGGCGCTCAGAGGATTTTGTGAGCGTTCGGGCGGTTATATTTATATCTATCCAGTAAATACAGTTGCGTGGATTTACCTTCTTTGTTGGTGCCGCTAACAGCAGCATGGCGGTCTATCCAGTAATTACAACTGCGTGGATTTGCCTTCCCTGCTGGTGCCGCTAACAGCGGCAGGAGGGTCTCTATACCCGAGGATTTCTGCGAGGTACCCGGCGTCTGCATGACGTCTAAAAATATGAGTGGCGTGGGGGTACCCCATGCCTGACCCTGTGAATTAAAGGTCGGGATGCCCACGTGAGGGAGGTCTGATTCTGTTGAAGGTCTTGGTAGCAGATGATATTTCATTGCAGGGATTGGAGAAACTTCATTCAATTCAGGACATTGAGGTAGTGGTTCGCACGGGCATGTCAGAGAACGAACTGGTACAGGCGATTAGCGATGCGGATGCCTTGCTTGTTCGTTCGCAGACAAAGGTAACGGAGCGGGTACTGTCTGCTGCAAAGGCTCTACAGGTGATTGGACGTGCGGGCGTCGGTGTGGATAATATTGACGTTACCAATGCGACCAAACGAGGTGTCGTGGTCATTAATGCGCCCGATGGAAACACAGTCGCCGCAGCAGAACACACCATGGCCATGATGTTGGGAATGTCGCGGTTGATTCCGCAGGCTCATCAATCCATCCATTCCGGCATCTGGGACCGCAAGTCCTTTTTGGGTGTGGAACTGTACGGGAAGACCCTGGCTGTGGTGGGAATGGGACACATTGGCGTAGAGGTTGCGAAACGTGCGAAAGCATTTGGCATGAGGGTGATTGGTTTTGACCCTTTTCTGTCGGAGGAACGAGCCAGGTCTCTTGGAATTGTGCGTGGGGAATTAGACGAAGCGGTAAAAGAAGCAGATTTTATCACCGTTCACACGCCCTTGACGAAAGAAACCCACCATTTGCTGGGTAAGGCGCAGTTTGCCGCCATGAAAACTGGAGTTCGCGTACTGAACTGCGCACGGGGTGGTATTGTGGATGAGGCCGCACTTGTAGAAGGCTTGGAGAGTGGTCGTGTGGCGGGTGCGGCATTGGACGTGTATGAGACAGAGCCTTTTCCGTCAGATCACCCATTGCGCCACTTCAAAAATGTGGTGTTCACTCCTCATCTGGGAGCATCTACGGTGGAAGCTCAAGTGAATGTGGCCGTCTCGGTGGCGGAAGAAGTGGCCAATGTTCTGCAAGGTCGCCCTTTTCAGAATGCCATTAACTTGCCCTCTCTCACTGCGGAACAGAAGGCTTATTTGCAGCCTTTTCTGACTTTGGGCGAAAAATTGGGGTCTTTTCTGGGACAGGCGGTTCCGGGACCATTGGCAGACCTGGAAATTACCTACGGTGGAGATTTGGCGGATCAAGACGTAGGATTTATTGCTCGCACGGTGCTCAAGGGTTTGTTGGGACAGCGCCATGGTGATGAGGTTAACTATGTGAACGCACCCTTTCTTGCCAAGGCGGCGGGGTTGGAAGTACGAGAAGTGAAACAGCCAAAGACGAAGGTGTATACCAATTTATTGACAGTGGCTGTCACTGCGGCTCAAGGCAGACATACAGTATCAGGAACTTTGTATAATGGTTCCGGCCCTCGTATCGTCGAAGTGGATAACTACCTAATTGACGCCCAACCGGACGGGGCAATGATATTCACTCGTCACGAGGACCGACCTGGCATGATTGGTAGAATTGGAATGATTTTGGGCGAGGCGGACATCAACATTGCATCCATGCAAGTGGGCAGGAGAGAAACGGGGGGTGAGGCGGTCATGTTGTTAACGGTAGACAAACCCGTTCCAGAGTCGGTGATTGCCCAAGTTCAGACCATGTCGGGTATCTCTACGGTACGCATGATTGAACTCTAAGGCAATGAGCGGCGTCAGGGTCTCCTTCTTGTATCTGATTAGACCGTCATGCCGCTGATAGCGGCACCAGCAGGGAATGTAAATCCACGTTATTGTATTTACTGGGATCGGGAACCCGGTAAAGGTGTTTTGCGAGAGGGCCTGATGGAATATCAGGGTATGTGGCTACAGAGCGGGGAGGACAATACGATGTTTGAGACGGCAGAAGCAAGGCGAGTGGACAACTTTGGGGCTGGACCAGCGGCATTGCCTGTGGCAGTGCTTCGAGAGGTTCAGAATGAGTTGGTGACGTACAGGCAAACGGGTATGTCAGTGCTTGAACTCGGACACCGGACATCGGACTATGCCGAAATTCAGGGTGAAGCGAAGCGACGCCTGCAGCGCTTAATGGGTCTTTCGGATGACTTTGAGGTACTTTTTTTACAGGGTGGGGCCAGCTTGCAGTTTGCCATGGTGCCTTTGAACTTTCTTGATGACGGTCAGACTGCGGCTTATGCATTGACCGGTTCTTGGGCGAAAAAGGCCTATCAAGAGGGGAAATTGGTAGGGCGAGTACGAGTTGCTGCAGATATGGCAGATATGGGGTACAGACGCATTCCACACCCGGAGGAACTGACTCTTGATCCTGCTGACGCTTACCTACATCTCACCTCTAACAATACTATTGTCGGGTCGCAATGGAGAGACTTTCCGGACGGACTTGATGTCCCCTTGGTGGCCGACATGTCTAGTGACATTCTGTCCCGACCCGTGCCTGTCGAGCGATTTCACCTGATTTATGCTGGAGCCCAAAAGAACCTTGGTCCAGCGGGGCTCACAGTTGTAATTTTGCGCAAAAGTTGGCTGGAACAGGCGACTGCCCGACGGGTGATTCCCACCATGTTACGGTATGATACGCATTTGAAGGGGGACTCACGTTACAACACTCCTCCGGTCTTCTCCATTTACGTCGCTGGCTTGGTGCTGCAGTGGCTGGAGGAACAGGGAGGACTGGTAGCAATGGCTCGCCGCAATCAAGAAAAGGCAGCTGTGGTGTATCAGGCGATTGACGAGGGAAACAATTTCTACAGCGGGGTGGTTGACGCGGACAGTCGGTCAGATATGAATGTGACCTTCCGTTTGCCAACGGAGGAACTGGAAAAGAAATTTCTTCAAGAGGCCAAGGTTGCAGGATTGGTGGGTCTGGGAGGACACCGTTCTGTGGGCGGTTGCCGCGCTTCTCTGTACAATGCTGTGACTCTGGACTCCTGTACTCGCTTGGCTGAATTTATGACTGATTTTCGCAAGGTGAACGGATAATTGTAATCGAGAAGCGAGGCGGTCGTTTCTGCAGTGAGCGCCAGTACAGTGGAAGGGAGCAACCCATGTACCAGACCATTCTATTTGACATTGATGGAGTGATGTTGAGTGAGGAACGGTATTTTGACGCCTCGGCCTTGACCGTCTATGAAATGTTGTCGTCACCACGGGGATTAAAACTCAATTTGTTTGGATTTCCGACTTTCCGGGTTCAACCGCTAGAAGAAGACATTCAAGCTATCCGACAAGGTGTGTTTGCCGAAGATAAGGTTTTACACTTTATGAAAAGTCTTGGTGTCAATGCCAATTGGGATATGGTGTACCTACAGTTTGCCACACAACTATTATATCTGTTGGAGAAGTTACCGATAGATCAGGCCACCATGGTGTTACCGCAGGACTGGACAGGAGAAAGTCTGAGGCAAGTGGGTGTGGCTTTAGCAGATATGCAATTGTTCAGAGCGGAGTCGCTGCAACTGCCGTTTCGGGGATTTGCAGAGCAGTTCTCTGGCTGCAAAGACCGCGGAGATTTATTTGCGAGTATTGAGGCACGGTTTGTTCCCTACAGAGGGACTCAGGAACTGCAACACTATTGTCGGCGACTATGGGAGTTGGGTCAGACTTGGTTTCAAGAGTGGTACCTAGGGGATGAGTATTTACGGCCCGAGGTGGCTTCGGGGAAAGAAGGATTTTTACATCATGAAATCCCTTTGGTTAAGCCCGATGAGTTTGCCGAATTACTGCAATCATGTCGTCATCGCGGCATCACTCTGGGAGTTGCCACGGGACGTCCGGATGTGGAAACTCGGGTACCCTTGGAAGAACTGGGGTGGTTGCATCACTTTGATCCGAATCGTATCACGACGGCATCGGATGTACTGCGGGCGCAACGGGAAGTTACATCATCAAATCGGTCACTGTCAAAACCGGATCCGTATTCTTATTTGAGCAGCTACTTGGGGACTTCAGACCCTGCTCAGGTCTTGTCCACAGATCTTCCTTTGCCGAATGATGCGGCCAACCAAGTGCTGGTGGTAGGAGACTCGGTGGCAGATTGGATGGCAGCCCGTCGAATGGGAGTTCATTTTGCCGCCGTTTTAACTGGACTGTCCGGTGTGGAGGCCAGACGCGAGTTTGAACAATTGGGGTGCGAATATATTTGGGAGAATGCCCTCGGTTTGCAGCAGGTACTCTGAGGACCTACAGCAAAAGCTCCGCGTTGTTTAGCGCGGAGCTTTTGTGTATTGTGATACAGAAAGGACAAACTCATTGAAACTCTTTTCGGACATCCTTCACAGGGGTGTCAATAGGGGTGAGGGTGAACAGGAGGGGGAAATGTAATGAATGAGGCAGTGGCAACCCTGGACGGATGGTACACCTACCACGATTTTCGCACCTTGAATTGGCCAGCGTGGCGGGCCGCAAAGCCGTCGGTACGGCAAGAAGCGGTGGCACAGTTACTGGCATTTGCAGAGAAAAATAATCAGGTGCAACGAAATAGGCAAGGGGCATATGGTCAGTACGCGATTGCTGGACATAAGGCGGATCTTATGTTTATGCACATGCGACCTACCTTGGCAGAACTCAATCAGGTCAAGACCGAGTTTCAGAAAACACGGTTTGCAGATTATACGATTTCGAATTACAGTTATATTTCTTGCGTAGAACTGAGTTCTTATTTGGCTAAACCGGGAGTTAATGTGGATGAGGATCCCTACTTGCAGTCTCGACTAAAGCCCGTGCTTCCAGACACACAAAGTGTTTGTTTTTATCCGATGAACAAACGTAGGGCAGGAGCCGATAATTGGTATATGCTGTCGATGAAAGAACGTCAAGAGATGATGAAGAGTCATGGAATGATTGGGCGGAAATACGGAGACGTGGTCACTCAACTCATTACTGGATCTCAGGGGCTAGATGACTGGGAGTGGGGAGTCACCTTGTTTGCGGATGAACCTTTAATGTTTAAGAAGCTGGTTTACGAGATGCGCTTTGATGAGGTTAGCGCCCGTTTTGCCGAGTTTGGCGCCTTTTATGTGGGGACTCGCCTGAGTGGGTCCCAGATGCACACCTATTTGCAGGTGTGATTCACCCTGTTCTTCAGACACTTTTAGAGGTTGTCCGAAACTCTCATGGCCTGACGCCCCACAAGGATGAAAATGGGCAAAGGGACAGGACGAGCTATTTTCGTATAAACCTACGTGACATGGCAGTCCTCATCCACCTGCTCTTTCAGTTCTAGAGTTCAGGCCACAAGGGACGACCGCAACGAGCAAAAAGGTCTGCGACAAGGCGGACCGGCAAGCCCATGACCGTATAAAAATCGCCATGAATGGCCTCGACAAGGGTGGCGCCCAAACCTTGGATGCCATAGGCCCCTGCCTTGTCCATGGGTTCGCCTGTGGCCACATAACGGGCAATAGTGGCAGGACTAAGCGGACGAAAGGTCACTTGGGTGCTGTCACTGACCACTTCTTGTCTGCCCTCTGGAAAGGTGAGCAAACAGACACCAGTGACGACCTCGTGACTTCTTCCTTGCAACTGATTCAACATTTTTTTTGCCTCTGTGGGTGTTCTTGGTTTTCCGAGAAGTTGTCCGTCCAAGACAACCAGGGTATCGGCCGCCAAAACCCAGAATGCCTGTTCCCTGTCGCCCATGTTTCGAATATCTGCCGAAGCTGCGAGGGCCTTTTGTTTAGCCAAAAATATGACATGGTCCAGGGGAGGCAACTGCATTGGAATTTGTTCATTCACGGATGCTGGGTGTATGGAAAACGAAATGCCGAGTTGGTCAAGTAATTGTCGCCTGCGTGGGGAAGCTGAGGCGAGAATCACGGGAAAGTCTGTGTTGTCTGTGGTACTCATTGAAGATTTTGCAGGGGTGTTTAATGGATTAATCTGCATGGTGTGAACATGCCCCTTTCCGGTCTGTCCTTATCATACGGGCAAGCCAATCCGGGTGCAATGCATGTCTGATAGAATGGGTCCCCACGGGGACCCATTTACTTTAGTCCTGATTTTTCTGTTCTGCGACCTCGTCCCTAATTTCCTCACGGATTCCTTCAATGGCCCGCGAACGACGTTTGTTTTTAGCTTCTAGGGCGGCTTTATCGGCGTTGCGCATCTGTGAACCATGGGCTGCGAGAAAGTCTTCAGATTCCCTCCTGTTTTCCATTGTGTCTTGAATGGCGTCTGCGATGCGTGCCACGTTGTCAGAGCGGTTATCCGGATTGGTCATGGTCATTCTCTCCCTTGGAATTTCACAAATTTGGTCCAGAAGAACGGTGACATGCACATTCCTGGGGACGGACTTAGTGTGTATCAGTGAGCGGTGTTTATGAGTTGACAAGAATTGGGAATTGGTTCTTCTTGATGTTTTTTGAGACATGGCATGAGTATGACGGAAGTTCATTAAAAGCATGTTTAAAAATCCCTCCTGTGAACATCATATTATAGTGCTTATAGTGCTTATAGTGCTTATAGTGCGTGTCCGGAAAGGGGTCCGGTCAGACCCAAGCAGTGCGAGAAGGCTAGCCCAAAATGCGCACCAAGCGTACGTTTTCGGTACGTGAAGGAGCATTTGGGGCGACGATGCGGCAATGTGCCAAGGAATTCTGACCTCTGTTCGGACAACCTCTTATATTAACCAGTAAATACAATTGCGTGGATTTACATTCCCTGCTGGTGCCGCTAACAGCGGCATGACGGTCTATTTTGATAATCATTCTTCGATACATAATTTTACGTCGTTGGGATACAGTACGAACTAGTTCCGTCCCAGGGTGGAGGTGCTGTCAAATGTCATCCAGACGGAAATCCATTGGGCGGGGTGATGAAGCTTCGGGGCCTGTGCTTTCCATCATGGCCAGTGCGAGTATGGCCAGGGGAGAGTCGACTGAGAAGATGGAGCACCGCCAGTATGGATCGCTAAGTCAAGGCAAATACGGCCACAGGCTTGGTGGGCAGTACGGCGCTTCAGTGAGTCACTTGCAGTAGTTCTGCAGGAGGCAATTGAGCATCGGATTTGATTCATCACATCAACCTGGGCGGAACCTCGGGGTCTGGCGCGAAAAAACGCGCCAGACCCCGAAATTTAGCTCTGGACTCGGCGTCGTTACAGTTATTGCTCGGAATACGATGAATTCAATGCGGAAAATCCAATGCAGATAAGGCTGCTTGTTGGCCTGCCAAGTGGCCGGTGGAGAAGGCCAGTGTAATGTTGTAGCCACCCGTGTGCGCATGAATGTCTATCACTTCGCCAGCGAAAAACAGCCCTTGACAGTGCTTTGATTCCATGGAACGAGGATTGATGTCCTGAGTTGCAATTCCGCCTCCGGTGACCGTCGCCTTAGCCAAAGGCAGGGTACCTACAATATGAACCTGTAGTTGCTTACATGCCTGACAGATCGAGACGATGGCGCGGTCACTCACTTGCACAATGGGTTGATATCCATTGTATCCGGTTTGTTCCAGTATCACAGCCACAAGCCTCTCAGGCAGGCGTTGAGTAAGCAAGGAGGACAGATATCGGCGGGAGGAAGTGGACTTTTCGGTCAACAGCCACGTCTGCAGTTCATCCTCGGGTGTATCCGGAAGAATGTCAATGATTGCCGTTAAGGAAGGGTTGACAGCCTTGCGCAATGCGGTAGAAATGTAGTGACTGCACCGCAATGCTACCGGACCACTTAATCCAAAGTGAGTGAACAACAGGTCTCCTCTTTCAGTCGTAAGAATCTTCTTGCCATCTTGACGAATCTGCACCGTGACATCACTTAGAGAGAGTCCCTGCACCAATTTTTTGATTATCCAAGGAGTGTCCGACGTTAGGGGCACTTCTGTAGGGTACGGGTCCACCACTTGGTGTCCCAATTGGCGGACCCAAGGATAGGCATCTCCTGAACTCCCCGTCTGGGGAACACTACAACCTCCCGTGGCAATCACAACAGTGTGCGCCCATATTGGTCCATTGCGGGTCTGAACACCACAGACCCGGCTGTTTTGGGTAATGATTCCGGTTACTGGGTTTTCTAATACAACTTGAACGCCCAGCGACTGGGCGTAACGGACCAACGCATGTACGACGGTAGCGGCTTTGTCGGAAACGGGGAAAACACGTCCTCTGTCCTCTTCTTTCAAACGAATGCCCAAGTCTTCGAAAAAAATTTGAACATCTTGGTTAGAAAAGCGATGCAAGGCGGAAAGTGTAAATCGTGGACTGCCCAGGACATTTTCCATGAATTCTGACAAAGAGTTGGCATTGGTTACATTGCAACGCCCGCCTCCTGAAATCTCCAATTTACGGCCTAACCGGTTCCCTTTTTCCACCAACAGGGTAGTTGCACCTGAGGTTCGGGCTGCAATGCTCGCCATTAGCCCCGCTGGTCCCCCGCCTACAATGAGTACATCCCAAGTATTCGATGGAGTTGAGTCAATGGTTGGGTGGGGGGGTGTGAATGATGCGACAGACGGATGGGAGGAGTGGGAGGATGACATGACATTAGGGCCTCCCTTGCTAGGTGATTCCAATGAACTCTCTGTGAGTGACCACCGGGAAAACGTTCCCGACGGTCACTCACAGAGGGTCAGAGAGGAAATTATCCGCTTAACCCTGAGTTTCAGAGAAACCTTAGGCTTGAGTTGCATTTTCAGCAATAATGATGTTGCGCAATACTGTCTGTAAAATGCCACCGTTGCGATAATACTCAATTTCCACGGGACTGTCCAGTCGTAGAGTGGCAAAGATGTCGAATTGACTACCGTCTTCTCGTGTCACTTGCACTGTCACATCTTGCCCCGGTTCCAGCATATCGGTCAGTCCGTGAATGGTGAAGATTTCCCGCCCTGTGACACCTAGTGATTTCCAACTGTTGCCGGCTTTAAACTGAAGGGGCAAGACACCCATACCTACCAGGTTACTGCGGTGAATTCGTTCGAAACTTTCGGCAAGGACTGCAGAGACCCCCAGAAGGTTGGTACCCTTGGCAGCCCAGTCTCGGGAACTTCCTGTCCCGTACTCCTTACCTGCAATGACCACCAGCGACT
>DAHWFY010000073.1 GCA_027336365.1 Bacillota bacterium | reverse complement strand
GTACACGGGGACCGCAGAGTCGCCCGGAGTTGTCCATTCTCCACCAATCCAGTTCTTTGATTCCAGCATGGATGGATTGCCTCCTTCGGATTGCCATCGTTTATCAATGAATCATTTGTATTGGACTACACCGTCGGTCCAATCCGGTACAGAGCAAAATCGTCCATGGAATAGGTTTCTGCCACAGAATGTTGACCGCTGGCGATATGGGCCAACTGATCCATCAATCTCGGCAGATCCAACTTATCTTGCAACTGGCCGTCGAAGTCCCCATGAAACTGGTGATAGCATGGTTCTTCCACACACCAGCGGACCGTGGGGGCCAATGGGCTGCCAAAAGCGTGGGGGTGGGCGGTCAGGTGCAAAAGCAGATGGGCGCCTGCAGCGGTCAAACCGGTGGCTGTTTCCAACTCATTTGCTCCCGGTTGCATCAACCATACCGGATTGGGTGCGGCATTGCCATAATCCACAGTGGGCAGGGGTGTCGTCCAGCTTGCGGCCAAATCTCGCTGATTGGCTGGTAGCACCACCCGGGCTCCTGCCTCGAACAGAGTCTGCACACAGGATTGGGGCAGAGCCGCCTTGGCCAGACCGGGGTCCACCATCACACCGACAACCAGATCAGACCATTGAATTGGGCTCCGCTGTAAAGGGGCCATTTCTGTCTCCCGCTGGGACACCCATTGATCAATTTGGTTCTCTGTGCCTAAAGTTCCACCAGATTCTTGAATCACCACTAAATCCACATTTTTCTGAGATTTTGCACGGGCATCTTTGTATAGGTTTCGCGCGATAACCCCTTCACATCCCAGACCCACAATCATTGTGGCATATACGTTTGGGTGCAGTGCCAAAGCCATCATCACCTGCCGGGTCTGCTCCAAGTCCGCACCAATCTGGGCACATCCGTGCTGGTGCTCGATGTACTTGATTTGTGGGTGTTTTTGGGCTTCATCCAAGGCGACCTGATTCGCACAGACCACCGCGGGCATGGCAAACAAGTGATTGCGGATGCCCAGGCTACCATCTTTGCGCAGAAATCCCATGAGAGTCATTGTGGAGTTTCCTCCTCTTGAACTGCACCCGTCGGCGACTTGTAGCCAACCAAATCACCGCGACCTCGTAGACTTTCCACATTGTGAACATGGACATGGTCGCCAGGTTCAATGTCAGAAATGGCTGAACCCATGACTTGTCCGTACTTGTGGACTCTGCCTCCCTTGGGAATGGCTCGGATGGCAAACTTATGTCCAAAAGGGATATCCATACGAAGCGTAATGTGCAACTGCCAGTCTGGATCATCCACCACCGTGCCAGCCGACAAATCCATCAGGGCAGTGGCCACGTCATCCGCCGTATCCATAATGGTCCATGGGCGACCGGAAATTTCCATCTTCTATAACCTCCCTCACTGGAATACGGTTGCTGCCTGACGTTGTGGCTTTCGCCCGTGAATCGTTTGGAACATCCGTCAAAAGCTCTGACCGATACGATAAATACCAAATTCTCGGTGACCCAGTTTTTCCGCCTGGGTGCGTTGGCCATTGAGGACATCCAGCATCTGTTGAAACAGGCGCTCTCCGGCCTGTGCTACGGTTTCCACTCTGTCCACAATCGTTCCGGCATTGAAGTCGATGTTGTCTCGCATCCGCTCATAGGTAAAGGAGTTGGTGGACACCTTGATGACGGGAACAATGGGCGATCCGGTGGGTGTCCCCCGGCCTGTGGTAAAAATGACGATTTGGGACCCCCCGGCCACCATGCCTGTCAATTGTTCAATGTCATGTCCCGGAGTGTCCATGATGACGAGCCCTGACTTTGTGGGACGTTGTGCGTATTCAATCACCTCGACGATGGGGGAGTGCCCTGCTTTGTGAATGCAGCCTAAACTTTTTTCCTCAATAGTGGTGATACCTCCCGCAATATTACCAGGAGCGGGTTGGGCTCCGCGTAGGTCGACACCCATGCGCATGGAGCTTTCTTCAATCCTGCGGACGATGTACAGGATTTGTGCGCCAATCTCCGGTGTGACAGCGCGTTGCGCCAATAGGTGTTCTGCACCGATTAATTCCGTGGTTTCGGAAAGGATTGAGGTTCCCCCGGCAGCCACCACCTTGTCACTGACCACTCCTAAGGCCGGGTTGGCGGAAATTCCAGAACAAGCATCTGATCCTCCGCACTCTGTTCCCAAGAGGATATTTGACAAAGGGACGGATTCTTGGGGGGACTGGTCCCGGTCCGTCAAAAACAGTTTTGCGCTGTGTTGCCCACGCTCAATGGCTTGGCGCATACCGCCAACCTGTTCCAGGGTGATGAGTTCTACCGGTTTGCCTGCAATGACCGCCGCATCAGCGATTTCCATGAGGTCGAAAGGTTCATGCCCCCATCCCAATAGAACAACCCCGTAGACGTTGGGGTGACTGGCGAACCCCTTATACACTCGCAACGTTTGCGCCAGATCTTCTCCCGATTGATCCAAACCGTGTTGATTGCGAAACGTAACGGCGCCTGGAACCGTTCGGGCGATGCGGTCTGCCACCTGGTTCATTTCGTAGGAGACAGGCAGAATGAGCACGTGATTACGCACGCCAATTCGTCCGTCTGCCCGAGGATAACCCAAAAAGTTCACGGTGTGTATGTCCGCATGCTTGGACGCTGTTGGGTTTCAGTTGCCAAAAGATACACATTTTCATGCTAAGAGGGGGCCTCCAGCGGCAAAAATGAGCTTCTGCTGGCCACTGCGCCGAACTGCGGACCTTCCCTCCCTTCTATGGCCAACGGACCGTTATCGGTGAAAAAGGGCCATCGCCTGAATGGTTATTCTAGCAAACCCCGTGCCAACCATTGTAAACCTATGAGCGGATACCAACTTGTTCTCTGTGTTGCAAGATGAAACTCATGCGTTACAATTTATTGAGAGTTGAGTCTAAAAATTTTGACAACCGCTCAACTGTCCGAATTAACGGCCAAAGGAGATCCACTGGCATGTGACTTGCTTGATCCACATGTGAGACTCCCACTTCTACAAGAGGGATTGGAACTCCGTACCCCGCTTCGGTGGGGATGGACTCCTCCACTGAAGTTTCAATGTTCAACTTTAGTTGAACAAGTTCACGGGTGCATGAGTTGGATAACAGAGAAAGCCGAACTTTGGTTCTCCATGAGGCGGTATGTCGGTTACCGACTGGGAAGGGATGGGGATTATGCGTTTATCCAATCGAGTTTGCCTCATCACGGGTGCTGGAAAGGGAATTGGTGCGGCTACGGCCAAGGTGTTCGCAGCAGAAGGCGCCTGGGTAGAGATGGGGGATGTGGATGTAGAAGCGGTCCGCCAAACTGCAGAAGAAATTCTGCTTGCTGGTGGGAAAGCATCCTGGCAGCAGGTCGATGTCACCGATGAACTTTCAGTGGCAAAATGGGAACAGATGGTCATGGAAAGACATGACTGCGTGGATGTGGTGTTTAATAATGCGGGTATCAGCGCTGTGGGGGAACTGCATGAGGTATCCCGGGAACTGTGGGACCGGGTGGTGGCTGTGAATCTCACCGGGGTTTATTTGGTTTCGAAGGCATTTATCCCGGAGATGATGGAACAACGCAAGGGTGTTATCATTAACATGTCTTCCTGCATTGCGACATCCGGTTTGCTGCGCCGTGCTGCTTACGCAGCCACCAAGGGCGCCGTCTTGTCCATGACGAAGTCGATGCAGGTGGATTATGCGCCGTACGGAATCCGGGTGAACGCCTTACTTCCCGGAACCATCTACACCCCTTTTGTGGAGGACTACCTGAAGCGCGCTTACGACAATCCCAGTGTGGCCATTGCCCAATTGAAGCAACGGCAACTGGGGGGAGAACTGGGTACTCCGGACGATGTGGCTTATGCAGCCTTGTACTTGGCCTGCGACGAGTCGAAGTATGTGTTGGGTAGCGGGCTGGTGGTGGATGGAGGGGTAACTGCTGGTAAACCGTTTTAACGGGACTCATGCTCTTTTTTAGAGGTTGTCTGGAAATCGGGCAATTCAAATGGCGATGGGACGGTGGAATGGCCTCATTTGGTGTGGTTGAGAACGACAGGATGCCCAATTTGGTGTGTTTGAAATAGGAAATTTACTCCACGAGTGGGCTTGCTGTGATAACTGATGAAGCAGGGATAAATTGTCGTAAATGGAAAGAGGGGTCATGATGGGTGTTATTGAAGAACTGTTGCGGGACGTTCCCTTACCCAGAATGGTCAAAATTCGTCAAAAATTCTCTCGTGATGCTCTGCCAAATGTGGGAGATGCGGTGATGGCCGCCTTGCACCAAGAGAAAAGTAAGATAACCTGGCCCGCTATCGGTGGGGAAATTGCCGTGGCGGTGGGGAGTCGAGGAATTGCGGAAATCCATCAAATCACGAAAACAGTGGTGGATTTTCTGAAAGCTCAAGGCTACCGACCCTTTCTGGTACCCACCATGGGGAGTCACGGTGGAGCCACGAAAGAAGGTCAAAAGGAGGTTCTTGAGAGTCTGGGGGTAACGGAACAATTCGTGGGAGCACCCATTCGGTCCTCCATGGAAGTCGTACAGGTGGGGGAATTGACCAATGGGTTACCGGTGTATGTGGATAGGTTGGCAGAAGCGGCCGATGGAATTGTCATTATTAACCGAGTGAAGCCTCATACTGCTTTTCGCGGACCTTACGAGAGTGGAATTGTCAAAATGATTGCTATCGGGTTGGGAAAACAGCGGGGGGCGGAATCTTATCATAAACTGGGGTTTGCCCACATGGCTGACCATATTGTCCAAGCAACCGAGGTGGCCCTGGCAAAGACCCGGATTCTTTGCGGTGTCGCCGTCTTGGAGAATGCCTATGATCAACCCGTTGAAGTCGATGTTTTACCCGCAGCAGAAATTTTGACCAGGGAGCCCGCTCTGTTGCTCCGAGCAAAAAGTTACATGCCGAGAATTCTCGTTGACTCGTTCGATGTGTTGGTTGTGGATGAGTTGGGCAAGGACATCAGTGGGGATGGGATGGATCCGAACATCACGGGGCGTTACCCCACTCCCTACGCGTCAGGCGGGCCGCAAATTACTAAAATCTGTGTGCGTCGATTGACGGAACGCACGCATGGCAATGCCAATGGACTGGGCGCGGCCGATATAACGACTCGTCAAGCCCTGGATGCGGTGGACTTCGACAAGACTTATCCCAACGCTCTAACGTCTACTGTAATTATACCGGTGAAGATTCCTATGGTGCTGGACACTGACCGTTTGGCCATTCAGGCAGCCATCAAAACGGGGAATGTATTGCGAGACGAGGATGTGCGGCTGGTGCATATTCGCAACACCTTGGCGATGGAGGAAATTCGGGTGTCGGAGTCCTTGTTGCCGGAGTTGGAGGGCCGTCCGGATGTCGAGATTATAGGAGAACCTCGAATCTGGAGTTTTGATGACCGTGGCGCTCTCGACGAAGCTTTCAGTTGGAAGTGATTTTGTCACCTGAGAGGGGGCAGTTTCGTGAGTGGCTGGGAAGACAGCAAGACTTCTTACGGGGATCCAGAATTCAGCGTGTTTCTCAGGCGCGCTTTCGCGCGTCACCTGGGGTTCGACGATGCAGATTTCCATAAGCCGGTTATCGGCATCTGCAACACATACAGCGAGGTGAACCGCTGTCACACCCACTTTCCTCCGTTGGTAGAGGCGGTCAAGCGGGGAGTTCTGATGACGGGGGGGATTCCGTTGGAATTCCCAACCATCTCCTTGGGCGAGGTGTTCACCAGTCCCACCGCAATGCTGTATCGCAATCTGGCGGCTTTGGACACGGAGGAGATGATTCGCGCTCAACCCCTGGACGGGGTGGTTCTGGTGGGAGGATGTGATAAGACAACGCCGGCTCAGTTGATGGGTGCGGCCAGTGCCGACATTCCTGCCATTTTACTCACAGGTGGCCCTATGCTCAATGGTGAATATGAGGGACGGACCCTGGGGGCTTGTACCGATTGCCGATTTTACTGGCAGGAGCATCGGGCTGGACGAGTGAGTGAGCAGGAGTTGGAGGAAATCAATCAAGCGCTGGCACCCAGTGCTGGGCACTGCATGGTGATGGGTAGCGCCAGCACGATGGCGGTGGTGGCGGAAGCCATGGGGATGATGCTGCCTGGCGCGGCCGCGGTGCCTGCGCCGGACAATCGACGCTTGCGGTTGGCGGAGGAAACGGGTCGACAGATTGTGGCTTTGGTACAGGCAGAACTGCGGCCTTCTCAAATCATGACCTACGATGCTTTTGTGAACGCCATCCGGATACTGCAGGCGGTGGGAGGGTCCACCAACGCGGTGATTCACCTGGTGGCTATCGCAGGCCGTTTGGGGATTGACCTGCCCTTGTCCTTATTTGACGAGTTGGGCAGAAGTACCCCTTTCTTGGCAAATCTGAGGCCGGCTGGCCGTTTTCAGATGGAGGATTTCGCAAAAGCGGGCGGGGTTCCAGCGGTGATGAAGGAGCTGGAAGACCTGCTCCAGCGGGATTGTATCACCGTGACCCAACATACGGTGGGGGAGAATCTCGCTGTTTATCATCGACCGCGGCACGAGAAGTACCACGAGATTATCGCGGTGCGCGAGGAACCCTTGGCCGAAAACGGAGGGATTGCCGTGCTGAGGGGGAATCTGGCTCCCAATGGCGCCGTTATCAAACCCAAGGCCGCTACCCCGCAGTTGCTGACGCACACGGGTCGCGCGGTGGTGTTTGACTCAGTAGAAGACATGGAAGCGCGCATTGACGACCCAGATCTAAAGGTGGTGGCGGAGGATGTACTTGTTTTGCGTAACGCTGGGCCTGTTGGCGCACCTGGGATGCCGGAAGCGGGAATGTTACCCATCCCCAAAAAACTGCTGGTCCAAGGAGTTCGGGACATGGTGCGCATTTCCGACTGTCGCATGAGTGGCACGGCCTTTGGCACCGTGGTGTTGCATGTGGCTCCAGAGGCCGCTGTGGGGGGACCCTTGGCCTTGATTGAAACAGGCGACTTCATCACTCTGGACGTTCCCAATCGCATTTTGAGTGTCGCGCTGGACGATGCACAATTGGCCCGACGACGGGCAGCCTGGCAACCCCGTTTTGATAAGGCCACCAGGGGCTGGACGCGATTGTACCAAGAACACGTCCTGCAGGCCGATTTGGGCTGTGATTTTGACTTTTTACGGCGAGTTTCAGTGCAATCTGCCGAGACTCAGCCAAACAAAACATGACAGGAATGCGGACAGGAATGCGGACAGGAATGCGGACAGGAATGCGGAGATGCGTGCAGTCAGGTGGGGACAACCGGGTCCCACCGGTGCCCGACACCTGGCAGGTCTTGGCTGTTCAGGACCACCTGTACACCGTGGCCATTCGGGGGGTCTCCCAGGGTCAGAGGGTGGACATTCAGAAGATGGGCCATTATAAGGAGTGACAAAATGACAGACTTGCATGGAAAAGTGAGTGTGGTGGTAGGCGCAGGTCGAGGCATCGGGCGGGCTATTGCGGAAAAGATGGCGGATTATGGCGCACGAGTGGTGGCGGGAAGTCGGTCTCAGGCAGAAATTGAGCAGACGGTTGCAGCCATTCAGGCAAACGGTGGCGAGGCAAAGGCTATCACGGTGGACGTGCGAAATTCAAGCAATGTCGCCAATTTTATGGATCTGGCGTGGAGTGTCTTCGGACCAGCTGACATTGTCGTATACTGCGCCGGTACCAACGTTCGCGAGTCCGCTCTTCACTATTCTGCCACTGCCTGGGAGCAAGTGATGGATGTGAATATCAATGGTGCTTTTCGGGTCTGCCAAGTGGCCGGACAGAGGATGAAGGAACAAGGTGGAGGGGCGTTGGTCAATGTCACCTCCATGATGTCCCATGTGGTGACTCCAAGTCAGAGTGCATATGCAGCGTCAAAGGGGGCTTTGCTCCAGTACACCCGTGTGCTCGCAGTGGAATGGGCCCAGTACAACATCCGCGTCAATGCCGTGAGCCCAGGGTACATTCGAACTCGGTTGAATACCCATCTACTGGATCAACCCGGCTTTGGCGGCGCAGTTGTCACCAAAACTCCCATGGGACGTTTTGGTCGTACCGACGAGGTGGCCGAGGCTGTGTGTTTTTTGGCGTCGCCTCAGGCATCATTTATTACAGGAATCGCATTGCCCGTGGACGGTGGTTTTTTGGCGGGACACCCACAAATTGTGGTGTCGGAAGAAAAATATTAAGGATGCAGTCCGGGAAAAAGATTTTTTCGTATCTTTTGTTCTTAAGGGAGTATGTGCTCCTAATCCTACCCAGTAAATACAACTGCGTGGATTTACATCCCTTGTTGGTGCCGCTAACAGCGGTATGAAGGTCTACTCCGTTTATCAGTTGAAGCGTATCCTGTTGCATAAAAAGTCACTCTATATAAAAACTGTTTTAATGTGAAACACCACGGTGTTCCACGTTATTCAAATTGAAACAAAACGAAGATTTGCTGTGCTTATGGTCAGAATAATCTTAAATTTGAACTGATTTTTTTGTTTGGCATGAATATTGCTAATATATTCTGCATTAAAAGGGGGGAGCAAGTATTACTCAGAGTTAGTTCGCTGATATGGGAGAAGAGACACCTGTCCACAGTGAGTTTTGGAACAATTGTAGACTGTCATCAGACAAATTCAGGGGGTTGTAATATGACAAGTAGAAAGCGTTTACTTTCTTTTATTGGTGTACTGGCAGCAGGACTGTTGGTGACTGCCTGTGGCACATCGGGAAGCGGAGGAAACGGTACGTCCAGTTCGGCTTCCTCCAATGGAACCTCTTCATCCAGTGGTGGCAACACTCCGTACGAGATTGGCGCGACCTTTGCACTGAGCGGAGCTGGCGCCGCATCTGGGCAGTTGGAGGTGGACGGTGCGCAGTTGGCCGTCAATGAAATCAACGCCAAGGGTGGAGTGAATGGCCATCCTCTGAAACTCATTGTGGAGGACGACCAGACGACCAATCCGGGAACTGTGAATGCTTTCAGCAAATTGGTATCCCAGTACCCAAACCTGGTGGCGATTATCGGTCCGATTCGTTCCACTGAGGTGCAAGCTATTACCCCGAACATCGAACAGGCTGGAATTCCAGTTCTCATCGGTGGGACGGATCCGCAATTGACTCATGAAAACGACCCATGGGTGTTTCGTTTTCGCCCCAATGACACTTATTCGGCTCGAACGATGGCTTACTACCTGATCAAAAAACTGAATTTGAGTAAAATTGCAATCGTTCACTCCACAGATGCTTTTGGAAACGGTGGGGACACTTATCTGAAACAGTGGATTGCTCATTATGGGGGAACCGTGGTTTCGGACCAAGGTTATACCAATCATGCAACAGACTATACCTCCATCGTGACCGCGCTGAAAAATGCGAATCCGCAAGCCGTAGCTACTTACTGTACGTATGGAGCGGACGCGGGAATTTTTCTCAAACAGTATAACCAGTTTGGACTCAAGGCGACCATCATGGGTTCCTCTTCTATCACTTCCTCAGATGTGAGAAACCTGTTGGGTAGCCAGTTAAATGGTGACTATGGCACAACGGATTATGCGTATGGTCAAAACAGTGAATCCGTCACTTTCGGAAAGGCTTTGGAAGCGGCCTATCCGAATGTCAAGCCGGATATTTACTCCTCTCACACATGGGATGCCGTTCGGGTGTTGGCCCATGTGCTGGCTGCAGATGGCACGAGTCATACGGCTGTTCAGCAAGGTCTATTAAATGTACGAAATTTCCCAGGTGCAGAGGGTATGTATAATTTTGATAAAAATGGCGATGGATTGCACGGATACACGGTGGTAAAATTTGCTGGTTCGACACCGAAAATTATCAAGGTCTTCAACTTTTACAACCAGAGTAGTTCGGGAAGTTGACGATTTGTCTCTCGAAGATTGCACGGCTTTCACATCTCCATGAAGTGACAAACCGGGGAGGATTTTTCTCCCCGGTTTGAAAGAAGGGAAGACTCCTCATGGCGAACTTTTTGCAACTGATGGTCAGCGGTTTAGGTATTGGAGCCGTCTACGCCTTGGTAGCTTTGGGATTTGTGTTGATTTACAGAGCAGCAAACGTGGTCAATTTTGCTCAAGGACAAATTGCAATGGTGGGCGCTTACCTCATGATAGTGGCAGCCGTAGACTTGCATTTAAATATTTGGCTGGCTTTCATCGTAGCTCTTGGAGGAATGGCTATTTTTGGGGTTCTGTTCGAATTGGGTGTATATTATCCGCTGCGAAACCAATCTTTTCTGCCAGTGATTATATCAACTATTGCAGCTTCCATTCTTCTACAGAACTTGGCTCAGTATGTATTCGGAGCAAATCCCAGGAGTCTTCCCGCTCTGTTTGCTACACAGACAGTCAAATTGGGTGGGATAGTCCTGTCAGTCCAGTATCTGACCATCCTGGCTGTGACTGCGATCTTTGTGGCATTTCAGTACTTGGTTCTCGACCGTAGCATGTTAGGCAAGAAGATGGAAGCTACCGCACAAGACAAAGACACGGCTCGTTTGCTGGGAGTCCCGGTGGCATTCATGATTGCGTTTACCTTCGTCTATTCCTCTATCCTCGGAGGAGCAGCCGGGATTCTCGTGGGTCCTATTTTCTTTGTCATGCCAGGCATGGGCACCACCATTGCCCTTAAGGCATTCGCAGCCTCTATTATCGGCGGGTTTGGCAATACGGTAGGAGCCATCGTTGGCGGTTTGGCCATTGGGGTAATTGAGACTTTGGGAGCCGCATATATTTCGGAGCCTTACAAAGATGCTTACGCTTTCGTCCTATTAATTTTGTTTCTCTTCCTGAGACCCAAAGGGATTTTTGGTGAAAAAATTGCAGAAAAGGCCTAAAGGAGAGACGGCTATGAGATTTTTGCGCTATGTTCCTTGGGCATTTGTTGTCATTGGAGTGGTTTTCATTCCACCGCTTGTCGGTCATAACATGTACTATGCGGGACTGACGTTGGAAGCGGCGACGTGGGGATTGGCAAATCTGGGATTAACCATCATTCTTGGTTATACCGGGCAAATCTCTTTGGGGCAGGCCGCATTCTTTGGGATTGGTGCCTATGGTGCCGCGATTGTGGCGGTGCATACGCATTCCATGTGGCTTGGTCTGTTTGCGGGGATTGTGTTGACCACATTCTTTGGATTCTTTATTGGCCTTTCTACGTTGAAAATGGGGGGACATTATCTCGCCATGGTCACGATTGGGTTCCAGACCCTCATCAGTCTGTTGCTGAATAACTGGGTTTCGGTAACCAGTGGTCCGGACGGAATTGTCGGGATACCTCGGCCTCAGATATTTGGAATTTCCATGATGCAAAATGTACCGTTTCTTTATTTTGTACTTACAATTCTTGTGCTGGTGGGAGCAGGGGTGCATGTGTTGCGCCGCTTCACGTGGGGTAGAGCGCTACGTAGCATTCGTGGAAATGAACTGGCGGCACACGTTATGGGAATTGATGTGTTTAAAACAAAAGTTATGGCTTTCACTGTGGGTGCTGGTATTACTGGATTAGCGGGTGGACTGTTTGCCAGTGCTGCCATGTATATCAGCCCAGGGCTCTTTGATTTCAATCAGTCCGTTTCTTTCTTGGCCATGACCGTGGTTGGAGGCGCCGGGTCTGCCGTCGGAACGGTGCTGGGCACCGTGGTTCTTACTTTATTACCGGAAGTTTTGCGTTTTCTCCAACATATTTATCTGGTGGTTTATGCCATTATCGTTTTGGCCATTGTTCTAGGTATGCCAGGGGGGATTTGGTCTGTCGTGGAGAAGTGGTGGTCTCGTCTAATTCCCACAACCCGTCCGGAGTTGAACGCTCATCCGGTGCGATTTGGCGAACCGACAGATGTCGGTGAACCCTTGCTGACCTTGAAGGGAGTCTCAAAGTTCTTTGGGGGACTCAAGGCGGTCGATGATCTTGACATGACCGTTGTTGGGCAGGAGGCCCATGCACTGGTGGGACCCAATGGGTCTGGGAAAACTACAGTACTCAATGTCGTCACGGGCGTCTACCCCATTAGTTCAGGGAGTATAACATTAGAAAACCACAATTTAACCGATCTCCCATCCCATCGAATTACCAGTTATGGGATTACCCGCACATTCCAAAATATTCGTTTGTGTAATGAAATGACTGTGCTGGACAATGTCATGCTTGGGTTGCATCGGCATCGAAAATCCTGGTTTCTCGGGAATATGGTCAGTTCTCCTGCATCTCGCAGGGAACAGCAAATGTTTGAACAGAAAGCTTGGCAAGCCTTGACTTATGTGGGCTTGGCAGAGCGTGGGTATGAACTGGCGGCGAATCTCGCCCACGGGCAACAAAGATTGGTGGAACTGGCCAGGGCATTGGTTGCAGAACCCAAAGTTCTGTTATTGGACGAACCCGCCGCTGGTTTAAACGATTCGGAAACGGCTTCTTTGGTGGTGTTGTTGCAACGCCTGAAGTCGCAGGGCAGCACAATTCTCTTGGTTGAACACGATATGTCCCTGGTGACCAAAGTGGCGGACAACCTAACCGTGTTGAACTTTGGGCACCGAATTTCCCAGGGACCCGTTCAACAGGTGTTGAGCGATCCAGCGGTTCTGGAAGCTTTTCTAGGACGCGAGGAGGGTGAAGAGGTTGCCGAAGCTGGAAGTTAAAAATATTGCCGCGTTTTATGGCAGAGCTCAGGCTCTCCAGGATGTGTCCTTGGTTGTGAATCCCGGTGAGACCGTTGCTTTATTGGGAGCGAATGGAGCGGGCAAAACGACGACCTTGAAGGTGATTTCTGGTCTGGTTCGTGCGGCTCGGGGAGAGGTTCTATTTGATGGCAAACGCCTGACGGGAAAATCACCGGAGTCCATTGTTACAATGGGGATTGTTCATGTTCCGGAAGGTCGGCATCTGTTCCCCGGATTGACCGTGCAGGAGAATTTATATTTGGGATCCACTCCGAGAAAACTCTCCCGAGCAAAAATGAAGGGAGAAATTGATCGGATTTTTCAACTTTTTCCGGCCTTGGGCCAACACTTGAAGCAACACCTGGATCGGCCTGCCTGGGCATTGTCTGGTGGACAACAGCAAATGGTGGCGGTTGCCCGTGGATTGATGGCCAATCCAAAAGTTCTTCTATTGGATGAGCCCTCTCTTGGTCTGGCTCCAATTATTGTGAAGCAACTATTTCAAGTCATTGGCAGGATTGGGCAGGAAGGAACCACAATTTTGTTGGTGGAGCAGAATGCCCCCATGGCCTTTTCCGTTAGCCAACGTGCTTACGTGATTGAGGCGGGGAAGGTCACCGTGCAAGATACGGTGGAGCAATTGCGGCAAAATTCTGCGGTTCGAAATGCCTATCTTGGACTGGGTGGGGAGGAGAGTAGGTCAGGGGAAGGCGAGATTGCGACATCTTGAGAAGGTTTTTTACAGAGCCTTTTCCACCTAACCAGTAAATACAATTCCGTGGATTTACATTCCCTGCTGGTGCCGCTAACTGCGGCATGGCGGTCTATCCAGTAAATAC
>DAHWFY010000072.1 GCA_027336365.1 Bacillota bacterium | reverse complement strand
AAACCAAAGAACGCAGGCCAATTATGCCCAGCAATAACGGCCAAGCCCGCTAGGGCTTCATATAAAAATGTTCCGTGTCCGAGCACACGCGCCAACAACAGGGCCAGAATCCCCTTCGTCATGTCTGCAAACAACACAACCATGGCCCATTTCCACCCCAACACGCGCAAGGTGTTTGTTGCTCCTGCATTGCCGCTACCATGTTCCCGGATGTCCAAATGGGCAAATCGACGGCTTACAATGGTACTGGATGAAATAGACCCAATCAGGTAAGCGGTGAGAACACACAGGAGAATCACGGTGTTTCTCCTCTCCACTTTGGTTGCCTCACACAGTAGGCTACTATTGTGAGACTATTTTTTTAAATCAGGTGCGAGCGCGAATAAACAGACGCATTGGAGTGCCTTCAAAACCGAAAGCCAAACGAAACTGATTCTCAAGATATCTCTGATAAGAAAAATGCATTAACTCTGGGTCATTCACGAACACTGCGATGGTGGGGGGTTTGGTCCCCACTTGGGTGGCATAGTATACTCGTAACTTACGTCCCTTGTTCGACGGCGGTGGAACGGCGCCCGTTGCATCTCCAAGTACACGGTTTAACGTGGCTGTGGTAATGCGCATTGCGTGGTTTTCGGCTGTTTCCCGAACCATCGGTAATACCCGCTGGATCCGTTGCTTACTTTTGGCAGAAACGAACGCGATGGGTGCCCAGCGCATAAATTGAAACTCATCTCTGATATTTTGCTCAAAGTGAGGTGCCGTCTTGTCATCTTTTTCCACTATATCCCACTTGTTGACAACCACCATCACGGCTCGACCTGCTTGCACAGCCAGACCCGCTATTCGCTTGTCTTGCTCTCTAATCCCCTCGTGACCGTCTAATACTAGCACTGCAACGTCGCATCGCTCAATTGCTCTCAGTGCACGAATAACACTGTATTTTTCGATACCCTCGTACACTTTTCCTCTTTTTCGCAGACCTGCTGTATCAATCAACAAATAGGATTGACCATCGGTCATCAAAGGTAAGTCAATTGCATCCCGCGTAGTTCCAGCGAGTGGACTCACCATGACTCGTTCTTGTCCCAGAATGGCATTGACCAGAGAGGACTTGCCCACATTGGGCCTGCCAATTATTGCAACCTTAATGACGTCCTCGCCAACAAGCGGAGAAGTTTCATCCGGAAGATGAGATACGACGGCATCCAATAAATCACCGGTCCCTTGTCCGTGTTCAGCAGAGATTCCGATGGGTTCATCAAATCCCAGTTCATAAAATTCATAGGCCAAAGACTGATGGGTAGGGTGGTCTAATTTATTCACGGCCACAGTCACTGGCTTGCCACTGCGGCGTAGCAAGTTCGCCACCTCTCGGTCGGTTCCAGTCACACCGTCTCTGCCGTCCACTAGAAATACAATTACGTCAGCTTCATCGATAGCCATCTCCGCCTGAACTCGGATAAGGTTTGTCATTTCGTCTTCTTCATCCAGTTCAAGGCCTCCGGTATCCACCAGTTGAAATTCTCGGCCATTCCAGTCACACGGGGCAGAGATACGGTCCCGTGTGACTCCCGGAATATCCTCGACAATGGCAATTCTTTGGCCAGTCATACGATTAAACAAGGTAGATTTGCCGACATTGGCTCGTCCTACGATAGCCACCACTGGCATGGTCCATCCCTCAGTTCTCTCAAGTATCAAGTGTGTTTTGCACACAAGTCCCACACGTCATTCGCCTTAAGCCAAGTTCTTTCTTTCTCTCAGCGTTGCCTCATAACGGCGTCTAGGCGGCAAGTCTTGGGTATAGCCGAGAACACCGAGCACAAAACCACTTCCAGAAGCGGGAACTACGTGAACATGAATTTCCAGTGCTTCACTAACCTGTTCCACCGTGTAATTATCGAGGAACATATTCTGTTCATCCTTTAGCATCACGTCTGGTAGCAGCAGAGTATCAACTGTGGATAATCTCCCCTGTAATTGTTCGACAATATCCCGTCCTGTTAATAGTCCGGTGACAGTCACATTGTGACCGTAAAAATCATTAACTACTGGAAATATTCTAGCTCGTAACCCGGGAATTCCGGCAAATCGTTGTAATTGCTTTTGCAACACTCTTTGTGCAGAGACTCCTGTCACCAATCCAACTCGGCGAGGCTCATTACCCTGAAGAGTCTTGGAAGACTGAGACCATACCTCTGTGACTTCGTCCAGAAAGGTGCGAATGACCCCAACTCCATTTTCAGTTTGGGCAAACTCGTCATACATATCCCTGACGGGGACATCAATATCTGCGAGTACGTAAAATTCATCGGCAGCGTGTACGAATGAGGCGCCCAATTGCGCACGCAATTTTTGTTGCCAGTGAGAGACCTGCAAGACGGTTGCCCGAGCTTCGTCTTGGGTACAGGGACGTAGGGAATGCAGTCCTCTTCGATGCTTCGTCAATCCTACCGGAACCACCGAGAGCGTACGCACAGATGGATAAAATTGAGCCAGATCCGCAATCGTTTTATCCAATTCTGGTCCGTCGTTCCACTCGGGACACAACACCACCTGGGTGTTCATATCTATGCCCCCAGCGGCCAAAATCTGAATTTGCCGAACAATTTCTCCTGACTTTTTATTTGCAAGCATTCGGACTCGCAACTCCGGGTTCGTGGTATGAACCGAAACATTGAGTGGAGACATTTTTAGCTGTACGATGCGCTGCAGTTCTGTATCTGAAACATTGGTGAGGGTCACAAAATTCCCATGCAAAAAGGATAGACGATAGTCGTCATCACGAATGTTTAGAGTTTCCCGCATTCTTCCGGGAATTTGGTCCACAAAACAGAATATGCACTTGTTGTGACATAAACGAACCTTATCGACGGTTGGGTGTTCCCACTCCACACCCAGATCTTCGTCATATTCCTTATCCGCTTCTACGAGCCAAACTTCACCAGTAATTTTGCGTACCTCTAATTCAATTTCTTCTGTTGCCAACGCAAATTGCAAATCTACCACGTCTTGTATTGATTGACCGTTTATTTTCAGCAGTTCATCTCCGGCTGTAAGCTCTAATTCCTCAGCCAATGATCCGGGATGTACGCGCAGGATTTTCGGCACTTTTAGCACTCCTGACGTAAAAAGTTCTAATTTCTCATTATGGAGACATTCCCATGTCACGTCAAATTTGATCTACATAAGGATGAAAATATGCCAGTAAGCAAAGCGGGCCAGGACAGCCTGACCCGCAAATTTTCATTTTACTAGAAGTTGTCCGAAACTGACATGGCCTGATGGCCACCATCAAGAATGAAAATGACCAAAGGGTCAGAACCAAGCTATTTTCGTATAAAAAGGGGTCAACATTCCGGTACTCAGCGATGAAAATGCCTCTTCACGCAACCCATACGAATTGACACTTGTCCCACAACTAACCCTCTGAACCGGAAACAAGTCCCGTTAGGTATGAATCAGTTTTTAAATAAATCCCTAAACAGGTCTCCAAGTGTGGCTCCGGTTCCCGATTGTTCGTCCTCAACCTGTGGTGCGGGTGGACGTTTGTTTTCTGGGCCTCGTGACTTCTCTTGAGCTTCCTTGAGAGACAAAGAAATCCGTTTACGGATAGGGTCCACGGAGAGAATTTTTACTCTGACCTGCTGGTTCTCTTGTAGGACATCCGACACTTGATTCACATGTTCATGGGATAATTGAGAAATGTGAACGAGCCCTTCCACACCGGGTTTCAGCTCAATGAACGCACCAAAGTCCACAACTCGCCGAACTGTTCCGGTCACTACGGAGCCAGGCTGAAACTCCATCACGTTATCCCAAGGATTAGTGGCAGCTTCCTTCATGGAGAGAGAAATGCGACCCGCACCAGGGTCCACTCGAAGCACCCTGACACGTACGTGATCCCCGATTTTAACCAGGTCGGACGGATGGTTTACGTGATGCCATGCCATTTCAGAAATATGCACCAATCCATCCACTCCGCCTACATCTACGAACACCCCGAAATTTGTCAGTCGCTGAACGGTTCCTTCAATCGTATCTCCCTCACGCAGAGTGCTCAGCGAACTCTGAACAGCCATATCGTACTCCTCGTCCATGACTGCTTTGCGGGATAAAATGAGTTTGTTGTTCTCTGGTTCAATTTCTACCACTTTCACACGGATGGTTTTTCCTTTAAACTCAGACAGGTCCTCCACGAATTTCCGGTCTACCAAAGACGCCGGAATGAATCCGCGTACGCCTACATCCGTAACCAATCCGCCCTTTACCACGTCCTGTACTGTGATGTCAAAAGTTTCATTATGCTGAAATTTATTCTGCAGTGACGCCCATGCCTCTTTGGCTGATGCTTCTCGCCGGGACAAAACGACGACTTGATCTTCCTCGTCAATTTTTAACACACTGGTGTGTACCTCGTCTCCTACCGACAAAACCTCATTGGGGTGCAGAATGCGCAAGACGGACAACTCGCGAATGGGAATGATACCTTCAAATTTATACCCAATATCTACAGTTACTTTTTTGTCGTCTAAGGCGGTGACCTTTCCTATTACAGTATCACCAGGCGACAAAATGGAAGTGTTCAAGGCATCCTGAAGTTCCTCTGACATCATGTACCCTCCTCGCGTTACAATCACTTTGTATCACTACCTCAAACCCCGCTGTTCCTTTCATAAAGCAACAAACGGATGTTTAAAGCATACACACAACTCATCATAACAGGGTTCCCACATTAAACTTCTGCCACACAATGAACGAATGATATGATGTCGCACCAGTGAATTGTTCTATCACTCAAGTAATTAAGTTGTGCTCAGACGTATCTACTTTGTCTTTTTCCTGCAAGAGTTTGGCAATACGGTCCATGAGGATTTTCATGAATTCCTCATTTGAAGTGTCCACCACCGGTTGGATGGGCTCACCAAAGCGTACGGTAATTCGTCGAAAGAGTCCATAACGCCCACTAATGGCAGCAGGAACCACCACACATCCAGCTTTGCGGGCGAGGAATGCCGCTCCCGTCATGCCCTTACCTAACTTTCCGTCCCGAGAGCGATGACCTTCAGGGAAAATCGCTAAACACCCTCCTTCTGCCGTTACGTTAAGGGCTTGTCGGATGGCACTGCGGTCCGAACTACCGCGACGAATGGGGAAAGCACCCAAATTGCGAATAAACACACCAAACCAGCGGTTTTGAAACAGTTCCGCTTTGGCCATGAACCGTACAAATCTCGGTGTGGAGATTCCTAGGATGACTGGATCAATATTACTGGTGTGATTGCAGACAACAATCATTCCGCCTTTTTTGGGAACTTTATGACGGTTACGAATGGATAACCACAAAAAGGTGTGCATAGTCATCCATGCCAATGCGCGAACTGACCAATACAATGGATTCGGACGTTTCATGTCATTCATGAGTCACCTTACGAATTAAAATTAAAATTTCTTCCACCACTTCTGCTACATTTTTTTCCGTGGAGTCGATGTGATAAGCATCGGTGGCTGGCTGCAGCGGTGCCACAGCTCGGGACGCATCTTGTTCATCCCGGCTCTCGATGGCTTCAATCAACTCCTCCGTGGTCAAGGGATACCCCTGGTTGCTCAATTCTGCAACTCGTCTGCGCGCTCGCTCCGCTAAGGATGCAGTCAAAAAAATTTTGACTTGAGCATCGGGCAGAACTACGGTACCAATGTCGCGTCCATCCATCACAACTGACTCATGTTTTCCAGTTTCTCGTTGCCATTGGGTCAATTGTTCCCTGACTCGCGGATGGACAGCCACTTGAGAAACAATATCTGAGACCTGAGGAGTGCGAAGCTGGTCTGAAATAGAATGCCCATCCACGAAGATTTCCATGGTACCCTGACGACTCCGGTACAACTTCAGCGGATGCTCAGACAGCATTTGTAGTAATGGCTCCTCTTCGTTCGCAGGAACATGGTAATGGACTGCCAGCCATGCCACTGCACGGTACATCGCTCCACTGTCAACATACAGAGCACCAAGGCGCTGCGCCAGTTCTTTCGCTACAGTACTTTTGCCAGCTCCCGCAGGACCGTCAATGGTCACGACAACGTGCTGCACGGGGTTCAACCTCCAATTCAAAAGCTGGAAAAACAAAAAGCAGGCCCTTCAAGCCCGCTCACATGGCATGCTGTTCTCTCAAATCCATCATCACGCAAGACTCAACTGCCCTTCAAACCCCAAGTGAGAAAGCGGCGTAACGACTGTCGTGGCAATTCCATATTAACATACAGTAACAACTGCTGCAACAAAATCCTGTAGGTGTAAAGTGTAGTGAACAAGTCAAAATTGCGAGCCATGAAGTCTACTTGAGGATGATTTTCCTTTGCGTGGGGCCTCTCCCTCGGGATGACCTGAGAACCGCGGTTCAAGTCTTACATCGCCTATTGGGGTTTGCCAAGACTGGACAAAACGTCCACTGTGTACGTTAATAAAATCATGCACTGGTTGGTAACTCATCAGAGCCTGAACAACTCCCATAAGGACCAGAAGGCCAATTGCACTGAGAAAAATTTTGCGTTCACAATTCCTCATGAAATTATCCAGTCCCGTGTTTCCGACTGCATTCGTATTCCTATTTTTGTAACTTACGGTTGTTTTCGTTTCTTTTTCTTTATCAGTTCTTTTTTTGACGATAACCCTTTTCATTCCTGCGTATACCTTTGACGCCAAAATGTAAACTGAATAATTTTTTGTCGAATCGATTCTTTGAAATCCGTGAACTCCAAGGAAGCAATTCTATATGCATAGTCATTCGCAGGACCAACGCGAATAACTATGCATAATGTATCCACCGCAAAGTTCAGGTTAGGTAATGTAAAACGAACGCGCACCACAGATCCTGGATGGATTAGCACAGATTTAGGAATAATGATGGCGATTCCTCCACCACTGATATCTTTACTCATGACATCAACTTGAAATTTGTGTGTTTCATTATCGTACTCCAATTTGACTGGAAAGCTGGCAGGAACTCGGAAAAAGTCTCGTCTCTGCTCACGTAAAACCTCGCTGTGTGTCGGTCCTTGAATTTGCCAGACCTGTAGCGGAATTGATTCAATCGAAAGCAAGTGGGTGGGAAATGAGTACAAGGCTCCATCTTGTGCCCGGAATTCCACCCAAAAACTTGTTCCAAGCTCACCCAGTAGCGGCGTGTGGTACTCGGGATGTAACGGAATATCCAGATACCAAAATGTCTGCCGAAATTCCACAAAGCGAGAATTAAAAGTTACCGGGTCATTACGTGTGCGGCGGACATGCAGCGTTTGACCCATGATTGGGAGCAACAACAGATGGACACACCTCCTGTGCGCATTTTGGGCTGGCCTTCTCGCACTGCTTGGGTCTGACCGGACCCCTTTCCGGACACTCACTATAAGGAATTCAACAGAGAGATGTGAATCCCTAACATGGAACTCATAGGGTGGAGAGCAAGTCTACATGCATCTCTCTTCCTGTCGCTGCATTAACAAATACACGATAAGTTTCATTATGAACCACTCCGTCAAATACGCTCACTGGTTGGTAATGGTGTTGATCATCTAACACAATGGCTGGCCATTTTTGTTTAACAAGGAAATCTTTGTTCAACTTTTGTTCCAACTGTGATGTTGAAAATTTTCGCTGTGGGAGATAATTCAACGGGTAATCATAGTATTGACTCGCATCATATTGTATCACTTTTCCTGTAGTTAACGATACTTTGAATGCAATTGCTTGACTCATCACTGGGATACCTTGATATCGGGGATTTAGCGTAAGATAAACTTGGTTGTCAAACTGTTGAACATGTTGCATATAAAGGGGTGGCAGGTCCCTATCCCTTGCAAACTTGAGAGCTATATTTTGCGCTTGTAGAACATCGAAATTCAGCTTTTGGTCCATCAATGTGGTTGTTGGAATGATTTGAAAATCAATAATATGTCCTCCATGTTGGCTGACCGCGCCCGTCAGTGTACTTCCATCATAAGTTCCATGAATCAAAAAATCGGGACGAGCGGCACCTTTCCCTGTTGGAACGACTGACCATTCCTTCCAGTTGTCAGAACCCAAGAAATGGGCCAAACGATGAGCCGCCTGTTGCCCTGTAACTAAAGGCTCGGTGCTCAGGGAGCGGGTCTGACTTTTTCTATGCAGACTGTTAGGAGAATATTTTGATTCGGTAAAGGCCGTGGACACGGTGTCGAGTTTGTGGAATCCATCAATGATTTGATTGTCCTCGTGCTGTTTCGTGAGCGCCTGATTGACCGCAAGCCATTGCAGATTTCCGTCAATCACTTTTTCTTGCAGGCCAACTAATTGGGATCGCAGTTGACCGGATTCATTGTAGTAGGTTTGTAATTGTTTTTGAACGGCTGGACTGGTTGCCTGTGCACTGTCATTCATCCATTGCTCCACGCTCTTGCTCATGGTGGCCAAAAACGCTTGAGTGGTATGCATCGGCATTAAGGCCAGAGGTAGCCTACCCATTTCCTGTTGGGCAGCATAATTCAGCCGCCACAAGGTCCGCAGATGTTGCTGAAATGTAGCCGGGTCCAGAGAAATCTGAGTTTCCGCCAGTTGAATTTGGGTATTTTGCATATTCGATACCAGGTTGTGAAAGGTATTCGCGTACTGAGACTCGGACTGATAGATCAAGGCTTGTTTTTCCCGATATTGGTCATAGCCCCACCAGCCGACACCAGCGCTGATGAGCGTCAAACCGACAATTGGCACTGTTATCCATGTTGTGCGATGAAATTTCACAATACCTCCTCCTAGCTGCAGAAAATGTGGTGACCAATTTGCAGTATCTCTGGTTTTGACCATATCCATGAACTGGTTGCGGTGGCAGGATTAAAATAGTACAAAGCCCCATGGCTAGGATCCCACCCCTGGACCGCGTCCATCACCGCGTTCATAGATTGCTGATTGGGTTGCAGGTTAATCTGTCCGTCACTCACCGAGGTAAATGCCCCTGGTTGATAAATAATTCCTGGAATAGAATGAGGAAATTTGGGGTCGTGCAGCCGATTGAGAATAACGGCGGCAACGGCAACCTCACCATTCAAGGGTTCACCTCTGGCCTCCGCATAAACCACATGAGCCATTAAGTTCAAGTCGGCAGAAGTCAGACCGGGAACTACAGGCAATGATCGAGAACTGGGTTGACGACCTCCAGTGACCACCTGTGCTGCACTCCCGGCTCCTTGTCCTGCAGATCCTGTTTGCTGAGAGTTGTACCACTTAGAATGCCAGTTTGGTGTTGCCTTCACCAGCATGGTCTTGGTAGGCATATTCACAAGACCTGTGACAGGCATGCTAAATTTATATTGAAAGTTTCTCACGGCCCAGTTGGTCTGTTTCCCAAAAATACCATCGATTTTTCCACGATAGTATCCAAGATATTGCAAACGACCTTGTAGTTCATATACATCGTTGCCAACGCTGCCCTCAACCAGGTTCTGCGGAGTGAATGCGTTCACAGAAGAAAGGGACAGAGGAGCTACTGAAAGAAAGAAGACCATTAATGCCAGGACGGCAACTTTTCCTGCAGAGTACCTTAGCTTGCTGTCCATCCGATTCGCTCCTTCCAGTTCCATCAATTCAAAACCAAGTGTGCCTCCATGAACATGAAAATATGCCTGCCCTAGTTGCGGACAGACATAAACGAGCCGAGTTGCATGGATGTTCAGCGCGATGATGCGCCACTGGGATAAAACAGACAAAGCTTAACTAGCAACGACACAGCTTAACCCAAAGATTCAATGTCAAAGTCTGCCTCGTTATCGCATAGGCAGCGCTTAAAACCGGTCTCAATACGACCCTTGGCATCTCGGATCCCGCGAAGAATAAAGGTTTCACCACATTTTCGACAGCGGATATGTACCTTCACTCTTTGTTGTTGCATCGTCATGATATCTTTCACTCCCTGCAAACTCATGGACTGAGAAATTATTACCTGAGACTGCATTTGGAATCGCACCCCCTAAAATACCCTTTTCTCATGTCAACCCCCATTATAGCTGCGGAGGAATTGTGCTAAACCGCTTACCCTACAAATTGAATTCCTCTACAGCTTATTCCCCATGGATGGGAACTATATGAGGTTGTCCAGAAAGGGATCAGAACTTCCCAGCGCATTCCTTCCGTCGTCGTCCAAAAGGCTCTCTCATGTTTCGAAAACGTACGGCATAGGGCTTCCCGCCCGGTCTAAACGTCTCCACACTGGGGAGCAGGCCCTGCGCACATTTTGGGCTGGCCTCCTCGAACTGCTTGGGTCTGACCTAACCCCTTTCCAGACACGAACTATATGCAAGTTGCTGAGCAAACACCATTGGGCATCCTGCGCGGTATCAGACAACATTCTTAAACTTTAAACAGACCCTTCAACTTAACCACGGGTTGAAATGGCGTCTGCCATCCGTCGAATACCCACCATGTAGGCAGCAAGTCTCATGTCGACATGATACCGTTGGGCAATTTTATAGACCCGTCGAAAGCTGTTGCGCATTACGTCCGTCAACTGAGACTCCACCTCGTCCCCAGTCCAGTAAAGTCCTTGCCTATTTTGTACCCATTCAAAATAGGATACCACGACTTCTCCGCAACTTCCCAGTACATCCGGGATCAACAACACGCCCGCATCGGTGAGGATGCGGGTAGCTGCCGCAGTGGTGGGTGTATTAGCCGCCTCCACTACAATGCGGGCCTGAATACGCATGGCATTTTCCTCTGTAATCTGGTGCTCTAAGGCAGCCAGAACCAAAACGTCACAAGGTTTTTCCAAAAGTTCTGTATTTGACAAAGTATTACGAAACAATTTAGTGATGGTACCAAAGGAGTCTCTGCGTTCCAATAAATCGGGAATCTGCAGACCTTCGTCGTCATAAAGACCTCCATAGGCGTCTGCAATGCCTATAATTTTTGCGCCTTGGTCATATAAAGTTTGAGCTAAGTAACTGCCCACATTGCCAAACCCTTGAACAATGATTCGTGCATCACGAAGGGGAAGTTGCAATTCTTGCAGTGCTTGTTGCGTGCACACCGCTACCCCGTGAGCCGTTGCACTTTCTCGCCCTCGAGTACCTCCGAGTACCAAGGGTTTCCCTGTAATAAACCCAGGTGCGTCCAATTCTCTGAGATGGGTATACTCATCCAGCATCCAAGCCATATTTTGCGAATTACTGAATACGTCAGGAGCAAGGACGTCTTTGCTCGGTCCCACTATCTGACTGATGGCTCGCACATAGGCTCGGCTCACACGTTCCACTTCATCAAAAGACATTTGCCGTGGATCACAGGTAATTCCTCCCTTACCTCCACCGAAAGGGAGGTTCGCAATGCCACACTTGATAGACATCCACATGGATAGAGCCTTCATTCCGTCTGCAGTGACGTCGGGATGCAGACGTACGCCTCCTTGAGTCGGCCCGAGAGCGTCATTGTGCTGAACGCGATATCCGGTAAAAACCTCAACTCTGCCATCATCCATGCGTACCGGAAACCGGACTGTCAGAACTCGGTACGGTTCCAACATCCAATCACGGAAACTGTCCTCTAACCCCAGTTGAGTTATGGCCTCATTCATAAATGATTGAATTTGTCCAAGTAAATCAGTTACCGGTTGTTCAGGCTTGCCCGAGGGACGAATCACCGGTTGCGCCATTTGCTTTTCCATGAAAAACCGTCCTTTACACCAGGATAGACGAAATTAGTATACAACTTCAGGTCAGTTCTTCATAGCCCAGGGCATGGGTATTTGAATGAGGCATAACCCACCGATGTCGGCGAAAAACTGTGTTTGTTCTAGTGGATGGGAGGCCTATCCCGATGAAGCCAAGATCACAACTTTTGACCATGATTATACTTAGCTGGGTGCCCTTTTTAATGGTTTTAGGTAATGCTGTATTGATTCCAGTGATGCCTGAGTTACAGCGCCAACTGTCCGTGAACAAGTTTCAAACGAGTCTGCTGATTACTCTTTTTTCTGTATCAGCTGGAACGGTCATTCCTTTTGCAGGCTTTTTGTCTGATCAAATTCCTCGCAAGTTTATCATCGTTCCAGCGGTTCTGATTTTCGGACTTGGAGGAGTGCTCGCGGGTATGGCCTCATGGTGGATGCCACATCCGTATTCCACTGTCGTCGTTGCTCGAATGATTCAAGGGATTGGTGCTGCAGGTACAGGTCCAATCGCAATGGCCCTGGTGGGTGATATCTTTCAAGGGACAGCGCGTAGCCGTGCTTTAGGTTTTAACGAGGCGGGTAACGCCTTTGGTAAGGTGGTTAGTCCGATTATTGGTTCAGCAGTAGCTCTATTGGCTTGGTTCGGCGTATTTTTTGTGTTTCCGCTGTTATGTTTGCCTCTTGCTGCTGCCTTGTGGTGGTTTGTTCCAAATCAAACTTCAATGAAGAAAAATCAAAATGGAATGCGGGAGTATTGGAAATCGGTCAAAAGCATTTTCCAAACGGAAGGCCGTTGGCTGGCTGTTGCGTATCTAACTGGAGCCATCGCGCTCTTTTCATTATTTGGGACACTGTTCTATCTGTCTGATTTGTTGGAAACTGCGTATCGTATGAAAGGAATGACCAGAGGACTCGTTCTAGCCATCCCTATTTCCATGCTCACCGTCACCTCTCTAATGGTGGGAGTGATTATTAAGCGCAAAACCCTATTGATGAAGTGGTTGCTGGTAACTGGACTTTTACTTTTGGGAGCAACCACTATGACTGCTATTTGGTTAGCCAGGAGCGCTGGGGTGCTGATTGCTCTCATGTCCATTGGGGCCATTGGGACCGGTACTATTCTTCCCTCTCTGAACATGCTCATCACTTCTGCAGTGGGCAGTGATAAGCGCGGTGTTATCACCAGCTTTTACGGAGCAGTGCGTTTTTGGGGAGTGGCGGCTGGGCCACCCGTATTCACTTGGTTACAGGGGATTTCTACGCAAGTCATGTTTGGTGCCGTTGGCGTTTTGGCCTTCTCCTGCTCGGCTCTGGTTTGGGGCTTGATTCAACCCTTTTCTGGGCAGTCACAAGACCGTGCACTTTCAGATAAGTGTTGGAAAGCGGAAACTCACCAACGTTCTCGTTTCTGATTCTTTGGATTTTGAATACAATGAGCTCAGGGTTGTCTAATGGGAGAAAACGGAATGACCTTTTTGTGGGGGCTCAAATGGAGCCTCCAAAGCACAACCTGAAAACGCCAAAAGACTCTGCTGTTCACAGAAGACAAAAAAGTTTTGCCATTCTGACTCAGAGTCCTCTGAAATCAATGCTCACGGTTAACGCAATGGAAATATTTCGGCCAGTTGTCCCAATCCATTTCCATCTAACAGTAAGTCTGCATACTCAAACAAAAAAGCGTCAGTCATGGAAGTTGTCTCGCCATACTCCAGCAAGACCGCTGCTACAAATTCGAACTCTTCGCGAGTGAGCTCGTTCTCCTCGACCACTACGTAATAGATACCTTGATATTTGTACACAGTGGAGACAGGAGGATCCGCTATCAAAGCATGAGCTGCGCGAATA
>DAHWFY010000071.1 GCA_027336365.1 Bacillota bacterium | reverse complement strand
GGAGGTATCCAATTGGCATGAGATTTGCTTGGTTTTCTGGATAGACCGCCATGCCGCTGATAGCGGCACCAGCAAGGGATGTAAATCCACGTTATTGTATTTACTGGATAGACCGTCATGCCGCTGATAGCGGCACCAGCAAGGAATGTAAATCCACGTAACTGTATTTACTGGTTAGGTCAGTGCATTTGCGCGGCTGTTTTCATGAATTTTTTATCGGACAGGGTGAGAAAATGATTGCTCGCATAGCAAAGTACTTTGGGGTCGGGTTGGCGACTATCTTACCATTTGCCTTGGTAATCTGGGTTGTGGTTTCGGTCGTGGAGTGGGTTGACGGGTGGTTCGGCAACCTCATGGAGCGTTGGTTAGGAATTACCATTCCCGGTCTGGGATTTGTTGCTGTGATGTTGGGGATTACAGCCTTGGGAATTCTCACCCGAAGTTATGTCAGTCGAAAAATCATTAAGTGGTTAGACAGTCTGTTCTCTCATATACCGCTTATTCGTTCTTTGTATACCCTTGTCAAAGAAATCGTAAACAATGTTTTAGGCCATCATCGGGGGTTTCAGAAAGTGGTGCTGGTACCTTGGCCCGACGAACACAGTCTTGCTTTAGGCTTCCTAACGCAGGATATTCTGCCGTCATCTTTAGATCCGAATGGCGGAAGAGTTGCCGTTTTCCTCCCCTTTGCCTTCCAATTTGCTGGGGTCACGGTGATGGTAGAACGGCAACGCATTCAACCTTGCGACCTGAGTGTGGAAGATGGTCTGAAGTTTGTTCTTTCGGCGGGACTGGGTCAGTCCAATGGGATAGACCATCCGACGACTCCTCAGCAACAGCCAATCTCATCTTTTCCTGCTCAGTCTCGCAAAGATGGTTTATAGCCTTTTTCTTCTAGAGCATTTAGAATTCGCTCAATGTGGTGCACATCTCGAGTCTCCAAATCGATTTCCACCTCGGTCTGTCCAAGCAAAATTTTGGTGCCAATTCGTCGATGGGTGATGGATAGCACATTTGCGCCTAGAGGAGCAATCCCATCCAAAAGGTCACGCAGTGCTCCTGGACGATCTGCCAGGTGAACGGCAAGACGGAGGTATCTTCCGGATTCGGCCAATCCGTGCTCAATCAAGCGTGACAACACCGTGACGTCGATGTTACCTCCAGACAAGACCACCGCAACATTCCCCAAGTCGGGAGGAAGTTTGTGGTAAATGCAAGCGGCCAATGCGGCCCCGGCGGCTCCCTCTACCACGAGTTTGCTGCGTTCCAAAAGTAAAACCAGTGTTCGATAAATCTCCTCTTCCTCTACAGTTAGCACTCCATCTATATAAGATTTTGCCATTTGGAAGGTGAGTTGACCAGGTAGGCGTACGGCAATTCCGTCGGCAATGGTGGCTGCTGCTGGAAAGCGGTCTAAACGGCCGGTTTGAAACGCCTGTGCAAAGGCAGGAACCGCCGCAGACTGGACTCCGAAAACCTTTACATTCGGGTGAATGGATTTGATGGCTACTGCCACGCCAGCTGCGAGACCTCCCCCTCCAATGGGGACCACCACAGCATTGACGGTGGGGAGTTGCTCCAAAATTTCCAAGCCAATCGTCCCTTGACCTGCAACGACATGGGGATCGTCGAAGGCGTGGACGTAAGTGAAACCAAATTGTTGCTGAAGCAAACGGGCGTGTTCATAAGATTCGTCATACGAGTTGCCGTGAAGGACCACTTGTGCGCCATAGGCCTGAGTCGCTGCGATTTTTGCTAAACTGGCGTTTTCCGGCATAACGATAGTGCAAGGTGTGCCTCTAATTTGTGCTGCCAGGGCCACACCTTGCGCGTGGTTACCGGCGGAAGCAGCAATGACACCGTTTTGAAGTTCTTGGTTTGACAAATTGGAAATTTTATTGTATGCCCCTCGTACTTTGAAAGAACCTGTAGTTTGGAGGTTCTCTAGTTTTAAATAGATCTCATGATGCGACAAAGTAGAAAAGGTTTTTGAATGGTTCAAGGGTGTGAGCTTGACCACGGATTTTAATGTTTGCTGTGCTCGTTGAACATCTTGGAGGGTGGGGCCTCCAGGAGTGGAAATGTGTATCACGAAATCAGCCTTCTTTCTGATGTCTTACGGATTGAGTATCAGGGGTCTACAAACTGTGTTAAAATGCCGATATAATTTCATTTTAACACCCGGTGGTGAGGAAACAAGGTAGGGATGGGTGTCTACACCATCCTGCCAAAGTGTGTGGCTGCACCAGCGGAACATGGCATGGGAGAGGATACCGCATGGCGCCAATTGCAAACCAAGTTCGTCCAGGAATTTCTGAAATTCAACCTTATGTCCCCGGGCTTACAGACGATGAACTGAAGCGTCAGTATGGATTACAGAGAATTGTGAAACTGAATGCGAACGAGAACGCACTGGGACCTTCACCCTTGGCATTGCAGGCGGTGCGTGAGGAACTCTCCACTTTACATCACTATCCAGACGGTAGCAGTGGCCTGTTGCGGGAAGTCATTGCTGATTTTCACCATATGACTGCTTCGCAGGTGATGGTGGGGAATGGATCTGATGACCTGATTAAGTTGCTGTCTGAGACTTTTCTAGACCCGGGAGACGAGGTTATCATGCCAGTTCCTTCATTTTCCCAATATGCTTTTGGTGCAGCCATCATGGGGGCAAAGGTACACCATGTTCCCTTGCGTGAAAATTTTTCGTACGATGTGAAGGCAATGCTTGCTGCGGTAACTTCCCGGACCAAGCTGATTTACGCTTGTTCTCCCAATAACCCAACGGCCACATTGTTAACCATGGAACAGGTACAGCAACTCTTGGAGGGCATGCCGTCCTCGGCAGTCTTGGTCTTGGATTTGGCTTACAACGACTATGCCAGTAATCCGAATCGAGTGACTGAGACGACGTCCCTGTTTGATGACCCCAGGGTGGTTTGTTTGCATACCTTTTCTAAACTGTATGGGTTGGCTGGACTGAGGGTTGGATATGGTCTGGCCAGCGAGGAAGTGTGGGAATTTGTCAACCGGGTTCGTGAACCTTTCAATGTCAACCGCGTAGCGCAACGAGCGGCTGTTGCCGCCCTTGGCGATGAAGCTCACCGGCAAGCTTCTCGGGTGCATGCGGTGCAAAGCCGTGAGTTTTATCTAGAACAGGCGCATCGTCTTGGTATCCAGGCTGTTCCAGGTGAAGCAAACTTTGTTTTGTTGCACACCGGAGATGGGCAAAAAACAATGGCAGCTTTAATGACTTACGGCGTTATGGTCCGCGCAGGATTTCCCGGAGTCGAGGAATATATCCGGGTAACCTTTGGGACAGAGGAGGAAAATAACATCTGTATTGAAAGTTTGGAAAAGGTTTTGCACCTGTAATTCGATTTCAACATACCTAGAATTATGGCGTATAAGCACTTCATTTGTTACTGCTTTTGTGAAATACAGGAGTAGTTGTCGATTGAGTGGCCTCCTGGTAAAGGTGCTGCAAGAGGAATCCCTCTACAGCACCTTTAATGCCGGATGTGTGACGATGAACCTAACTCCCATAAGATTGAATTGAGGAATGTCAGTCAATTTTGTCCTTCGATGGACCCCACGCTGCGAGACTCGAAGGGACGTTCTTCTGCGGGCCGCTTGCGATTGGATTCCATCGGGTTTTGATCCCAATGAGGCGAAATTACGGCTTGACCGACTTTCCACGGCGATGATTTACCCAAGGTGGCGGGTTCTGGGGCCCCATAAGGGCCCTCGGGAAATTCCTCCAACATCAAGTCATTGTGCAGCGCTCGTACATAAGACAATTCGTTGGACAAGGGCTGGGATTCCAAACTGGGTCCCGGATTGTACAAACCAGATCTGCCGGACTTGACATGGCGGCGAAAGACGGTATCGTGTTCATGGTTATCCATATCCATCACCTACTTTGCTTGGATGTGAGCTCTGAACACTTTGCCGTCATGGAAAGGGTCCGAAGCTGTCTTCCATAGGGTTGGATGAAAACAGGCGAAATTATACCAGTCTTGGGTTATCAAGAGTCCCTCGCAATGATGAAGCGTTGGAAACGAAAGGAGTTTTTTAAGGCATGGCTGAACAAGGTGTGCGTGTGCGATTTGCACCCAGCCCAACCGGGGCATTGCATATTGGTGGTGCTAGGACCGCATATTTTAACTGGTTGTTTGCTCGCAAAAATGGTGGAACGTTCGTATTGAGGATTGATGACACGGACACGTCCCGTTCGACGGAGGCGTCCTATAGGCAAATTATCGACAGCTTTCGTTGGCTAGGAATCACTTGGGATGAGGGCCCGGAAATAGGTGGGGATTATGGTCCTTATCGTCAGTCAAAACGTTTGTCCCTGTATCGTGAGGAATTACATCGACTGCTTGAGGAAGACAGGGTCTACCCCTGCTTTTGCACTCAAGAACAGTTGGCGGCTGATCGAGAACAAGCTCAGAAGGAAGGTAGGACTCCACGATACTCTGGCCGTTGCCGACACTTGACTCGAGCACAGCAGGAACACGAGATGGCAGTCGGGAAAACACCGGTGTATCGTCTGCGCGCTCCAAGTTCAGGAGTAACGATTGTAAAAGACTGGATTCGCGGTGATGTGGCGTTTGACAACGAGGAAATCGACGACTTCGTCGTATGGAAGGCAGAAGGTATGCCGACCTATCACTTTGCAAGTTGTGTAGATGATTATAAAATGGGAATCACCCATATCATTCGGGCTGATGAGCATTTGTCAAACACACCTCGTCATATTGCCATGTTTCAAGCACTGGGTGCATCGATACCCTATTTTATACACATCCCCATGATTTTGGCGCCTGACCGCAGCAAACTCAGTAAACGTCATGGCGCCACGAGTGTGGACGAGTATCGGACTGCGGGAATTCTACCGGAGGCCTTAATTAACTATTTGCTATTGTTGGGATTTTCTCCGGGTGAAGAGCGAGAAGTGGTCAGCGTAGAACAGGCCATTGAATTGTTCGACCTGCGTAGAGTGACGAAACATGCGGCTGTATATGATGTGAAAAAATTGGAGTGGCTCAACTCCCATTACATGCATGCAGCCAATCCGGATCGGTTGTTGGAACTGGTTTGGGACTCTTGGTTAGAGCGCCAGTGGATAACGGCTGATATCAGTCGTGAGCAGTTGGCTTGGTTACGCCGGTTGGTTGCAGTGATCCAGGAAAGAAGTCATAACCTGCTCGACCTACAAGATGACGTGGGTTATTACTTTGTAGCACCGGAACACTATGACGTCAAGGGTGTGCGCAAACACTTTACATCTCCGGACACAGCGGAGCGTCTTCGCACGGTAGCCAACATTTTACAAGATGTGGCACCTTTCACTGCCCTCGCCATTGAACGGGCGATTCGCCGTTTTATTGCGCAACAAGAAATTAAGGGAGGAGAATTAATCCACCCCACTCGTCTCTCGCTTTCAGGGCTAACGGTGGGACCGGGTCTGTTTGATATGATGGCCTTACTCGGTCGTTCGGAGTGTCAACGACGACTGTTGGCAGCGGCAGACTGGATGGGGCAAAGAGGCGAGTTGCAAATCTAGCGTTTAGCCCTCTCTCCGTGTCAGAGTGAGTGATTGGGACACTGGGTGGAGACTGAACGGGAAAATTTCGTTGTGAACTTTTTGCGAGTGTGCGCGCGTTGACAAGCAAAATAAATCCCTGTATACTCTTCAATTGTCGGCGGGCGATGCCGGATGGTGTAATGGTAGCACGACTGACTCTGAATCAGTTAGTCTAGGTTCGAGTCCTAGTCCGGCAGCCAAGGGCCCTATCGTCTAATGGTTAGGACGTCGCCCTCTCACGGCGGTAATCGGGGTTCGAATCCCCGTAGGGTCACTATGTGGGTCATTAGCTCAATTGGCAGAGCATCCGACTCTTAATCGGCAGGTTGAAGGTTCGATTCCTTCATGACCCACCAATGCAGCAGAGCGACTTCGCGATACGTTGCTCTGCTTTTTTGTTGCTCTAATTTGTTTGTTCGTCACGAAACCAGTTGCATGGCTGGGCAGTCGGTCGTAACCTGGAGTCATCGGTGAGGTGAGGGTAGTGGGTAAGTCTTGGGCCGAACAACAACAACAGGTGGAGCGGACCTGGGAACAGTATGGTGACGATGGATTGCGGCTTGCTTATGGATTAACGGGAGAATTGGCTTTGGCGCAAGACCTGGTGTATGTTGCCTGCGTGGAGACCTACAGGCTACTCTCCAATCAACGGGGGTTTCTTGGGGCGCGCAATGCGCTGTTGGCAGCTATTTTACAAGTTTATCAGGTGTGGACGATACAGCGTGTTCGAAATGAGGAAGTGAGTGAAGCGAAGAGTACCGTGAATAATGTGTGCACTCTGTCGGCTGTGGGTGACTTGCCCGTAGAGTTGAAAGCACCATTATTGTTATATTTGGTCAGTGGCTGTAGCGTATTCGAAATCACACGTATTTTGCTCCTTCCTCACCAGTGGGTACTTCGGCGGTTAGGGGAGAGTGCACGGGCATTGGGGTGGCTAAACAAAGGTAAAATCCCTTGGACTTCTGTGCTGGAGACTGTGGATTCTTACCAGGAACGCCTGTCAGGAGAAGTGGCAAACATTCGCATGAGTGCCGAAGTAGAAAACCGCGTTCATCAATTGGTGGTGGCAGCTGCTGCCATGGTTGCTGCCGACAAACGACAGTTCGGTTCCAATGGAGTACGTTTTGCTTTTGCTGCGGTGATTGCCTTGGGTGCGGGTCTAACGGGTTACGGCATCGATGGATGGCATCAGGCACAAAGGGGGATTGCGACAGGAACCACGCTGCCCACGACGGCCAAGGGGCTGCCGGAGGCCTTGCGAAATCTACCTGTGGACATCGTCGCCCAGTTTCGCCTGGCCAGCGGATCGAACGCTATTTCCTTGCATCATATGGCGGCTGCCAACAACGGAATTTACCAGGCCAAATTGGAGTTACCGACCAATTCCTGGCCGTATATTGATTTATCCTTGTGTCCATACAGCGCTTCCGGAAAATGGTTACAAAGTTACCAAACTTCCGCAGGGAGAATTGATATGGTACCCCCGTTGACCAATCCCAAGATCCCTACGGGCACTGGGGACTGGACGGTAAAGAATTGGCAGGTGCGTGTCACCGCAGATTGGATGGTGGCGTGGGTTCAGTGGCAACCAGGCACATCTGGAGGGTTGCCGGTTACACAAGTTTACCTCATGTATCTGCCCACGCACCGTTCAGCATTGGTCCAGTCTTTGGAATTGAGCAAGGGACGAGATATATTGGCTCTTGCGGTGGGAAGTGGTCGAGTGGTCGAGCAGTACGGGTTTCACACGTCCTCATCAAGCACGGCAGGGATATCTGGTCTGCCCATTAGCGTTTATTCCTTACATGGCAAGGTTCCTTTACAGGCGTTGGGCAAACCCGCACAAATTCCGGCTCCCTTTGGGATGATGGAGGATGCGGAGGTGCGTCGCAACGAACTTATCTTTCAAGGCATTGTCGGTCAGTCCCCTGGTGTGTCAGATAAAGCTACGTGGTACTCTCTTGCTTGGGATGGGCAATTGACAAAGCTGGCGGGTCCACCATTGGATGGGCAATCCCATTGGGCACTACGGGGTGTCAGTGGCCGACTGTGGTGGGTGGAAACAACTCCTGCCAGCGGCGGAAAGCATCAATGGCAAGTCTTAATGGGTGAGGTGTCAAGTCCGGCGGGGTTGAATCAAACTGCTGCTTTCACGTTGAACGGTTCTGTGAACAGTTTCACCGTGTCTGATAACCGACTTGTGTGGATTCAAGCTACCGAGGGTGTTTCGCAACTGGTGGTGGCAGAACCCAGCTAACCCACGCTAAACTTCTTAAATTGAGGAGCAAAGTCACACGATGAATGATTTGATCCACAGCAAGTTGGTCCTGTTGCCGACGCAACCGGGAGTTTACCTGATGAAGGACAGCCGAGGCAGCGTGATATACGTAGGCAAGGCCAAGGTGCTACGAAACCGCGTACGGTCTTATTTTTCTGGTTCTCATGATCGGAAAACGCAGACTTTGGTGGGGCATATTGCAGACTTCGAATACATTGTCACAGACAATGTTGTGGAGGCCTTGTTATTGGAGTGTAATCTAATTAAGCAATTTACTCCAACATACAACATTATGCTCCGAGATGATAAGGCCTATCCGTACATCAAATTAACTCAAGAACGTCACCCTCGATTGGAAATTGTACGCAAGGTGCACAATGACCAAGCAAAGTACTTTGGGCCATATCCGAATGCCACCGCAGCAGCAGACACGAAGCGTCTCTTGGAACGATTATATCCCTTGCGCAAGTGTCGAAAGTTGAAAAAACAGGTGTGCTTATATTACCATATTGGGCAATGTTTGGCCCCTTGCGAATTTTCTGTGGAACCTGCGACCTATGAGGCGATGGCCAAAGAAATTACTGCGTTTCTCAACGGGGGTCATAAGGAAATCGTTCTGCGGTTACAACAACAAATGAATGATGAAGCACAACGATTGAATTTTGAACGCGCAGGAGAGCTCCGGGACTTGATTCGCCATATCGACCAAGTGATGGAGAGCCAAAGAGTCATCCGTGTTGACGATGTGGACCGGGACGTTTTCGGGTATCAAGCGGACCGCGGACTGTTGTGCGTTCAGGTGTTTTACGTCCGATCCGGTAAAGTGATTGAACGGTCAGTGGATATTATGCAGCATTTCAACCAACCATCGGAGGACTTTATGTCCTATGTGGAACAGTTTTACTATGGACAGGGGGATGTACCGAAAGAGGTACTGTTGCCTCAGGGAGTGGCCAGCGACGCTTTATCCGAGTGGTTGCCAGCAAAGTGTTTGCAGCCTCAACGGGGGGTGAAGCGTCAGTTGGTGGACTGGGCTTGTGAAAATGCTAAAGTGGCCCTCACGGAACGTCTCCGTTTAATGGAACAACACATGGACCGCACGCTGGGTGCCGTGATGGAGCTCGGCGATGTCATGGGAATTCCTGTACCGCACCGGATTGAGATGTTCGACAACTCTAATATTCAAGGCGCAGATCCCGTTGCCGCGATGGTTGTCTTCATTGACGGGAAGCCAGCCAAGGAACAGTATCGGAAATATAAGATTCGGACGGTGCGGGGTGCGAACGATTATGCCTCCATGCGTGAGGTGATTCGCCGACGGTATACACGTGTGTTGCGTGAAAAAGGCCAACTGCCAGATCTAATTGTCGTCGACGGGGGAAAGACCCATATTGCAGCGGTAATGGACGTGCTGGAAAACGAGTTAGACTTGGATGTTCCCATCTGTGGATTGGCCAAAGACATTCGTCATAAAACAAACCAACTGTTCTATCGTGATGATCCGGAGCCTGTCCGCATAGAGCGTCATTCACAAGCCTTCTATTTACTAGAGAGAATTCAGGAAGAGGTCCATCGGTTTGCCATTACCTTTCACCGTCAAGTGCGAACAAAACACTCTTTTGTGTCTCAACTTGAAGAGGTTCCAGGAGTCGGTCCTGCCCGTCGCAAGCGGCTGTTACAGCACTTTGGGTCACTGACGGCGCTTCAGAATGCCACGGTAGAGCAGCTCACGGAGGTCGGAATTGGGGAGTCTCTAGCCCGTTCAATTTTGGCTCACTTGCAGGAAAAAAGGGGTCGGAATGAGAGTAAGAGCAAACCGTGACGTTTCTTGACGCTGCCTGTCTCAACCAGTACAATCGAGAGTGGACCTCGGATGCCCATGATTCAGGCAGTCGTCTCGGCTGTTATTACATACGCCCGGGGGCATCCACACAGGTGGGCGAAAGGAGGCATTTGCGTGGTACAGGCAGACAGTCACTCTCAGTTTCTTCTGCGCAGGCTGCACACGTTGGCTGGCGTTGTTCCGGTGGGGCTGTTTTTACTGGAGCACCTGTTTACCAACTCTATGGCGACAAATGGCGCCGCAGCGTTCAATAGTGCCGCAGCCACAATTGAGAGCATTCCCTTCCTGCACTTCATCGAGTTTTTCTTTATTTTTGTCCCGCTGATTTATCACGGAGTGTACGGATTGTATGTGGCTTTCACGTCAGGTTATAATTCTGGCCAGTTTCCTTGGTGGCGCAATGTGATGTTTATTCTTCAGCGCCTCACGGGAATCATCACCTTCGTTTTTATCATTTTCCACCTGTGGACAACCCGTTTTTCTGGAAAGGCTCCGACATTTGAAATGGTGCATCAACTCGTTAGTAATCCCGCGTACTTTTGGTTTATGTTAATTGGCACTGTGGCAGCAACATTCCATTTTTCCAATGGAATATGGTCTTTCTGCGTACACTGGGGTATTACGGTGGGACAGCGGGCGCAACGGGTGATGTCTTATGTGACCATGATTTTGTTTATCGTTTTAGCTGGGGTCGGTGTAGATGCCCTGATTGCGTTTACACACACGGCAAGTTAAGGAGGGGACGCAGGTGAGTAACCAGAGCATCATTGTGGTCGGCGGCGGTTTGGCCGGCTTGATGACAACCATCAAGATTGCGGAAGCCGGCGTGCCGGTGGATTTGTTTTCACTTGTACCTGTTAAGCGTTCTCACTCCGTCTGTGCTCAGGGCGGAATTAATGGGGCGGTCAATACTAAGGGGGAAGGCGACTCTCCTTGGGAGCACTTTGATGACACGGTTTACGGGGGTGACTTTCTCGCCAACCAGCGCCAAGTTTTAGGCATGTGCGAGGCTGCACCGGGGGTCATTCACCTGATGGACCGCATGGGTGTTATGTTCAATCGCACTCCTGAGGGTCTTTTGGACTTTCGTCGATTTGGGGGCACAAAACATCATCGGACCGCGTTCGCGGGTGCTTCCACCGGGCAACAGTTGTTATACGCACTGGATGAGCAGGTCCGTCGGTTTGAAGTGGCGGGTCTCGTTCGGAAGTTCGAGGGATGGGATTTTCTCAGTGCGGTGTTGGATGATGATGGTGTCTGCCGCGGTATTGCGGCTCAGAACTTGCGTAATATGGAGATTCATAGCTTTCGCGGAGATGCAGTGGTTCTGTGCACGGGCGGCATCGGCATGATCTTCGGGAAGAGCACCAACTCGATGATCAACACCGGATCGGCTGCATCCATCCTGTATCAGCAAGGCGTGTCTTACGGAAACCCGGAGATGATTCAGGTTCACCCGACGGCGATTCCGGGAATGATAAACTCCGGTTAATGTCAGAGTCGGCTCGGGGTGAAGGTGGACGAGTATGGACATACAAGGATGGTAAACCGTGGTATTTCTTAGAGGAAATGTATCCTGAATATGGGAATCTTGTCCCTCGGGACGTGGCTACGCGTGCCATCTTTCACGTATGTGTAGACTTGGGTCTGGGCGTCGATGGCAAAAACCAGGTGTATCTTGATGTCTCCCACATTCCCACTGAGGAACTGAATGTAAAGTTGGGAGCTATCTTGGAGATTTATGAGAAGTTTGTGGGGGATGACCCGAGAAAAATACCTATGCGTATTTTCCCGGCTATGCATTACAGCATGGGTGGATTGTGGGTTGATATTGATCAACAAACAAACATTCCCGGCTTGTTTGCGGCAGGGGAGGTTGAGTATCAATATCACGGAGCCAATCGCTTGGGAGCAAATTCTCTGTTATCCTGTATTTATGGTGGCATGGTGGCTGGTCCGAATGCGGTGAAGTACATTCGTGGTTTGCGTCGGTCTGTGGACAGTCTGCCAGACTCTCTGTATGATCAACATCGTCGCAAAGAGGACGAGAACTTTGAAAGAATCTTGAAAATGGATGGATCAGAGAATCCCTATGAAATCCACCGGGAGTTGGGTCAGTGGATGACTGATAATGTCACGGTGGTGCGGTACAATGACAGGATTCAAAAGACAGAAGAAAAAATTGTTGAACTGATGGAACGGTATCAACGGATTGGCGTTTCTGATAAATCGCGGATTGAGAACCAAACAGCTCAGTTTACAAGGCACCTGTGGAACATGTTGCAAATGGCTCGAGCCATCACACGAGGAGCTTACTTACGTAACGAGAGCAGGGGAACTCACTTTAAACCAGACTTTCCGGAGCGGGACGATGAACATTTTTTGAAGACCACCAAGGCCACCTGGACTCCGGACGGACCAAAGATTGAATATGAAGATGTGGATGTTTCTTTAATTCCTCCGCGTACGCGGAACTACGCTGTGGCTAAGGAGGCGACTGAGCAATGACGGAAGTCGCAACACAGCAGGGGCGGTCGACGACTGAGCAGGTCCTGGAAAACGGTCAACAAAAGTTTGTACACCTAAGGATTCAACGTCAAGATGGTCCTGATGCACAGGCCTATATGCAGGAGTTTGCAGTGCCGTACACACCTGGGATGAATGTCATCAGTTGCTTGATGGAAATTAGAACCAATCCCGTGGATAAAAATGGACGACCGGTGACGCCGGTGGTATGGGAAATGAACTGTTTAGAAGAGGTATGTGGAATATGCACCATGGTAATTAATGGGAAACCTCGCCAGGCTTGTACATCACTGGTGGACAAGTTGGAACAGCCCATTGATATCAAACCCATGCGCACATTTCCGGTAATCAGGGATTTGATGGTGGATAGAGGCCGCATGTTTGATGCCCTGAAGCGGGTGAAAGCTTGGATTCCCATTGATGGTACGTATAATCTTGGACCGGGGCCGCGTATGCCTGAAAAAGACCGGCAATGGGCCTATGAGCTATCGCGGTGTTTCACCTGCGGTGCTTGCGTGGAGGCATGTCCGAATGTGAACGACAGAACCTCTTTCATCGGTCCATTTGCGCTCTCTCAAGCGCGATTGTTTAATGAACATCCCACGGGAATGATGAATCGGGCAGATCGTTTGGATGCTCTCATGGGAGAAGGCGGTATTCATGAGTGCGGAAATGCTCAGAACTGTGTGGAGGTCTGTCCAAAAGGCATCCCATTGACCACCTCTATTGCGGCGATGAATCGACAAGTTACGTACCACGCAATGGGAGCTTGGTTAAAGAAGTAGTCGACATGTCTTTGCAGTCTTCGTTCTAACCCATATTAGTGTCTCATGCCGCTGATAGCGGCACCAGCAAGGAAGGTAAATCCACGCAGTTGTATTTACTGAATAGGATTATGGTGGAATACAAGTTAGAAATATTACAATTGTAACAGGTGGGGCGGTGAGGACCGGGGGACCAGTCTTCACCGCCGTTTGAATGAACCGCCCGTGCTTCAGTCGTAGAGCCAGGAAATTTCGTTAGCGATGCTAGAAGAGGTTGTCCGGAATTGGGTCTGTCCAGACCCCGTACCGGACACGCACTATAAGTTGACTAAGTGGGATCTTTACTGGCGGTATCACACCAGTTGGGGGTGACACAGTGTTTGCCGTTGTGGCAGCGATGGAAGAAGAAATGAAATTTTTGCGTGCACACACTCGTGCGGTTGAGGAACCTACCATTGCGGGCGTTTCTTTTTTTCGTGGAAAGTTTGCTGAGTCAGAAATTATTCTACTACAATCGGGTATTGGAAAAGTCAATGCGGCCTTGGCGACGACCTTATTGCATCAGGTATACGCGCCGGAAACAGTCATCAACACAGGATCTGCGGGCGGATTGCAGATGGAGTTTCAGGTAGGGGACATTGTCTTGGCCACATCCATTCAATATCATGACGTGAATGTCACTTCTTTTGGCTATCAAATTGGGCAGGTGCCAGGCGAACCCGTGAGTTATCCTGTGGATAATGTCTTACTGTCGCAGGCATTGACGGTTGGTGAAAAGATGTCCGTTGGAGTCCATCCCGGACTGCTTTTATCGGGGGACCAGTTCATGGATGATCCAAAAGAAATTTTGCGCATTCGGCAACACTGGCCCGCAGCCGTGGCCGTGGAAATGGAGGGTGCGGCAGTCGCCCAAGTGTGTCACCACTTTGGCAGCAGATTTCTTGCCATCCGCGCTCTATCGGACATCGCGGGACAAGAATCACGTATTTCATTTGCTGAATTTTTGCCCAAGGCTGCAATGAACGCAGGTTATCTCGCTTTGCACACCATTGCTGCCACTTTGTAAATGTGCCTATGTTTCTTGTTACGGAGCACACGGGATTCCGGACTCACATACTATACCCTGACTGTATCCCATTCTTGTAGACCGATCGACAAGGAGGGATAAATGATGTCTGCCGGAAGCCCGTTGCGGAATAA
>DAHWFY010000070.1 GCA_027336365.1 Bacillota bacterium | reverse complement strand
GAACCACGGGGAGCTCGATTGTGATTGTGTATGACTTTGTATATGACATACAGATAAAACCCTCTATATCGGGTTCAAGTCTTACGAAACCTCGTGAATCGACGGTCTCAAAGTGATGCTTATTTTTTTGCGATGTGAATTCCGAAGGAAGCCATGTGAATACAACCCCACAAAAAAAACACCAAGCCCATCGCCCCACTTTTTGCGAAGATAACAGGCTTGGTGTTTCAAGGCTTATATCGCTGCAAAAGACTACTCCGACTCGTTAGCCATTTTCATCCCTAGTGATGGCCGCTAGACCATAGAAATTTCGAACACGCGCAATTTTGATCCACATGTGAGACTCCCACTTCTACAAGTGGGAATGGAACTCCGTACCCTGCTTCGGTGGGGATAAACTCCCCCACCGAAGTTTCGATGTTCAACTTTAGTTGAACGAGTTCACTCAGTTCGCAGGCGTTGTAACCGTACTAGGTGCAGGTGAAACCACCACGTTAGAGCTTGTTGTCGTAGTCGAAACCGCTGGGCTCACCTGTTCGAGTGCAATGGCTTCCTTAGTATAGTGAATGGCCGAGTCTTGGAGCTTTAAGATGGAATCTTGCAGCGTAGAAAGCCCACCATTGTATGGATGCAATTTCCAATCTTGAGCATAGAGTTTCTTGTTGAGATCAGCAATCTGTTTGTCCACGACGGTTAGCTGCTTGCCGTATTCAGTATGGTCCGCAAGGGCTTTTTTCAGCAGACCCTTCTTATGCGGATGGTGAACATACTGGTTAACCAGTTTCCACGCATTGGCCGAATTCTTTAGGATCTCCGCACGTTTGACTTCGAGTGCCCTCAATTCTTGCGTTTCCATCGGGTGAATGTCATTTACCTGCGGGATAGACGAAATTCCGCTCGCCAAGGTCTGTTCTACAGTGTAGAGTGCCGCAGTCTGCGTATTGATGTTCTGCGCCGTGGTGATGAGTCCCGCTACGTTACTGTTGCTGGAGGTGGTGGATTGCGCTTGAGTCAAAAGAGTTTGCTCCTGATTCAAGTTGTTTTCATACTGCGTGCTGAATCCGTTGGTGGCCGCGAACGCCGAAGTCATGAAGACGAGCGGAACGGCGGTCATGGTGGCGAGTAGAGTCACACCCTTCATCATACGTTTCATTCGTTGGATCATCCTCCATAAGGTTAGAATGATATTCCATGAGATACAAGATAGTTGTACTCGGAGATTCTTGAAATCTCGTTGAAATTGAACGCCGCGAGAAAAGAGCAAAAAAAATAAAAGAAAAATGCCAACCTGGTGGTAAAGACCCGGATCGACATTTTGTGACGACAGCTTTAGCAAAGACCGAAACATTTACTTTCTCGGATAACCTCTACTAATCTATACACTAAATACAGTTGTGTGTTTTTACATCCTTACTGGTGCCGCTATCAGCGGCATGAAAGTCTATTGGATTGAGAATTTTTCTTCTTTGAGTAAATCTTGTGGCGCTTTCCCTACGGAATCACGATTGAAGTCATTTTGAATGGCCCCATGATGCAAAAAGTTATCGATGGAGACGAGTATCATGCCCTCATCTAAAGCAAGGTCAGCGTGGGCAACGGCCTGGGTGTTCACATTTACAGAATCATAGAATCCGTAAGGACCCATCATGTGATAGCGGTTTGCCAGTATCTCCAAATTAGATAAGGCCTGCTGCGGAGCAAAGGATAGAGCCAGAAAACTGGCGTGAGGAGTGATGGTTCCATTCTCCTCATAATTGATACAGCCCAATCCGGGAACTCCAAACACGCCATAGCCGTTGTTCGGCAGTGCGCTGGGAGAGATACCCCACACAGGATAGTGCTGGACGTCCAAGGCATAGTGAATTTGCAGATCAACCATTCGCTGATCATTCAAACCAAGGGCATGAGTTCCGAGTTGCTGCTCCTTTAGCACTAGAGTGGGCATCAACGCCTCGAACATGCTTCCCCCCCAACTAGGAACGTAGGTCTCTCCGTACAATGTATAGTGCCCTTCAAACACCGGAACCCCGTCATATGTAACGGTTGGCCCAATCGGCACTTGATTCTGCCATGCCCAACTGGCTGGCAATGTTCGATAAACACCCCACCACAACTTCGAGGGGACGTCACCAGTACCGATGGCGATGTAATCTGCAACCCGAGATTCTGTATTGATATTTCCATAGTGCCATCCTGTGAATTGTTGGGTTGTTGGATCATATCCGCCATACATTTGATTCATGGAGGGATCATACAGGGTCGCAAAATTCATGGCGTTTAACAGCTTTGTAATCTGTGCTGCAAATCTCGGAAACGCTTGGCGATCAACCACCAGTCCAGCTGCATACCAGCCTAAGTCCACCGTCGAGATGAAATTATTAGTCACACTGCCATCGGTTGTGGAATACCAATTGTACAGAAACCCCTGCCATTTGGGCAACTGTTCGAGAGTATTCAACAAAGTACTCAATCGTCGATTGGCTTCGGCTTCGCTGATAATTCCCAAGTCTCTGGCTGATGCAAGACTCATCATATACATTGCAATATCTGTGGGAGAAGTTGTGTTAACAGAGGTCTGTTGCCCATTCACAGGCACATTAATCCGATCATCCGGCAAACCCGTTTTGCTTGCGGTTGCTGCGACGAAATAGTTCCATGTTTTCCGCGCTGTACTCGTCAATAGATGATGAGAACTCTGAGGTAATTCACCTAAATTCGAACCACCACCCTGATTGGCTTGCACCGTGGTGTCTGCATAGACAGATGCAGATGGCCCAGTTAAGGAAACAACCATCGCCGACACTGCCACAGCAGACAACATCCACCGAGAATACTTGAGCAATGTCATCCATCCTTCCTAATAATTTAGGTATAGTAAACGTTTACAGAAGAATGATAGCACGAATTTGAATCGTGTCAAGATGTTACATATGTACGACACTTCGCCATCGCTCCATCTTGGATATCCGTACAACTGGTTCTATCCAATAAATACAACTGCGTGAAATACAATTGCATCAATATTTTCCCTCTTCTCCTCGGTAAAATTTCAATTGACCGCTTACCACAAGATAGATGCCTACGGAAAACTTGAATAAATTTTAATAAAACACGAATAACCTATTGAATATATGTTATTCTCGGACTATATTTTGAGTGAGAACACATAACAAATAAACTTGACAGAATGAGATCCATGAGTTGAAGCCATTGCGATATTCATGACACTCGTTTGTAAGAGCCTGGGGGTGAAAACCTATGAAGGTGTCTCGCAGAACGGAGTACGGATTGCGGGCCATGGTTGCACTGGCAGAGTTGGCAAATCGTCAGCGGCCAGTCCCCCTATCTTACATCGCAGAGAAAGAGAAAATACCAGAACTGTTTTTAAGCCAGATTGTTGCGCAACTGCGCAAGGCTGGCTTTGTCGATAGTGTCCGTGGGGTCAACGGAGGATACTTGTTGAACCGTTCAGCAGAAACAATCTCCATAGGAGAATTGGTGCGAGTTCTTGAAGGGTCTCTCGCACCAATTGACTGCATCGATCCGTTCCGTGAAGAGCATCGGATAGTTTGTGATCAGACCGAGACTTGTCAGATACGCAACGTGTGGTTGCAACTCATGGAGACCATCACGCGGTCACTGAACTCCTTTACCTTGGCGGACTTTATCCGAGATGAATAAGGAGCGTTCCACATGGAGAAAGAAAAGTTTTACGAAAAACTACAACGCAAAGGCTATCGTCTCACACAGCGCCGCCATGAAATCATTGATTACCTATTTGCTTGTTCTGACCGTTATATTGCAGCCTGAGAGCTCATTGAATACCTTCAATCCAAACATGCTACACTCAGCTTTGAAACCGTCTATCGCAACTTGTATACCTTGCGCGATGAAGGCTTGCTCGTCGAGTTACAATATGGCACAGAGACCCATTACCGGATTCCTTGCACGATTGCTCACCATCATCACTTTGTTTGTCTTGCCTGTGGCCGGACTTATCCACTCCTCAATTGTCCCATGTCAGAGATCCGAGATTTTCCAGATGGCTTCCAGATCTTATATCATCGATTTGAGATATTTGGACTTTGTGCAGATTGTCAGCGAAAAAATCAGTCCAAAAATGAAGAATCATAAGCTGCCTTTTACAATTTTTTGCTGTGATTTTCATCGAACGAAGTACACTGCACAGCATTCCCTGCTGGCCATCATCCATGAACCGCTGAAAAACCTGGAATCCCATCAAAATGATATAGATTTTCCGTTTTGATCACATCAAATCCGGCTTCAGTGACTCTCTTCAACAATTCTATCACTTGCGTGGAAGTCGTCGGTGCTTCATTGTCAGCACGGAATCGGCACCGCCAGTGATCTGTACAGAATGTCTCCGGAAGCCCATTCGGCCAAACCTTAATCCCCCGGTTCGTAATCACTTGTAAACGAAGGCTATCTACAGAGACTTGGCTCAACAGATTTCCCAGTTCGTCCGGGTTCCCCGGCCCCCAATCAAGAAATACATCCACACCCATCAATTGTTTCACAGACTTTTTCTTCGACACACCCTGATTTTGGCGCAGTTTTCCATCATCGTCGTAAAGTACAGGCTTTAAAGTCTGTGGCTGTTGACCGAGGCGCTGGATGACCGCATTTGCAAACTCGCGCGTGCCCACCTTTTCCGTGCTCACACCTTCCTTAAAAATATCGTAGGTGTGAATTCCCTCTTCAATGGTCCGCAACCAAGCGTTATGAACTCGTGTCGCCACCGCTGGCTGGCCGATATGCACCAGCATCATGACGGCGCCAAGTAAAAGTCCAGAGGGATTTGCAATGTTTTGCCCTGCTCGGCGTGGGGCAGACCCGTGAATGGCCTCGAACATTGCACTTTGATCCCCGATGTTGGCGGAGCCAGCCAGACCCACGGACCCGGTCATTTGTGCCGTGACATCGGATAGAATGTCCCCATATAGATTTGGTAGTACAATGACGTCAAAATTTTCCGGTGTATCCACCAGTTTCGCCGCTCCTATGTCAACAATCCAAGTCTCGTGCTCCAAGTCCGGATATTCCGCAGCAATTTCCTCAAATACCTTGTGGAACAACCCGTCCGTCAACTTCATGATATTATCCTTCACAAAACACGTCACTTTTTTTCGATTGTTGGCACGGGCGTATTCAAAGGCATACCGAATGACCTTTTCCGATCCCGGTCGTGTAATTAGCTTAAGGCACTGATAAACTTGCTCCGTCTGCCGATGCTCAATTCCTGCATACAAATCCTCTTCATTTTCGCGAATGATGACAACATCCATTGTCGGATGCTTTGTTTCCACAAACGGATGATAAGAGACCGCCGGTCTTACGTTTGCGTACAGGTTGAGCGCCTTGCGTGTCGTTACATTCAAGCTTTTATACCCACTGCCTTGCGGAGTTGTAATGGGTGCTTTCAAAAAAACCTTTGTACGGCGAAGAGAATCCCAGACATTTGGGGCCATGCCAGTATCAATTCCTCGTTGATACACCTTTTCTCCGATTTCCACCGTTTCAATTTCCAATTCGGCACCGGCCGCCTCTAAAATAGTCAGCGTGGCCTCCATGATCTCTGGGCCAATGCCATCTCCGTATGCCACACTGATGGGTGTCTTGCTCATCTGTTTTCCTCCTCGAGTCACCGGCCTTCCGGTGAATTTCATCATCCTAATTTGTGGGAAAGTGAATAAATATTTATTCAAGAGTCTCTAGCATGCCACTCCCACCGCAATAGTGACAGGGAATGACGCCTATTCCCGCACATGTTGCGCATGTAACCCCGGATAGTTTTACAGAACTTGAAGCTAGAAGGTCCATCTCGTCTCCGCATTCTGGACATGGACGTTCACCATGCCCATTGCAAACTGGACAGTCCATCATGATAAGTTCACTCCTTTTTTCCGTAAGGATCTCGTCGTACGTTCAACGTCAATCACCTCAACAAATATGTCTGAATAAGGTACTCATTGAGTTGTTTACACAAAAAAACCAGAGATATACGAGTACGCACAAATGGTGCAAGCCTCGTATCCTCCGGTTTATGACAGACGACCCAAAATAGGGTTTCCAGTTCATCGACCGTGTGTGAACAAAATTGTATCCAAGAAAAACCATTCTATCGTTTCCTCTAAATTCAATCCCGTCATTCTAATGCATGGGTGAGCGTGAAAATCATCACCCGCTCGCCTGTCCGTGTGCTGATATCGGTAAAAAAACTTTCAACTTCAACCCCGATAATTTCATTCATCAATTTTTTTAGTTGTTCGCCACCGGATTCCACCAGATCAGAACGCATTCGTTTGACAATAATGAGCCCCTCATGCGACTCCGCCAACTTTTTTTCAGCTGGAGTAAGAATCCCCTTCAACACAACAATCACCATATTTCTGAGAACATCCGTTTTTACCAGCACAGAACCCCTACCCAAATATTCCTTCTCCCACTGAGTTAAGGCTTTGCTGATTCTATCCTCCAACTTCCCCGTGGTCAATCTTTCACCCCCCCTAACAAAAAATGGCATCACTCTCCATGCCAACAGAGAATGATACCGATTTATCCTACTCGGCTTCACACCCGCTGTACCATTTCTTTCATCCGGACTGGATATCCTGACGCTAGAAACGGCCAATATGGTGCGATTCCTGAGACCTCCCGGTTCGTTGGATGTCATTATAGCATGAAAACACGTTTTGTAAAATACAATAGACATTCATGCCACAGAACAACCCGCAGGTTGCAGGAAAGACGAGTGAGCGGTCCCGTTCGTGAGTTTTCACAAATTTAACGCTCAATGTCTCTAATTTCCCATGAAGACATTCTTTTTTGGAGTGATTATAGTAAATGCCATAAAGTAGATGTTCGAACTGGGATTGTGGACATCCGTGCGCCAAAGATTATATCTTGAGTCAGGGCCTACTTTGTCCTTTCCGTCCCTCCTTCGGACACATACAATTTCGGACACATACAATTGGGAGGCAAAATTCGATGCAAATCGGGGTACCGAAGGAAATCAAAAACAACGAAAATCGAGTGGCTTTAACACCCGCCGGTGTGAAGGCTCTTGTAAAAGCCGGGCATACCCTGTGGGTGGAGAGCGGTGCAGGACTTGGCAGCGGTTTCGCGGATGACGACTATCTGGCTTCCCAGGCTAAGGTTGTGCCCACGGCGTCCGAGGTGTGGCAGAAAGCTGATATGATTATGAAGGTCAAAGAACCCCTCCCATCAGAGTATGGCTATTTTCGGGAAGGCCTTGTTCTCTTTACTTACCTGCACTTGGCGGCCGCCCCGGAACTTGCAAAGGCCATGCAGGCGGCACGCGTTGTGGGTATTGGTTATGAAACCGTGCAGAATGAACACGGGCTTCCCCTGTTAATTCCAATGAGCGAAATTGCCGGCAAAATGTCCGTCCAAATTGGCAGTCAATTCCTCGAAAAGTTTAACGGGGGCAGTGGGGTTTTGCTGGGGGGTGTTCCCGGTGTCGAACGTGGTCAGGTGGCCATCATCGGCGGAGGAATTGTCGGCATCAATGCGGCTAAAATCGCCCTCGGAATGGGTGCAAAGGTTACCATCTTAGATGTCAACGTGGACCGACTGCGAGAGTTGGATGACTTATTTGGTAATGCCCTTAATACCCTGGTATCTAACCCACACAACATCGCCAGTGCGGTCTCCCAAGCCGACTTAGTAGTGGGAGCTGTCCTGATTCCCGGGGCTAAGGCGCCCACTTTGGTGAGCGAGGAAACTGTCGCTAGCATGAAATCCGGCTCGGTGTTAGTGGACGTCGCCATTGATCAAGGTGGCATTTTTGCGACCACAGATCACACCACTACCCATGACCATCCCACCTATGTGAAACACGGCGTAGTCCATTACGCCGTCGCCAATATGCCGGGGGCTGTCCCACGTACGGCAACCCTAGCTTTGACCAATGTAACTCTGCCTTATGCGCTAGAAATTGCCAACAAGGGCTGGCGTCAAGCGCTATCCGACGATGCTGCACTGCGTAAAGGACTTAATGTCGCCTTCGGACATGTCACTTACCCAGGAGTGGCTGAGGCGCTGAATGCGCCTTACGTAACCCCGGAAACAGCCTTGGCCGAGGTGGGTGTGCCCGTAACGCACTAACACCATAACGAATAAAAACTAAGCTAATAGTGCGTGTCCGGAAAGGGGATAGACCCTCATGCCGCTGTTAGCGGCACCCGCAAGGGATGTAACTCCACGCAACTATATTTACTGGGATAAGTCAGAACTAAGCAGTGCGAGGAGGCCAGCCCAAAATGCGCACCAAGCGTACGTTTTTGGTACGTGAGGGGGCATTTTGGGCGACGACGCGGCAATGCGCTGGGAAGTTCTGACCCCTTTCCGGACAACCTCTAATATGCACACTTTACGACAACGAGGTGAAAACTTGATGGGTTTCCCACCTCGTTGCACCTTATATTAGGAAGCTCAATATTAGACCCTCATGCCGCTGTTAGCGGCACCAGCAGGGAAGGTAAATCCACGCAGTTTTACTGGTTAGGATGCTCACATCACTCGGATTCGTGATTTAAATGCTTCATCATGCGCTCCAACTTGAGGTCAAAGTACAGAGACATTCGTTGATGCGGACTGTTTAAATCCACCCCACCAATTTCTTCAATTCGCTTCAGTCGATACGTCAGGGTGTTGATGTGGATGTGTAACGCTTGTGCCGCGTCCTTCATGCTCCCCCCATGATTGAGGTACACCTCCAAGGTCTCCGTGAAGTCTGCCCGATGACGTTGGTCATAATCGTGTAAGCGAACCAAAGTATCATTGATGAGCGAATCTCTCGGAAAGGCCTCCAGTATTTTGGGAACAAATCTCAACATCCCCAATTGCCCATAAGTGTGGACATTGGCCAATTGTTCCGGAAACAATCCGCGTAGTTGGAGGACGGATTCGGCTTGTTGGTAACTGTCTGGAACCCGGATGTAGCTGGAATACACCTGACCACATCCCCCATCTATGTCGTGATGGCCGAACCGTTCGGCCACGGTCCACAACGTGGACAGCACGAAATCTTGACAGATGCCCGCAACAAACAAACCCGCAGATCCCGGACCCACCAAAAAAATCAGACGGTCGCGACTGTGTGTCTGAAATACCGGTTTTATCCGCTGACTGGTGGTAACAACGTAGGTGACATTATCCGCCCAATTCGCTTCCGGCTTGCTGCAAGCAAACGCCACCACCGCAAATTGTTTGGGCAGTTTCAAGTTCAAGGCACGCTTTTTCTCTGTCAACGCCTCGTCAGACGAAATACGCCCCATCAGCAATCCCCGAAAAAATTCCCGCCTTGCGTCTTCCTGAGCTTGCCTTCCCGCATTCCACTGGATGAGTTTAAAACTGACAACTCGTGCGGCTTCCTTCAAGAAAGCCACGTCCTCTGCTGAGAAAGTCCGCGTTTCAATCGCCCAGATATAGCCAATTAGTTCGGTTCCCCGGCGCACGCCAATCGCGATGCGCCGATTCAGGCCCACGGACGCAATGGCCGGAATCCACACCGGTTCTGTTGTATCAGCCAGTCTCTGAATGGCTCCCTGCTCCCACAACGCATCGATTACCCGTTCTGGCACTTGGTGCGACATGATTGTTCCGGTGCGTGCACTGTCCGACGTCGCCGCATCATGGGCACTGTAAGCCAACAGGTGATGGTTTCTGTCCTCAATGGTGACCGGCACCTGCAGCACGCGCCCAATGGTGCTCGCCAAGTCCTCCAGAGAATCAAACGTCATCCGGGAGATGTCGTAATCCGCCACTGAACTGAACTCCTTAGTGAATCTACCGCAATGATAGGGCAATTCCTTGTGTATCTATGTTATCATACGGTTCTTGTCGGGTGCACTCCAACATTGCGCAATTCCAGAGAAGTCTACTCTTCCAATTTGTTCAGCGACGGTGTAAAATGGGATGTGTAATATTGAAAATGAGCAAACCTCGAGAAATCGAGGGACGCAAAGCCATGGGCCTACGGTAAATGCTAAGGCTGCCAGGTTGCTGATATGGACACCGATTATGGGTAGATCCCGGAATCCCATTGAAGTCCCAGCGCCTGGCAAATGCTAGGCGCTTTTTTGAAAGCCTCGTCAATTCTAAGAGGATGAAACTTTCATTTGCGCCTCTTTGGCCCATGAAATCTTTTAAGCGTGTGTCCGGAAAAGGGTCCGGTCAGACCCAAGCAGTGCCAGGAAACTAGCCTAAAATGCGTACCAAGTGCATGTTTCTGGTACGTGAGGGAAGCATTTTGGGCGACGACGAAGCAATGCGACGGGGAGTTCTGACCTCTTTCCGGACAGCCTCTTTAAATCCAATTCCGGGACATCTATCTCACAATGAGGAGGCTTTAGGAATGAAAAAATGGGTTTCGTCGGTGACTTATACGGTTATCGGGGCAGTGGTGGGTTCCACTTTGATGGCCATGACCCCCGCCTTGGCGGCACAGGATGGTTTTAAGTCATTTGTAGCTAATCTAGAACAAGATGGTCAGGTTGTGTCCAAGCCTTCCGCCATTTTATTCAATGGAACAAATTACTTTGGTATCTGGTGGATACAACAGCAATTGCTCAAGGACGGGATTACCGTCAACTGGAATGGAACCACTCTTTCCCTGAACAACATGCCTATCCAGCAAACGGATACTCTGTCTGCCAGCAGCAATGCCAACTCGTCTCTCGGTACGGCCTTCACCAACACCATTAACGTCAACGGTGTGACTTACGTTCCCCTGTCCAGCGTGCAGGGTTTGCTGCAACAATTGGGCTCCAAAGTGCAATTGAAGTCTGGACATGATTCGAAAGACGCCGTAGATGGTGAGAACCAGCCCTCCACTCTGAAGGGAAGCATCCACATTCTGAAGCATGTTGCCGAAAAACTTTCCGAATATTCATCCGAGGACATGCATAGCCAAGGCCACGGTGAGGGTAAAATCATGAGTTCTTTTGCGGGTTCTCTGGCTCAATTACAGACCGTTATTGACAACCTGCAAAACCTTGTATCCACGCAGAGCGCACCTAGCACAGTTGTGCCAACACCAGCAGGGAACACCACAAGCACATCCACCAGTCCCGCAATTGTCACTGGAGCAACAACCAGTGCGGCACTCACCACATCCGCCATCACTCAGGTACAGACCGTGGTTACCAGTTTACAAAGTGACTACCAGGCCTTAAATCAATTCGCCTTGAGCACGGCGACCGCCGCCGGATTAAGCAACAGTGGGACCAGTGTAAACCTGGTGCCTGTCATAAGCGACATCAACGCTCAAGTCAAGGTGCTTGAGTCTTTGGGACAACCCAGCAACACAGACAGTTCTGCAAACACTGGAGACAACTGACCTGATACTCTTGGCAACCATGGAATCCTCCCTCAACATTCATGAAAAAAAAGGGGCCGCGAGGCCCCTCTGATTTAGGCAAACTCCTCAACGACTCCGGTTGTTTGATTCCCTCTCCATCTTCATCAAGAATGTTTTCCGTCCGCAAGCATCCCAGTTCCGCAAAAACATCACGACTCATCCACATGTGAGACTCCCACTTCTACAAGTGGGAGTGGAACTCCGTACCCTGCTTCGGTGGGGGTAGACTCCCCCACCGAAGTTTCGATGTTCAACTTTAGTTGAACGAGTTCACTCCGTCGCAATACTTTGGTCTGTTAGGTCTTTCCCCGGGCGAACCGAGCGGAAGTTTTCGGCAGGTTTGGCCATCAACTCCAATACCCTTTTGGCGGCCCCATCCTGACCACTCCGTCGAAGTTCTTTGTGATATGCCTGCAGCAATTCGGATACGTCCGCTTCCCCTTGAGCGTCCAACAAGGTTAGGGTCACCTTGGCTCCCTTGGCAATCCGACGCCTCAGCGCTTGCTCCGTGAGGCCGACGGACGGATCATAGCGCAGGTAAACAGAACCTCCGGTCATACCCGAGCAAATCCAAGGACCTGGATCCCCGAGGACCAGAGCCCGCCCATTGGTCATGTACTCAAAAGCGAATCCTTTCAAATTCGAGTGAGTGCCAATGAACGACTCCTCTTCCTGCAGTGGCCGACGCATCTCCCCAGCAACCACCAAATCCGCACCAGACAAACGAATCCCAGCTCGAGCGTCTGCATCTCCCTGAATGATGATAAGGCCTTGTTGAGCTCCGTAAGCCACACACTTGCCCACCGAGCCGCCTCGCCACACACCGTCGGCTCCCCGCGTCTTGAGAATGACAATCCGTCCTCCAAATGCGGTTTTTGCTACTCCATCTTGAGCTCCACCTTGAGCCACAGAATACATGCCAATGGAGTGATAAGCCGCGAACCCATTGCCCGCCACCGCGGGGTGCACGGTCAGGATATGACCTCCCCGCTTGCCTTGACGCGCCACGGACCCACTTTCTCGGGTACCCACCACCCGTTGAGCGGATACTACCCACGGACCCTCACTCCGCCCCCGCTGCCCGCCTGCTGTCACATGGGCAGCCGCCTCATAAGGCACCGCCACGGCCTCGGACCCCACGGCCTGAGCTACGGCCTCAGTCTCACTCTCTTCCATTTTCCAACTGCGGTATGAGATGCGCGTGCCCAGTCCGGTATAGGCTTCGCCCACACGTGTCAATTCCGATAAATCCACCCGGTCATTCCCTGCCAATTGCACCAATAAATCGCTTCTCCCCACCAGGTCCTGAGTGCGCATTGCCCCCAAACGTCGAGTAAGCACAGCAATCTGTTCTCCCATGGCTCCAAAGAAATGCACCAACTGGCCCACGGCGGTTTCAAATTCTCGCGGTTCAAAGCCGCGAACGCCTTTCTCTACTGCCTCCTCCACACTGTGCATTTGTGTAGCAATGCCCACATGACAGGTGTCCTTGTGGCAAGACCGACACGCGGTGCAACCCACAGCCACCATGGCCATTGTTCCAAAGCCAACGCGATTGGCGCCAAGCAAAACGGCCTTCATGACATCTGTGGCAGACTTCATGCCTCCATCTGCCCAAACCTCCGCGTTGTCCCGCAGGCCTGCACTGCACAACGCATCATGCACCCGTTTAATCCCAATCTCAGCAGGAAGCCCCACCCGACGAATGGCGTGTGCCCGGGCTGCCCCAGTCCCGCCGTCGAACCCGCTCAAGGTAACAATGTCTGCACCCGCTTTAACAATTCCCACCGCAATGGTCCCGATATTGGGTACCACAGGAACCTTGACCGAAATTCTCGCTTCAGGATTCACCGCCCTCAACTCGTGAATCACCTGAGCCAGGTCCTCAATTGAATAGATGTCATGATTATTAGATGGCGAAATTAAGTCAATGCCCGGACTGGCATTGCGGGCGTTGGCCACCTGCAAGGTCACCTTGGACCCCGGCAGATGACCGCCCTCTCCCGGTTTGGCCCCTTGCCCAATCTTGATTTCCAGAACATAGGCGCCATTACACAACTCCGCATTGACCCCGAAACGTCCGGAAGCAATCTGCCGCCCCCGATTGCGTGGATATCGGGTCAACAGGTCTTTGATTTCGCCCCCTTCTCCGTTGAGGGCCACGATGTTCAATCGGTATGCAGCTTCGGCATAAGATCGAAAGGCTGTTTCACTTTGCGATCCGAAGGACATGGAACTGATGACCAGCGGGTAGGCATGGCCGTCAATGGATGTGTCTATCGCATCCGAGTCCCCCATAGGCCCCGCAGAACCCGCATCTTCCGCCGCGCCGTACTCGGTTGCCATGCCAAAAGCTGCGTCATCCGTCAACCCACGAATCCCCAGCAGATGCTTCAGATTCACCGGATGGTCTTTTTCAAAAGCAGCCAAGCGGTTTTCAAAGGATGTAAACGACTCGGTGCCGCTGGCAACTCCCCCAGCAGCCTTCCAAATTCGAGAATAAAGCTGAAAAACCCGTTGTTTGGAAACCTCTCTGTCATCCGACAACTCGTATAGTTCCTGTCGCTTTTCAGCCTCCTGCTCCATGTCTTCCAAACTGTAGCCCGCCTCCTGCGTGCCAAAAAAATTCAACACAGCCAGTAAGTCAGCCACCTCAGCAGACAAACCGATGCCAGAAAACAGTCGCTCATACCCTCGAATTTCGTGGATACCGATGGTGGACATCACCTTCTCCACACCCTTGCAAAGTGCACTGTACAAGTTTTCTAGTCCTGGAATTTGGCCTCGGGCAGCCGCCAACTCCCACATCACATACGGATTCACCGCGTCGGCCCCCAAGCCTACGGCCACCATTACGTCGTGAAGATTACGCACGCTGCCACTGCGCAAAACGATACTCGTTCGCCGACGCAGAAATTCCCCACCGTTAACTTTGGCAGGTGACCGCAACAAAGCTCGGTGAACCGTTGCCACCGCAAGAAAGGGATCTAGGTACATACCGCGAACGAAAGTCAAACGGTCATCCAACACAATCACGTGAGCTCCCGCTTGAACAGCCTCTATCGCCTCCTGACGCAAGCGT
>DAHWFY010000006.1 GCA_027336365.1 Bacillota bacterium | reverse complement strand
TACATACTATGCAAACCACAAAATAAAAAATCGAGTTGGATGGAGAGGATTTTTACCAAAGGGCCCCCCGTTTACTCTTTTAGCATCGGTGAGCGCGATGAAAGTGGCGCAAGAGCCCTATCGGAATTAAGAGATAGAGGAATCAACCTTGTCGCAAATGCCCTTGCCCAGTCCAATGATCATATCCTCAGTTTTTTCAAAACGTTGCGGACCGAATTAGCCTTTTACATGGGATGTTTGAATTTATCTGAACGACTTGCCCAAAAGGGCGAACCGATGTGTTTCCCCCTGCCCATGGCTCCTGAAAAACGGAGACATTCTTTTAAGGGATTATACGATGTCTGTCTATCTTTAAATGTAGAACAAAGAGTCGTAGGTAATTCTATAAATTTAGACAACAAGGACCTCGTGATGATCACAGGTGCCAATCAAGGAGGTAAATCGACTTTTTTGCGGAGCGTAGGTTTGGCCCAACTCATGATGCAATGTGGAATGTTTGTCCCCGCAGAGTCGTTTTGTGCCAATATCTATGATAATCTCTTCACACACTACAAGCGGGAAGAAGACACCACCATGAATAGCGGAAAACTTGATGAAGAACTCAGCAGAATGAGTGGTATTGTGGATAATATTACATTAAATTCCATGTTACTATTTAATGAATCATTTGCCGCGACAAACGAAAGAGAGGGTTCAGAGATTGCCAGACAAATAAGTTGCGCATTATTAGAGAAACATATCAAAGTTTTCTTTGTTACGCATTTATTTTTATTTGCGCATGGGTTCTATGATAAAAGAATTGAAAATACTATTTTTTTACGTGCTGAGCGACAAAACAATGGAGAGAGAACTTTTAAAATAACCATAGGCGAACCCTTGCAAACGAGTTATGGAGAAGATTTATATCATAAAATATTTGAACCAAATGATTAAATCATTCCTATTGAGGAGAGATACAATGTACACATTAGATATACCGGGACGTACTTCTATTCGATTGACCCATGCGGTTTTCGATTTTAATGGCACACTGGCATTTGAGGGTGTCCTACTACCTGGTATCGACGAGTGGATGAAGAATTTACACACCCTCCTCACCCCCATTGTTCTCACTGCGGACACAAATGATTCAGCACAGTTTTATACGGATCGACTTGGATGTCAGATTCAAGTAGTCCAATCCGGTCGCCAAAAGGCCGAAATTGTCCGTCACCTCAATGGAACTGTGGTTGCCGTGGGAAATGGAAATAACGACGCTGACATGTTTCAAGCCGCAGCCTTAAGCATCGCCGTCATAGGACCGGAAGGTGCTTCCCTGTCGGCAGTTCAGTGTGCAGATGTCCTGGTCACGCAAATTGCAGATGCGTTTGGACTGCTCATCTATCCAAAACGTCTCATCGCCACTTTGCGAAGTTAAAAATCTCCACCTATCAACCCTGGAGGTGATTTGGCACTTCGTCAACGGTAACGGACTCGCTCATAGGTGTGCGTCAGTTCTTCTGCAATCTGCTCTGGTGATTCTTTATTCAGTTCAATCAATCGTTGCAAATACTGTCTGGCCGACTCTTGTTCATTCATCGGTAGTCCGCGAGCAAACTGGCGCCGCAACCAATTTTGATACTGCAGACGGACTGGATCCTTTGTCGAGACAAACCTTGGTTCAGAAGGGTTGCTTACCCATGCTCGCTGAACTGAGATAGGAGGCTCTTTGTCGTCTTTTCCGAAAGACCGCATTGTCTTAACCCGCACCCTGCGGACAGCCCACCATGTGATCAAGAGACAGCCTACCGACAGCAGAATATAAAACGCGATTTTTGCAGCTAGGGGTACCACCGGATGAGAGACCACAGTTTGAGCATGAAAAGAGGATACTGCGGAGGATGGCGTGACCGATTGAATGCCAGATTGAGGCTGCAAGTGAATACGGGCACTAAGCAGTACTCCCAAGATGCCCCCTGCAGTCGCCCCTGCAATAATCATCAGCCAATACAACTTCAAAATCCATGGGCTGATGAGTGCCACAAGTAGCGCGGTCGTGCCTGTCCACAGTAACGTCCAATGCGTGGCCCCCGGTGTTGCAGTTAGTTGCCTTTCCAACTGCCAGAGATGAACCATGCGACCTATGAGATACAACATGGTGACAGTCATCCATGCGCTCGCCCACTCGGTTCCATGACCGCTACTGGCAAGACGGAGACCTAGCACCTCTCCTGTGAAAATGAGTAAAATACTGTCTACACGAAAATCAAAGCGCAACCCCGGTAACAATAGGTTGCCCGCCAAACGCCGCACCCGAAGCCACAGAACAAATACTAACAACACCCATAGCCCCAATGAAATCCAAGAAACCATCCACCACCATCCACAAAACACGCACAGGGCCCCTAGCACAACCCACAGTACTGAAGCTCGTGTTGATGAACTCCGTATTATTGCATAGGCCGCAACCATGACCATCAGAGACAGCATGGACCATACAACCTCTCTCACCCCCACCAGATCTGAAACTGCAAACATCGTGATAAAAACGATATAGAGGGTGTATGGAACGTAGGATGACAAAACTGTCGACAAAAGTCTTGATGCAAAAGACAGATTCATTAGTACCCCTCCCCTTTGATGGGAAAGCATCACAATGCGTTATCTTTAACATCCTATTGTCCCCCGCCAAAGAAATGGAAGTTTTTAAGAGGATGCTCGAGATTGAACAACCGCAGTATCCGTATCTGGAATCAATTTAGCTTGTGACACCGGTTGGACAACTTTTACGCCTGATATCGGTACTTGTTGCCAATTGGGTTGGGGTCCACTGATAACAGTCACATGACGACCAGATGCCGACCAGCGAGCCAAAGTCTCCCACTGCTTAGGTATAAAGTGTGAAGAAAAAAGGTAGACAGGAGGCTGTCCTGGGATATGTCGTTCCACTTCATGCAAAACAAGGTCCAATGGACCGTTGGCCACCGCGTATGCACGTCCCAACAGGCTGCGAATGCTGGTTGCCGTCTGGCGTCCGTGCCACAGACGGAGCGGGTCCCGGGGAATCACACAGTTTGCCGCAAACAGAATACTGGCACCCTGACGTTCAAACAACTGAGCCAAGCCGCTGACTAGTCCACACAAGGTGTCAAGTTCCGTAGTGTGGGTCCCCCACCAATGTGGGTCGAAAAACTGTGCATTCAAGATAAAGACGACTCGCGGCTCTGTCGAAGAATCGTACTCCTTGGTCATCCATTGTCCGGTACGTGCAACCGCCTGCCAAGCGATGTCTCGGTGACGGTCCTGGGGCTGATGAAGGCGAATGCCGCGCAACAAAGATTCATCAGGAAACAACCACCGATGAATGACCAGGTCTCCTAAAAGATCCTGCCACTGTGCTTCTCCGGCCCCCATCGACAACAGTGATGGCAACACAGCAACCTCGCCCCTCACTGGGCGGGAAAGAAATAGACTTTGCAAACCCAATCCCTCATTCAAATGTATGGAAGCATGAGCAGTGGAGAAAGATTTTAATCCGCGCGTTATCCCATAGCAGCGAGCAGTCATCGTCACTACCTGACGTGGCAAGAGAAACGTCCGTAGACGTAATCCATCCCCCCGAAGGCTCCTGGTTGTCAATTCGATGGTTCCCACCTTATATTCCGTTCCCTCCGGGATCGATTGCCATGAAAGGCCTTCTGGCAAATCCAAAAGGATTTCCACAAATGGGCAAGGCACCCAAGAGCGATTTCGGATCAGGATACGGACAGGAATCGTTTGCCCCGATTCTACTTCTGTGGGCAAAGATTCCACATTCAAATCGATTCGATCCCGAATGAGTCTTGTCCACAACCAAGGCCACCCCCACACCAGCATTAACAACAACACTGGCATGACTAACCACAGTGCGCTAACCACCATGATTCACCCCTCGCCAGAAGGTAAAAATTCTGTGGGAACAGGCACATTGGCCAGAATCTCCGTCAGAACCCGTTTCGGTTCACTCTCTTGTCCCCTATCCTGCCAAAGAATTTTTGTCTGTAGACGATGGTTCATCACTGGCAACCACGCCTCCTGGACGTCGTCCGGAATCACGTAGTCTCGACCAGACAACAAAGCTAAAGCCTGTGCGTAAGCCACTAAATGAATGAGCGCTCGTGGACTCGCACCCCAAACCACCGCCGGGTGTTCCCGAGAAGCTCTGCCCAGTGATACCACATAGCGCAACACATCCACCATTACCCGAACCGTTCGAACTAAGCGCGTAATTTGAAAAACATCCGCAGGTGTCACACCAACCTTGGGAATTATCGGAGTGTGCAGACGATTTTGTTGGAGCATTGAAACTTCCTGGTCTGCCGTTAAAACAGCCGGATGAAGTTGTACCATAAAACGATCCAGTTGTGCCTCGGGCAAAGGAAACACTCCCTGCAACTCCAACGGATTGGCTGTGGCAATAACAAAGAACGGATTTGGCAAGACATGAGTTTCTCCGTCGACGCTGACTTGACCCTCGCCCATGGCTTCGAGCAAAGCCGACTGAGTGCGCGGCGTTGCTCGATTCACCTCATCGAGTAGCAACAACTCTGTAAAAATTGGACCCGGCCGGAAAGAAAAGTCCCCTTTCCCTGGGTGATACACCATCGTACCCAACAAATCACCTGGCAACAAATCAGGAGTCCCTTGAACCCGACGAAATTCTAAGCCCAGTGTTTTAGCTAAAGATACAGCTAAGGTTGTCTTTCCGGTTCCCGGCACGTCCTGTAACAGAACGTGCCCCCCGGCTGTTACAGCCGCAAGAATTTGCCGTATCAGAAGTTCCTGCCCTACCAAAACCCGAGCTAAAGCTTTCGCGACATTCGTCAGTTTAGCCATTGCTTCTTCAAGAGTTGTAATTTCACAGCTTTTTACCAAACTCACCCCTCCGCCATCAAACCGCATCATGCATTGAGCATGCATCCTGTAAGACCCACACAAATCACACTTTGCACCCACTTCCTCGCACTGCTTGGAACTTGTCTGAAACCTGCTTTGCACGTCACTCAGTGTCGTGCATATAATTCTCGGGCCAACAAGACACTTTGCAATTCTTCTTCCAAGCGTATTAATTGATTATATTTAGCAGCTCGTTCTCCTCGTGCTGGGGCTCCTGCCTTCATTTGTCCAGCACCTGTAGCCACGGCAAAATCTGCAATAAACGCGTCGTCTGTTTCTCCAGACCGATGAGAAACCACGGTCCTGTATCCGGATTTTTTCGCCAACCTCATGGTCTCGAAAGTTTCCGTGAGCGTCCCAATTTGATTCAACTTAATCAAAATGGCGTTCGCCACGCCTTTGTCAATCCCGTCTTGAAAGATACGGGCGTTGGTCACGAAAATATCGTCGCCAACACACTGCAGCCCCGCATCATTCAGCCGAGTTGTATGATAAATCCAGCCATCCCAGTCGTCCTCAGCCAACCCATCTTCAATAGACACAACAGGAAACTTCTTTGCCAGCCCAATACAATAATCTGTCATTTTCTCCGCCGTCCAGCGTTGACCCTCAAACCAGTACATACCGTTCCTGTAAAAATCATTGGCAGCAAAGTCAATTCCCAAAGAAATCTGTTCTCCCGCCACATACCCCGCTTTTTCTATCGCCGAAGTTAATATTTCAAGTGCCTCTTCTGTAGAATTCAGGTGTGGAGCAAACCCCCCCTCGTCCCCTACGGACACGCGGTAACCTTTCGTCTTAAGCAGTTCCCGCAATGCTTGATAAGTTTCCGCCCCCATCCAGACCGCTTCCGCGGCACTGTGAGCGCCATGTGGTACAAGCATAAATTCTTGAGTGGCTATTCCCGAATCAGCGTGCTTTCCGCCATTAATGACATTCATCATTGGCACGGGTAGAGTAAGGTCTGTTGCTTCATACAAACTGGCTAAGTGACGAACCAAAGGTACCTTTTTTGCATTTGCCGTAGCACGAGCAAAAGCAAGGGAACACCCCAAAATTGCATTGGCACCCAAATGTCTTTTATCCGGAGTACCATCCAATTCAATGAGAGATTGATCTAGGTCTTCTTGAGTTGCAAATGCCTTACCTTTGAGGGCAGGGAAAAGCACCTGTTCTACATTGCCAACCGCGCTCGTCACACCCTTCCCACCAAACCTCTTCACATGGATGTCTCTCGACTCCACTGCTTCCTTTGTTCCTGTGGATTTTCCTGACGGCACTGAGGCTCTGCCAAAAGAACCATTGGAAAGTTGCATATCCACTTCCAAAGTGGGAAATCCTCGTGAGTCGAGAATTTCACGTGCTTTAATGTTCAATATCTGTTCCATAAAACCACCCTCTCATTTTAGGATTGACTTTCTGTCTTTCCCAGTAAATACAATGACGTGGAATTACGTCCCTTGCTGGTGCCGCAAAAGCAGCATGAAGTTATATCCATAAATTGAAACACATGGATACATTTCGCTATACCAGGTGATGGTAGAGTTATCCCCGGAAACTTATTCCCATGGTGCACTCACACGAAAAAGACTCCTGACTTAGGCAGGTATCATAAACCCGCTAAGTCAGGAGCCATCAGCATGCCAGCATTTGGGCGAGCTCCATCGCCATATACAACTATCCTATTCACACCGAATTATACCAGGTGCCCGTATTTCCTGCAACATGAGCACAGCCTCAACGTATCAGATTGACTCCCCCTGTGAGACACGCTATGCTACTAATTGAATGTAAAAACTATAAATGTTCCAAGGTGATGGAGCTCGCCTCAACTGCGAATGCTAATGGCTCCTATCGGTCAAAGGATTTTCTTGGCTGATGGGGGTCTTATTTATTTTTAATCAACGCAGTTGAATTTAAAGAAGGGAAGTGAGTCTTTGAATTGGGGTAAAAGTTGGTTAAATCGAACTATTTTTGGATTTGCCATGGCATCTTTGTTCAGTGATTTAGGTCACGAACTGGTAACGGCATTGACCCCGGGATTCCTTGTAGCCCTAGGTGCACCGCCGATTGCGTTGGGTTTAATTGAAGGCGTGTCTGGAATCGGACAGAATCTAGCAAATCTTTGGAGTGGAGTACGTGCTGACGAGACCAAAAATCGCATTCCCTACCTGGTTATAGGTTACGCTGCGACAGCGCTCAAAGCTTTATATGGTCTTGTCTCCTTTTGGCCGTGGATGGTCTTAATCCGCACCGTTGGCTGGGTTGGGAGAGGAATGCGCGGTCCGATGCGCGACACATTAATCAGCGAAACTGTTCCGCGGTCGGCATATGGCAAAGCCCTTGGATTCCGTGAAGGCATGGATACATTAGGAGGGATGGCCGGACCACTGCTCGGTGCTTGGCTACTGTCTCGAATCGGTTATCGCAACTTATTTTGGTGGAGCGCTGCACCAAGCCTTTTATCTCTGCTCATGGTTCTGTGGTTCGTTCGCGACAATCGCAGCCAGCCTATGCACCACATTGGCAGAATCGCGACGATGAAACCTGCTCGCATTCATTATCCACAGGCGTTTCGACGTCTTTTGGCGGCAGACGCCGTGTTTAGCATAGGAAACGTGGCACCAAGTTTCTTCATTCTTGCCGCAGCTACAAGCCTCGCTGCTAAACTTGGTGCCATTGAGGCCTCAATGATCGGCATTCTTCTTTACACTTGGTATAATTTTGTCTACGCAATCGTCGCCTTCATAGCGGGGAACGCAGCCGACCGATTTAGTGCGCGTCCAGTTCTTTTAGTCGGTTATGGTGCCCTTGTCCTAGCGCTGGTAGGATTCGCCCTTCTGCCACCTACGATTGCAGCGTATGCTGTACTGTTCACCCTTGCTGGTATTTCCACTGGGACACAGGAATCGGTGCAAAAGACCTATGTCAGTCTAGCCCTTCCGACGTCCATACGCGGCCGTGGATTAGGGCTACATGCCAGCGTGATGGGCTGGGGAACCCTTGTTTCCGGCGTGCTGGTTGGTGGACTTTGGAGTTTCGGCGGTCACATGATGTCTTTGGCTTTCTCATTCGCCGCATTGGCCGTGCTTGTCTCTGTTGTAATGATTAGCTCGATGGTTCCTGACCAATCCGCGTAATATTTTGTCTAAGAGACAATATTAAAACTGCTGTGAGCGGTGGGGAAGTACTGAGATGCATGTCCGCATTGCCCAGAATTTTAATCGGAGGCACCGAGGACTCCTCAGAAGCCTGTGAAATCACCCGCCCGTTTGAAAAATGGGCATACGTATCCTGTGGAGTGGCCATATAGTCGTCCTGATACACCCTCCCCCGTTCGGCGCCGCTGCAGCACCCGATATGCTTGTGGTGGGGGCAGGGTAGGCCCTTCTGCTTGACCTGCGGGTTGTGAACGATGCCGACGTTGTCCTCGGTAGGCACATTGAGACAGTCACAATCCTCTTTGTGAACACACGTTTTTATCTGCTTTCCATAGGTCTTCCCATAGGTTGCCTTTGCTTCAAAAGGTGTCGTGGGCGACCCATGTATTTTCGACCTCGATGACACCTTGAGACAGGTTGTGGTACAATCAAAAACACCATGAGACACTCCTCTGCGAATGGTTGATCTTGCTTCTATTCTACCAAAAGAGCGCCTCATGGTGATTTTATGCCCACAAGTGCAAGAATGTTTTCATTATCCATCTTCTACCAGGGTTTTATCCCATCTCAATGATTGAAAATTGTCTCAAACAGTCGAAAACCGTGAAATGTGCGGTTTGACAAAATTCCAGTAATATGCTTTCTGGATGCTTTAATGAAATAAAGCATCATAGGGAGTAATTTGTGAGAGGCGCGTCCTCAGGGATTTATGGATGATGATATCGGTTCTAAAAGACTGTTGGTAAACCAGATACAAATGAGGAGCGGTAAATAACAAGACCATGAAAATGAAGGTTGCCGTTTGGACAGGCACGGTGCTATGCGCGATTCTCCTAGCATTTAACACCTTTATCTACTTGACACTCAATCACCGCTTAATTGCCGTAGAAGAAAGCTCGTTGACCAACCAGGTGGAATCGGTAGCTCAGTATCAAGCGAGTCACCTGGACGACGAGGGACACAAGCAACACTCCTGGACCCCAGCCACAGGTTTTTGGCTGAATGAGGCTGTACGCCAAGGTGAACAACTCGTGCTCCTCAATCCTCAAGGTAAAATTTTGGTTCAAGCCGGAACGACCGACTTAACACCCAATCAAATCAAAACAAATTTCCATCCTTCTCCCAGCCTGAGCCCAGCCGCTCAAGTGGACACTTGGCATATTGCACATAAGGTATACCTCACTGCGATAGTTGCTGTCACAAATGAGTCTCAGTCCCATCTACTAGGATATGCACTGCTCATTTCCAATGCTGCTGGGGTACACACCTACATGAACACTCTGCTTGTGGTGCTGATTATTGGGTCCATCGGGGCCGTGCTGTTGGCAACAGTCGCCGGGTACTTGGTCTCGGCCTTGGCGGTGCGCCCCATCAACCAGATGATTGCCTTGGTCAGCCGCATTGAAGCCAGCAATTTAGACGAACGGGTAGAAGTTCCCCGTGGTAAAGATGAAGTTGCGCGACTGGCTGCCACCTTTAATCGCATGTTGGTGCGCATTGGTCGTTCCTTTGAGCAGCAGACCCGATTTGTCGCCGATGCTTCCCATGAAATTCGTACTCCCTTGACCACTATTCAGGGCTATGCAGGTCTGCTGAAACGCTGGGGCAAGGATGACCCCCAGGTATTGGCCAAAGCCATTGATGTCATCAATCGGGAATCACAACGTCTGCAGGAACTGACGGAGGACCTGTTAACCTTAGCTGGATTGGAAGCCACAGTTAAGCAAACCAGCTACTGGGTTCACCCAGACACGGTCATTCAGGATGTCATTGAAGAAATGCGTCCCTTACACCCGGAATTGCACTTTGTCACCCACCTGGAAACTGAACATGCGATTCAAGTCCCACCCGTCCACTTCAAACAAATTATGCACAATTTGATTAATAATGCCGTTAAATACACTCCGGCCGAAGGAGAGGTTAATGTAAAGACGAAAAATGGCCCAGGATGGGTTGAAATGACTGTCACCGACACAGGCAAGGGTATCCCAAAGGCGGACTTGCCCCTCATCTTTGAACGCTTCTATCGCGTCGATAAAGCCAGAGGGCGTAAAGAGGGGGGGACCGGCCTTGGCTTGGCCATCGTCAAGGAATTGGTAGACCTACATGAAGGAATCCTTCGGGTCAAAAGTGTTCTTGGGCAAGGAACGACTTTTACTCTGCGTTTTCCCGTGGCAGAAGGAAAAGACAAAGAAAACCGCCCGCTAGCCTGAATGACCCGTCTGAGCAAAACAAACACCCACCCCAATGCGGACCATGCTCAATTCGATGGAATATTAGGACGGAAACACAATGGTTTTGTTGCCATGAACCAGAATACGGTCTTCCAGGTGCCACCTCACCGCACGCACCAGTACGGTGCGCTCAATCTGACGACCCAAACGTTTCAAGTCTTCTACCCCATAACGATGGTCCACGCGATGTACGTCCTGTTCAATAATTGGACCTTCATCCAGTTGGGGAGTCACGTAATGCGCGGTCGCACCAATCAACTTCACACCCCGGTCGTACGCTCTTGCGTAAGGATTTCGCCCGATGAAAGCGGGTAAGAAAGAATGATGGATGTTAATGACCTGCAAAGGATAATGACTCAAAAACCAGGGCGTCACAATTTGCATGTAACGAGCCAAAATCAGAAAATCCACTTGGTTTTCCAGCAAGCGAAGTTGCCTGTCCTCCGCTTCAGGCTTAGTATCAGAAGTGACTGGGATGTGGTGAAAAGGAATTCCCAAAGGCTCCACCAGCTCCTTTGCGTCTGGATGATTGCTGAGTACCATCACGGGTTGGCCCCACAAGTCGCCGGTCTGCCACGCCCACAGCAATTCCCGGAGGCAATGGTCTTCCTTGGAAACAAACACTGCAAACCGCTTCTTTATCCCGGCCAACGTCATCTTCCACTCCATGTCAAAACGCTGCGCAACAGGAACAAATGTATCCTGCAAAGTAGCAAAGCGTTGACTGAGTTCCTCGGCTTGAAACTCCACCCGCATGTAAAAACGCCCACGGCCGTTATCCGTGGAATGTTGATCTGATTGTAAAATATTCGCTCCTTGGCTATACAAAAATTGCGCCACAGCAGCCACGATACCCGGTGCATCCGGGCAGGAAATCAATAACCGACCCACTTCCAACGCTGGGATTGGCATTTGCGTTTGTGCAGAGTCTTGTTCGACATGAATCGAATGTTGAGTCACTATTCTCTCCACTCTCTTCTTTTTATTTTCTGAAACCAAACGAAAGACAAGCCCACAGCCCACGATTCATGGTTCATGCAAACAATCATCATAATACTCCCCATTGAAACACACCTTGTCAAACTTCAGCAAACACGTTTCTTTAAGTTTAGAAGTTGTCCGAGGAGGTTTCGGACGCTCACTTTAAGAGGTTTGCAAGTGAACTCGTTCAACTAAAGTTGAACATCGAAACTTCGGTGGGGGAGTCTACCCCCACCGAAGCAGGGTACGGAGTTCCACTCCCACTTGTAGAAGTGGGCGTCTCACATGTGGATCAAAAAATTTTTCCTAACCCCTTTACACCTTTTGCATTCTTGTGTTATATAACAATACATAGGAATATATCTGTTATGTAACAGTACAACCGGTTGCGGTGAACGTAAAGCGTGTCACTATCTAGACAAAATTCACAAAGGGAGTGAAGAGAAGTGTTTGAACAAGAGACCGAGGAACTACAGCAGCAATGGCAAAACGATTCTAGGTGGGAGGGAATTGCACGACCTTACAGCCCGCAGGACGTGTTGCGCCTACGTGGGTCCCTGCGTATAGAACATACTCTGGCACGGCATGGTGCAGAGCGATTTTGGCGCATGCTGCATGAACAACCCCATATCAAGGCTTTGGGTGCCTTGACGGGAAATCAGGCCGTGCAACAGGTCAAAGCAGGCCTGGAAGCGATTTATGTCAGTGGCTGGCAGGTTGCGGCCGACGCCAATTTATCGGGTCACATGTATCCGGACCAGAGTCTATATCCAGCTAACAGTGTTCCCCATGTGGTGCAACGCATCAATCAAGCCCTGCAACGGGCGGATCAAATTCAGGCCAGTGAAGGTCGTCAAGACATGGATTGGTTTGTTCCCATCGTTGCCGATGCGGAGGCCGGTTTTGGTGGCCATCTGAACGTGTTTGAACTCACAAAACAAATGATTCAGGCAGGTGCCGCAGCCGTTCATTTAGAAGACCAACAGTCATCCGAGAAAAAGTGTGGACATATGGGAGGCAAAGTGCTGATACCCACTGGTACCGCCGTGCGCAATCTGATTTCCGCCCGCTTGGCCGCAGACATTTCGGGGGTTCCCACAGTCATTGTGGCTCGCACCGACGCCAACGGAGCCTTTCTCTTGACCAATGACATTGACCCGGCAGACCAAGCTTTTCTCACAGGAGAGCGAACTTCCGAAGGTTTTTACCGAATACAAGGCGGCATCGAATCTGCTATCGCTCGTGGCTTGTCCTACGCTCCCTATGCGGATGTCATCTGGTGTGAGACATCGGAACCGAACCTAGATGAGGCGCAAGAATTTGCCCATGGCATTCACGCCAAGTACCCGGGCAAACTGCTGGCTTACAACTGTTCACCATCCTTCAACTGGAAAAAGAAGCTGTCCTCCGAGACAATTGCCACTTTTCAAGACCAGTTGGGGAAAATGGGATACAAATTCCAGTTTGTCACTCTTGCAGGTTTCCATGCCCTCAATCACAGCATGTTTTCCCTGGCCTACGAATACAAGCGCCATGGCATGGCCGCTTACGCGGAGCTTCAAGCACAGGAATTTGCCCACGAGAGTCTAGGCTATACCGCTACCAAGCATCAGCGAGAAGTGGGGACTGGCTATTTTGATGATGTGGCATTGGTCATCACCAGCGGCATTTCCTCCACCACCGCCCTCACCGGATCCACCGAGGTGGAACAGTTCGCATAAACATCCTTAGAGCGGTTGTCCTTAAAGAGGTTGCCGGAAAGGGGTCAGAACTCCCCGGCGCATTGCCGCGTCGTCGCCCAAGATGCTCCCTCACGTACCAGAAACGTACGTTGGGTGGCGCATTTTGGGCTGGCCCCCTATCCTCTCTCCGTGCCATCCCGAAACTGTTTGGGCGAGAGCCCGAAGTGACCGCGAAACGCGCGGTAAAAATACGAGTAACTGCGAAATCCCGTGGACTCCGCCACCTGTTCGAGAGTCAAGCCACTGAAACGGATGCGGTCCTGCGCCATGCGCAGTCGCACGGTGAGCAAGTACTGAAAGAGAGTTGTGCCCGTACTGGCCTTAAATACATGTACCGCCCGGGAAACGCTTAACCCCACATGTTCCGCCACATCCCTGAGACTCAATTCCTCGGCCGCATGGCGTTCAAGAAACCTCTTCATGCGCAGAACAACCCAGGAATTTGTCAATCCAGACATCACTCCACACTCTGCCAGGGTTCGATCTAACAATAAGCATAAGACCCGCAACAGGTAGTCCGAAACTTCCCCATGAGAATTCCCACCAAACTGGTGTTCCCGCACCAGTTGTCGCCACACCGTCAGCAAGTCTTCATCCAAGGGAATGTGTGCACAAGATGGACGATTTTGAAGTTTCCACCACTGATCCAACCATTCTCCCTGGCAAAACACGAAGTAGTCCACGCTGGCAATCCCTGACTCAGATTCATGTGGATTAATTTCTAAACCGTATGGGTCATTCGGACCATAAAGCAGCAAATCACCAGGCTCAATCAAGTGCCACTGACCCTCCACCAAGGCTCTGGCCTGTCCTTCCGTTTGCAGACGCAACAAATAACAGGCCAGCCCACGGCCTTCCCGAGCCATGAAGGGGGTCTCGTGATACCCATACCCAGCCAACAGAACCTGTGTATTTGTAGATTGTGTCGACAAGTTAATGCACCACCATGGAGCCCAATCCGGAAAAAGCCAATTTCTGCATTAAATCCACGCTCCCCGGTTTACCGACTCCTTTGTATTGTCGCTTCGATGATGAAAAAAGTCGATTCCACATTTCAGGAAAATACCGGAGAAAATTTTGTGTTACCTCACTTGGACCGTCCCTAGGGATGACAAGACCTCCGACAGGGACAGTTCTGCTCCCGCCATGGCGCTATCCGCAACCCCGTAATAGATCCGCAACGTGTCTCCCACCAAAACGGTGCCGCAGGTAAACACCACATTCCCGTAAAAACCTTCCACCTCATAGGGCAACTCCGGAGCTAACAAGGGATTGCTGGAGCGAGCCAGCACTCGACGTGGGTCGGTTAGATCCATCAGGACCGCTCCCAAGGCATATCGGCCCTGTTCGTCAGCCGCGTGGTAAACCTCCAACCAACCAGCTTCCGTCCGCAGAGGCACGGCGCCCGCACCCATCCGTCGACTGTCCCATCGCTCCGGACGCACACCTAGTAAGTGGGTATGATTTCCCCAATGAATGAGGTCAGGTGAATCTGCAATCCATATCTCCGGACCTCCAATATCTCCAGGGACTGGGCGATGCAGGGCAAAGTAACGACCGTCAATTTTTTCTGGAAACAGCACCACGTCCTTGTTTTCTGGTGGAAAGATCACACCCAAGCGCTGTACGGATTGAAAGTCCCGAGTGGTCGCGAGACTGGCACAGACGCCAAAGGGAGACACAGAGGTGTACGTGATATAATACGCATCCTCCATTTCCGCAATCCGCGGGTCTTCAATGCCAAATGTTTCGTAAGCCGTAGCCGGAAACATAAAAGGTTCCGAGTCAACCGTAAAGTGAACTCCGTCATGGCTGCGGGCAATCCTCAGATAAGACAGGGACGACAGGTATGCAAACCTTCCCGTGGCCTTGGTGACAACGGATCGTGGATCGGACACGTCGTATTCTCCGTACTCGTTGTGTAAAGTTTCCACCCGCAAGGCCTCGTGAGCCACGTCCCAAATGGGTACACGAATCAGACGTTGGTCTTGCTGTGCGGGTCGTTCAGCCACGCGCAACAACAAGAGGGTCTCACCCTGGTAGAGGGCAACTCCAGCATTGAACACACCGAGGACCTCAAAATCCCGACGGTGTGGTGAGACATCCCTTGGGGTCAGCAAAGGATTCTCTAAAAATCGGTCCACTCCCACAGCCTGGTTCCCCTTTCTTTCCAATCTGTTCTCAACACCTCAGTGGTTTCCACAAGTTCGCAGAACGCGGATCAGTTCTTTATATTCAATGCAGCATCTGATGTCCAGGTGCGTGATCGCGCTAAGCTTCCTGCTCGTAGCCTGCTCTGTGCCTTGACAAGTCATGCGGAGGGTTCGTGTTGTCTTCTGCTCCACTTCTGTCTTTTGTACTATACTGGATGAGAAGGAAGCATCGGCACTGTCTGTTGGATAGAACACCGAAACGAGGAAGGAATTCAAATTATGACTAAAATTTTCGCAGTGAATAAACCCGAAGACCTGCAGGAGTGTCTACAGATTCGCAGGGAGGTGTTTGTTAGGGAACAGGGGGTTCCTGATAACTTGGAAGTGGACGAGTGGGATGACCTGTCCCGTTGCATTCATGTGCTGGCTGTTGATGACAGTGAGCGGCCGGTTGCGACGGCCCGCCTCATTCCTTACGACCACCCGCTGAATGGGTTTCCCCAAGACACCACACATATCGGCAAGGTGCAGCGAGTTGCCGTGCGCCAGTCTGCTCGAGGTCGAGGGTTTGGCCGCATCGTCATGCGAGCCATTGAGGAGTTGGCTCTTCGTCAAGGTTACCGTCACTTGGTTCTAGACGCCCAGTGTACCGCGGCAGAATTCTATCTGCGACTGGGATATCAACAGAACAGCCAGGAAGTTTTCCTGGATGCTGGCATTGAACACGTGCGCATGAGCAAATCATTGGGCTAAGCGCCTGGAGAGTCCGAATGGCCGACGGCCGAAGTCCTGGATTCACTGTCAGACGGCATCAGCAATGAGCGTTGCCTGCCTAAGTACAAAGCCGCCAAGATGAGGCTCGCCCCAACGTAATAGGACACTTTCAAGGGAGCAGGCACCACCCATTCTGATAAGATGACCCCTAACACCGGCTGTACATACAAAAACAAAGCGGCCAAAGACATGGGAACTCGGGCCACTGCAAACATCCACAGCAAATAAGCCCCGGCAGTTCCCAGCACGCTCAGATAGGCCAAGGTTCCCCAACTCAGTGTCGACAAGGTTTGGGGAAGCCAGTGTCCCATCCACCACCACATGGGCAGGGTGCCCACCAGCCCGCCCCATAGTGTACCTGCGGCAGCGGCCTCTGGCGTCACCCAGTACAACAGATACTTGGAAGTGACGTTATAGGCGGCATAGCACAACACGGCGCCCAGCAACAGGACATCTCCTGTCCAGTGTCCGGTATTCCCCGGTCTGGGAAAACCAGCAGTAGCCCAGGCCCCCACCACCGCCATACCCACCGCCAACCAACGCATTTTCGGTAAAGATTCACGCAACCACAGAGCGCTCATGAGTACCGTGAATACTGGCTCCAAGGCAATGAAAATAGCCGCCAAAGCCGGATTAGACAGAGCCAAACCTTGGATTTCCAAGTACATCGGGATCGTAAATCCTAATATCCCCAGTAGTAAGGCCCATAGGACAGGCTGCCAACGCCAAACCAAGAGATCCCAGCTCGTCCGCCGATAAAACAGTAGCGGGGTCAGCAACAACGCACCTGCGGCCAGGCGCACCAAGGATAAAAAAATCGGAGTGACCTGGCGTAGGGCCAAGGCCGTCACCGGAAAGGTACCCGACCAGATGAAGTTAGCAATAACCAAAGCCAAGACCCCTTTATACTCCCGCAAGGGCAGTTTCACGGATAGACTCCCTTCTGTATGGTCATTTCCCCTTCTGCGCCATCCGTATCTTATACGCATTCTGATGAAAAATCCATGCAATCACACAATATTGACATCGCTTTCACGCAATGCTACGATTTCAATTATTCATTGATCTGATGACCAGATCTGTGAATCGATCACTCTGTCGTCCATCCCATCACCTGTGAAAGTCTTGAACTCCTTACACACGGACAAAGTCGCACCGCAAATTTCTTACCTGTGGAGGTGTTCATCCTTGGTTTTAACCCCGGTCAAATCCACCAAGACGTATGAAGTAGTCGCAGAACAGCTCAGACAGGCCATCCTCGACGGTACCTTTGCCTCCGGGTCGAAGTTGCCCTCGGTGCGTCTGTTGAGTCAACAGTTTTCCGTCAGCCAGGCGGCGGTTCGGGAGGCGTTGAGTGCCTTGCAAGCCCTGCGCCTCGTGACTATGCGGCAGGGAGAGGGTACCTTTGTTCAATCTTATGATCCCGCAAAACTTGTCCACACTCTGGAGGATACAGCGCGCCTGCACAGCACAGAAATTCAGTCTCTGTTGGAGTTGCGCAAGGTACTGGAGACGGGTGTCTGTCATTTGGCCGCAATCCGTTGCTCTACAGAACAACTGCAGGTTCTACGGAACATCCTGGGCAAAATGCAAGCAGACTTGGCCTCCTGTGAATTGGGCGAACAGACAGACTGGGAATTTCACTACGCCCTGGTTCAGGCTTCTGGCAACCCCTACCTGGTGGCCTTAATGGACGCCGTTGCTGGTGAAATTCAGGGAGCCTTATTGGCAAGCCGACAAGCGCTGTATCATCTCCCAGATGAACCGAAGCGCTTATTGGAGCAGCACCGCAAAATTGTCCAATGCATCGCGGACCACGATACCAAAGCCGCTGAACAGGCCATGATGGAGCATCTGACTCATGTCGAAAACGCACTGCACCTTCCTCCTCCTCTTCGCTCATAACTTTACAGACGAATCCATATCAGAAAATCGCACGAAAAAATTTCTGTAATAAATACCCTTTAAAGAAGGTGAACCTGGTGCACGTCTCTCTCTTTCTCACCTGTCTTGCCGACAACGTGTTCCCCAATGTGATGGAATCCATGGTACGCATTCTCAACCGCTATGGGGTCACCATGGACGTTCCTCCCCAGCAGACCTGCTGCGGTCAGCCTTCCTACAATAGTGGATATCTGGCCGAAACCCGAGAAGTCGCGAAAACTCTACTCACGGCCTTCGACAGTGCAACGTATGTGGTGTCTCCCTCCGGGTCCTGCAATGAGATGATTGTAGACCACTACCCAGAACTGTTTGCGGACGATCCCATATGGGGTCCAAAGGCCAGAAGCTTGGCAGGCAAGATGTACGAATTCAGCCAGTTCCTCGTCCATGTTCTGGGAGTGACCGACGTGGGGGCGGAATTTCCGCACCGCGTGACCTATCATCCCACCTGCCATGCCTCTCGTTTGCTGGGCATTCGCGATGAGCCGCTGGAACTGCTCCACCACGTCCGCGGACTGGAGTTTGTTGACCTGCCCTACGCCCAGGACTGCTGTGGATTTGGCGGCACCTTTGCGGTGAAAATGCATGACATTTCCGCAGCCATGGTTGCGGAGAAATCTCAGCACATTCGGGAAACACAGGCCGATGTGCTGGTGGGATTGGACATGGGATGTCTCATGAATATTGGCGGTAGACTGCGCCGCGAAGGATATAACATCCGCGTCATGCACCTCGCACAACTTCTGTATGAAGGTATCCAGTTTGCCGAATCGCATGGAAAGGAGATGGCCAAGTCGTGAACCCGTCCGGAATTTTAGCAAGGTCCAGAGAGTCCTTGCAAAATGACTTTTTACGCGCCGCCGTTCGTTTTACGCAGGATAAGTTGCGCAACAAAAAACAGACCGTCACGGAGGAGTTCGGTCATTGGGAAGAATGGCGAGAGCGAGGGCGACAAATCCGCGCACACACGGTGTCTCATCTGGATTATTACCTGCAGCAGTTTGCCCATCACGTTCGCCAGGCAGGGGGACAAGTTTACTTTGCCGCTGATGGGGACGAGGCCGCTCACATCGCTCTGGACATTGCCCGAGCACACCGCGCAAAACGAGTGGTAAAGTCAAAGTCCATGGTCTCTGAGGAGGCAAACCTGAACCACCACCTGGAAGCGGCAGGCATTGCGGTGGTCGAAACGGACTTAGGAGAATATATTGTACAACTGGCAGGGGAAACTCCATCCCACATCATTATCCCAGCCATCCATAAAAATAGACAACAGATTAAAGACCTATTTACCGCGGCAGGTGGAGAGCATCTGACCACCGATACCAAGGACCTGACCGCCTTTGCCCGCCAGACCATGAGGGAGAAATTCAGTCAGGCCGACGTGGGTATCACTGGCTGCAATTTTGGAATTGCCGATACGGGCAGCGTGGTTTTGTTTACCAATGAAGGAAATGCCGATATGGTGACCAACCTCCCATCGGTACACATTGTGATGATGGGTATGGAGCGACTGTTGCCATCCCTGGCGGACTTGGAGGTATTTTCGAACCTACTGCCTCGGTCCGCCACCGGCCAAAATGTGATCACTTACATGTCTGTCCTTACGGGGCCGCGGCGGGCGCAGGAAAGGGATGGGGCCTCAGAACTGCACATCATCATTCTGGACAATGGCCGTTCCCGTCAATTGGGAGACCCTCAATTTCAAGAAGTACTGCACTGCATTCGTTGCGGTGCCTGCCTGAACGTCTGCCCGGTTTATCGGCAAATTGGTGGGCACAGTTACGGCTCCGTATATCCAGGACCCATTGGAGCCGTCTTAACGCCTCTGCTCCATCCCGGCCCGGCGTATGCGGATTTACCCTATGCATCCAGCCTGTGCGGTGCCTGCTGGGAGACCTGCCCGGTGAAAATCCCTCTGCACCACATGCTCGTCTCCCTACGCGCACGCAGCGTCGAAGCCGGGTACAATCCCCCCGCAGAACGACTGATTTTCAAGGCATATGGTGCAACTTTCGCACGTCCTGGCCGATACAGACTCGCCCTCAGTGCGGCTCGTTTTGGTCAGCAGCCTTTGGTGCATGACGGTGCCATCTCCGCTCAACTGGGGCCTTTGGCTGGGTGGACCGCCCACCGCGATGCACCCAGTCTGGCAAAAATTCCATTCCGTCAGCGTTGGCAATCCCTGCAGCAGGAACTGGGCCTTCATCCGTCGGTTCACCTCGGCGGTGAGGCGGCGAACCTGTCCAAATCAGACCCTCTCAAGCCCAGTCCGTTTTCATCTCCATGGACAGCACAAGAAGACAAAAAGATACGAGAGAATGAAAAGACGCAAAAGGAGGACGCCGAGAATGAATGAACAGGAATTTCTGCAAAATATCGCTCAGCGGTTGGGCAGAACTCACCCCATGACCATGGCCCCGCAACGCCAAGTCGTCGGCGCCCCGGAGTTTTGGACCCGTCGGGAGGAGACGTTGGTCGCACGAATAGACCATTTTCTGACTGCCTTTACCGCATTGGGAGGAGAGGGACGGGTGTTTGACACATTGCAAGGTCTACAGCAAGGACTCTCCCAGGTATTGGCTCAGTTGCATCCTCAGAGGGTAGCCACTTGGGGAGAAGAGATGGACGAGTTTGGTGTATCGAACGTACTCGCCACCTATCCCCGATTGCAATGGGGACAAGTTTCGGTGTCCGAGGTGAGCCGTGCCGATGTGGGAGTCACCGGCTGCGCTTACGCGATTGCGGATACCGGAACGCTGGTGCTGGCTGCTTCCCCCACTCGTGGCAGGGGAGTGCATTTGCTTCCCACAGTTCACATATCTCTGCTGAAAGCCAGTCAAATTCGCACTCGTTTGGGTGAGGTGCTGGCAGAAACCGAGCTTCCCTCTTACCTGCATTTTGTCAGCGGACCCAGTCGTTCCTCGGATATCGAAAATGACCAAAGCATCGGTGTGCACGGTCCTGCAGCCGTGTTTGCCCTCATCTGGCAAGACATTTGACACAACGCGAAGAGAATCTGAACACGCACGTTATTTTATGGAATAAAGGCGTGTGTAGGTAAACCAGGATATCGGGTTTTTACCCTAAACACGCCTCCGGTGTGAGGGAATTGGGTCAGGGTATCTGCGGTCAGTCCGCTGCGGGCCGTGGTGATATAAAGTTCATCGAGAGAATTCCCAGCAAATACACAAGAAGTCACATTTGGAGCCGGGAGAAAAATTTCGTCCATCAGTTGACCGTCCAGGGGGTCCCAGCGAGTGACCCGAGAGCCCCCCCAAAGACAAACCCATAGTTTCCCTTGGCTATCCACCGTCATGCCGTCAGGCATACCCATTTCCGCTGGAACCGTGATGACTACGCGGGGATGCGCCAACTCACCGGTAGACGCGTCAAAGTCATAAGCCATCACCTGATGGGTGGGGGTATCGATGTAATACATCACCTTTTCGTCTGGGCTCCAACCCAACCCGTTGGAAACGGTCACTCCAGAGATGACCTGGCGCAGCGACTCTCCTCCAACTAGGCAATATAGGTTGCCATTGGGCTGGCGTTCCGTCATGTCCATTGTCCCCACCCACAGTCTACCCTTCGGATCGCACTTGGCATCGTTGCAACGGTTTCCCGTTTGACTCGTCTCCACTTCGGCAAGCAACTTGCGAGACCTGTCAGACAGGTTCACACGGTAGATTTCGTGTGGTAAAGTGACAACCACCTCTTGACCGACCACGGGCACCACAGAGGAAACATAGGATTCTATTTCCCATACCCGCCACTCCTCGGATTCAGGGTAAAATCCGTGAATTCTTTTGCCGAAAATATCCACCCATAGCAAACGTCCGTTGGCCCCGTCCCAACTGGGGCCTTCAGCCAATTCGGCCCGTGCATCCAACACCAACTGCAAGTTCTGCCACGACTCCATAAACACTCCCCGTTCCTTATTCATATCTTTTGATGTGCTTGTTAGTTATTACAATTTCCCCTTTATCCATCTTGACCTCAAGAGATTTTTAGAACAAACTGCGGACCTTCTGTCTGCCCAATTGGTTTCATCAGTGAGGCGGTATTCCGAGTCCAGCCCGTCGCAACCAGGACATTGTGGATACCCCTCTTCCCCGATGATGTGGGTCAAACAACACCACATAGCCCATCAGACCGAAAGCAGCGGCGGAGTACCAAATCCACACAGGAGACAGACTGTGAGACAACGCCGTACCCAGCATAGGGCCGATGCTACCGCGCACTCCGAACAACATCAGGTGCATACCAAAAGCACTGGCTTCTCGGCCGGGGGAGGATTTGAAGATATAAGTCATTGCACCAATGTCCCAAGCGGCATCGCCCATTCCCTGAAACCCACTGGCAACCATGACCGCCCCGTAAGTCCCGCCAACAGCATACAACAGAGGCACCACAATGTAAGCAGCGATGCCACCTAACATGGCTACTTTCGGCGACAAATGGTCAATCACCCAGCCAATCACAAAATAGGCCACTAGCAAAACCCCGTAATACACCATGCGTGTCAAACTGATTTGCGAATCCGTTAAATTCAGTTGATGAATTTGGAATATCTGATACAGTGGGCTTGCCAGCATATTGCCAAATCCAGACAGAGTAGTGGCCACAAGAAAAATTGCCAAAGGGCGATTGCTGCGAACCATTTCCCATTGCTGGGAGACTCCCAGACGGGGAGTCGAGGTATGAGCAGTGGCTTCTACCTCTTGCGCATTCGCAAACAACAAGATGGAAATAACCCCCGTAACGGCCGCAGCCGTTAAGGGCCCGGAGGATCCGGAGCGAGCGAACCACAGACCCACCCCATACGTCACGGGCACCAATGCCATACCTAAAGCGACACGTACGTACCCCATCAATCGCCCACGCAACAGATGGGGGTACATGCGAGTGACAAAAGCTGCATAAGCTGGAGCTTGAATTCCCCCCAAAAAATTCACCAACAAAGAAACACCAACGAACATCCAGGGTTTGGGATACACCGCCACCGCAACCAAAGACGCCCGCGCCAAGAGATTTGGATATACAACAAAAGGCTTCAATTCTCGGCCAGACAGCGCATTTGCCCAGAGGGGAGAAAACAATAACCCGATGGCAGGAGCGGCAGACAACAGGCCCACTTCCAGGTTGGTGGCCCCATTGCGCAATGCCATAGGAATGTAAAACTGTCCAAATACGGCATTGAATACGCTGAAAAACACTGCGGCTGAAAAATCCCAGCGAAAATTGGTCCATGTCCCCCGCTTCAATATCAAGCCTAAGTGGTTGACCCATCCGCTCTCGTAACTGAGTTGTTCTTTCATTCGTTCTTTGGGCAACCTCTCTTAAAGTGAAAAGTTCTCGACGACTTTGATTAAAACACAGGTTTCTCGTCTGGAACATGACCGTTGTACCTGACCTATGCCCGACATGGCTGCAATCACAATTTTTCACTCCATTTGGCTCCAAATTGCCCATGGGTTTAGATACGTTTCGCGACATGTACAGTGAGGAACAAGGGAAAAATAAATTTTTTGCGAGAGAGAACAAACAAATTAGTGAACTCCACGATATGTTCAGAGGTCTTTATGGAACGAAATGTTTCACGGATGTACATTCAACCGTCTCCGGGAAGGGAGGGAAGGATGCGGGATTCTGCCGCAAAAATGACAGGACCGTGCACCCATCACAGATGAACTCCATCAATAACAATTTACACGCTGACAGCCCCCATCACGGACACTGGGAGATTGACTCGGTCTGTCCGCACTGTGACAAGGTGAACCATGTCATCATTCCAGTGGGGAAAACGGTCGTAAGGGTGCATTGCGAACATTGTACCCATGGCTACGACTATACGCACATCGTTCAACACCCCACCTACGTGGAAGAGGAAGACTCCTCTTCCCGGGAGGGAGCCTAGGTTTAGGGCAGATGGTGGGAGCTTGCAAGACCCACCCAGGTTGTATATAATATCGTTGATTGTTGCTCCGGCTATTGTCTCATAGTGGCGATGGAGTTCGCCGTAAGTGCCAACAGGCTGATGACTCCTATCCAGGTTACTACACCGGGTAGGGGTTATTATTTATTTGTGTCCTTTTGGACCCCTCCCGGATTTGCAAAATTCGCCACCCACTGGGAGGAGGCAACCAGGTGTCCCTAGGTAGAGCTATCGAATTACAGGCCATACAAATTCTCTTCATTTTACTCCTCTCCCCCCTCATTAAAGGCATCCTGAATCGTTGGAAAGAATTCATTCAAGGAAAACAGGGCCCAAGTATTTTTCAAGTATACCGAGACTTGCGAAAGCTTTTTCACAAAGAGAGACTCGTGCCAACAGACGCTGGCCCTGCTTATCTCGTCGCTCCCTACATTTATTTCGCCGCACCACTGATTGTTGCCTTACTGATTCCCGTCTTGACGACCTTTCCCCTGTTCATGGCCTTTGCAGGTGATATGTTGGCAGGAGGATTTATTCTGGGATTGGGGACATTCACCTTGCTAATCGGCGCCACGGCAGGTGGTAGCCCATACGCAGGTATCGGTAGTACGCGAGCCCGATTTGTGTCCATGACCACTGAACCGGTTCTGTTGCTTGTTCTCATTGCCGTCAGTTTCAGCACTCATGCCACGATTCCTTACGTGGTCAACCAGACATTTGCCAAAATGGTTTGGTCTCCAGTTCATCTCCTCCTTGTTGTGGCCTTCTTTGCCATATGGTTAGCTGAAACAGGCCGTATTCCAGTAGATAATCCATCCTCCCATCGGGAATTTTCCATGATTGACGCAAACAGGGTATATGATTATTCTGGCCCTGATTTGGCATTGATTGAGTGGGGTGGCACTATGAAATCCATGGTTCTCGGTGTCATCCTCCTAAACGTGATGACGACACCTTGGGGACTTGCAAAGGCCCCAAGTCTTGGAGCTGTTTTCTGGGCAGTACTAGCGGTATTCGCAAAATTTTTGATTCTGGATGGGGTGGTGGTGTGGATTGAATCCTCCATTGGCAAATTGCGTTTGTTGCGCATCGCGGAATTCATGGCCGGTGCCGCAGCTTGCGCTGTGGTTGCCGTTGTCCTGACAGTCATAAATATCTGACCACCACTAGTGAATCTCTGGTGCACAGACGGAGGGGACAATTTTGACGTGGCTCTTGTGGATTTATTTAGGGGTCTATCTCTTGGCGGTATGGGCCACCGCAGTACGGGAGGTTAATACAGGGCTGTGGGTTTATCTGCTCCAAACCGCTTTGGTTGCCCTGCTGTATGGGCGTCAGGGGCTACTCACCCATGACATCGGTGTATGGGTTTCTTTATTCGGCTTAGTGTCCATTCGAGGCTTGTGGATTCCTTGGTTCATTCACAGGCGACTGCCTCCCCTCTTGCAATCGGAACGAGACATCGCCTACCGCATCACGCCGACCTTTCTAGTGCTGTTTTCATTGGCGCTGGGGTTATTGTCCATATTCTTGATGAATAGCCGCATCGGCCAACGAGGTCTGCCTTACGGGACGGCTTTAGCCACCCTCTTGACAGGGCTAGCTTTAATGTCTTTTGCTCACCACGCCGGAAAACAAATGTTAGGAATGCTTATTGCGGAAAATGGTGTGGATTTAGCTCTAGCCACCACGCTCTGGCGGGTCTCTGCGACTGCAGATTACACCGTTTTTGTAGAAGTAGCGCTGGCTGTGATATTGTTTGTCGTTTTAATGTTAAAACTGCATCAGTCGGAAGGAGTCCGACTGGACCACTACCACAGCCTGAGGGGGTAACCTAATGACCAGCCAACCTTTTTTACTAGCCATTCCTCTCCTCACCGCTGTCCTGGTCTGGTTTATACAGGGGAAAGTACGCCGCTGGCTCCCTGTGACAGCCACGGTTCTCAACCTGAGTATACTCATCCTGGGGTATCTCCAAGGCACTCCCAGCATCGGCCCATGGCTAGCCATCAATGGATTGAGCGCCGTGATTGCGGGCATTACTGCCTTTGTGGGCTTCACAGCCGCCTTGTATTCAGTGGGATACGTTCGTCGGCACAGCCAAGAGCAAGTGGACCTTGACACGGTCAGTCAGGAGCGGACCTACTTTGTTCTGCTGTTGGTATTCTACGACAGCCTGCTGGCTGTGGTCTTACTGAACAATATTTTTATGACCTGGGGTGCCATTGAGCTGACCGCCTTAGCCTCTGTTTTGCTGGTTGACTGGAAAGGAACAAAAGACAACCACGAAGCCGCATGGAAGTACCTTATCATCATGGAATTTGGTGGATTATTGGCATTGCTGGGTCTCCTGTTGCTGGTGGGATTACAACCAAATGCGTCTGTTGCCACCACTTGGACAGGACTTCTGGCAGTCGCCAAATCCATTCCCGCCTCTGTTGCGCGTCTAGCATTCGTGCTCATTCTTGCCGGGTTCGGAACGAAAGCTGGTTTAGTCCCATTTCACGCATGGCTCCCCGACGCACACAGTCAGGCACCCTCGCCCATCAGTGCCATGCTCAGTGGTATTAAGTTAAATTGTGGACTATATGGCATCCTGCGTACCCAGCAAGTCCTGCAAGGGGGAGGAAATGGCCCGTTTGCAGATCATACATTGGCGACATTAGGATTTTTGACTGTGGCCATCAGCACTTTAATGACGCTATACCAGAAGGATTTCAAACGCTTATTCGCTTACTCCAGTTCAGAAAATCTGGGTGTCGCTGCAATTGCCTTTTCCCTTGGACCACTGGGTGTCATTGCCGGATACTTACAGATGATGAATCATTCTTTAATCAAGTCGATGCTGTTTTACCACTCGGGAGAACTGCAGCATGCATGGGGTTCTACGGAGATGGAAGGCCTCAGTGGAGTCGCGCGAGCGTTGCCGTGGACAGGACAAACGCTGGTTCTTGGCATGCTGGCCATTGCCGGAGCTCCTCCTTTTGGATTGTTCATCAGTGAATTTATGGTGATTTTTGCCTTAGTTAAAACGGGCTCTCCCTTGTTGGCAGCACTACTCCTACTGTTCCTTGCGTTGCTGTTTGCTAATTTTCTCCGTTATTCCATTTCCATGGGATATGGTGAAATCTCAACGCGCCTTAATCGAACAGTCAGGCCACTCCCGACTTTGACCGCTACATTGCCAACCGGCTTACACCTTGTGGGAACTCTCGCGTTTGGGATGCTGCTCCCCGTCTTATGGTCTTTAGGAATTCTCTTGGGACGGTAACCCAATCTACGGGCCCGATCCGTGTGAGGAGGAAAAATATCATGGAAGATGTACAAGTTCATGCCTCACAAAATAGGGAATTGGACGACAATCTGCAAGAGACACAGTCCTCTTCTGCAGATTTGGTGGCTTGGGTAGTCCATCACTGTCTGCCTGTGGATAAAACAAACTTACCTAAGGCTCAGTTGTTGTATTACGGCTGGGTGTCTTACCCTTCAACTCCCCATCTTCTGGCGGTACTAAGAGATCCAGTCACAGGATTGGTACAGTGGCGGTTCGCTCAACCACCCTCAGACGGCCGAGTACCTTCTTTGGCAACCCACTGGCCCGCAGCTTCTTGGATAGAACGAGAAATGTGGCAGACCACTGGCATGGAACCTGTGGGTCATCCGGATTTACAACCTATTCTTCATCCCGAAGAATATTTGCCAGAGGGTATGGTTACTGGCGCAGGCGTCTTCCGCTTGCCCCTCGGACCCGTGCGGGCGGATGTGAGCGAATCAGGATTTTTCTTGTTCGAAACCATAGGTGAACAGATCATGCACCTGCAACCGCAGTTGTTCTATAAACATCGAGACATTGAGACGCTGGGCATCCATCAATCCATCGCGGACGCCCTGTTGTTGGCAGAAAGGGTATCTGGCACAGCCACGGTGGCTCACTCCATGGCTTTCTGCCAAGCAGCCGAGCAAGCGTTACATCGGACAGTTCCTGTGGAAATAAAGTGGGAACGCTCTTTATGGCTTGAGATGGAACGGCTGTACAACCATGCTCACGATTTGGCTCAACTGGCATCTGCAGCAGGAATGAGTGTCGGACAGGCTCAACTTGCCCGGGTGAAAGAGGAACTGCTACGACTCAACGGTGATCTGACGGGCTCCCGTTACCTGCGCGGGTCTGTACGTATGGGCGATACTTGCCAGGTGACCTGGTCACAGGTGAGAAGTGAGGTAGAATCGGTCCTGGAAAATGCCGACCGTCGATTCACTCATTTCACAAACCTGCTGCGCCATACCCCCACCTTCGTGGATCGACTCGTGGGTACCGGACGTGTGCGAAAGGATTGGGTCGACGCCTATGGACTGGTTGGACCGGTGGCACGAGCCTGTGGAGCATCAGTGGATTCCCGCAATGAAAGTGAAATTGAACAGCTTGCAGGTTATCATATCTGCCTGCCTACACGGGGGCAAGGCGACGCTCTGGACAGATTCGAGGTACGAGTGCTGGAATGGCACGTATCTCAGGGGATGATAAGAAAATTGTTGGACCTCTTATGCAATGGGAAAGAATTGACTAACGTTGGAAAATACAAAGACTTCCCACGGCCTGTCTCATCCACCCACCCCATTCACTCCGACCCCCCTGACGGATGGGGCGTCGGTATTGTCGAGGGTCCTCGTGGGCGTGTCTGCCATGTTCTGCAATTGAAGGATGACGTATACCTGAATAATTCGCGCATCAGAGGAGCCTCCAGTTGGATTTGGCCTGTCTTTGGATTGGCCGTGTCCAACGGAAATATTCAAACTGACTTCCCCGTTATTGATGCCAGTTTTGGTTTATCTTACGCTGGTACGGATCGTTAAAGATAACCGTCCAGGATTTGCAAATTCTGGACAACTCCATCTGAAAGTGAAGTCAGAACGCCTTGTCGCCGTTTCAATGAAGGAGGAAATTCGATGTTTGCAAATTGGTTGCGTTCCGGATGGGCAAGTGGGCGTGTTACAACCGATTATCCTAGCCGTCGCGAACACGTTTTAGAAAAACACCATAATTGGAATATTATACCATCTATTATCACACCTTGTCATCGTTTCGAATGTGAGTGCCAAGACCTGTGCCCGACGGGAGCTATAAGCAAGGACAAAACTGGAATCCAACTGGACCGTGCAGCCTGTATTGCCTGTGGACGCTGTATCGCACAATGCCCCCAGGGCGTTTTCGCGTGGTCAGCAGACATTGACTTGGCCGTGACGCGAAAAGATTTGTTGCGACAAAGGGGGGAAAGTAGGCATGACCACTGAGACACACCACCCGCTTGGTGACTGGGAGCAGTTGGAGCAAAATACGGCCGCCGCTCTCAGAAAGGTTTTTCACCGTTCCATATACGTACGCCACATTGATGTTGGATCTTGCAATGCCTGTGAATCAGAGATACTAGCCTTGTCCAACCCATACTACAATTTCCATCGATTAGGCTTGTTCTTTACCCCTTCTCCCCGTCACGCAGATCTCCTATTGGTGAGCGGCGTGGTGACTCGAGCCATGAAAGACGTGCTATTAGCCACCTACAACGCCATGCCAAGACCTCGGCTGGTGGTTGCTACTGGCGTCTGTGCCTTACACGGTGGGATTTTCCGCAACAGTTCATGGGTAGTTGGGCCTGTAGACCGTGTGATTCCCGTAGATGCTTGGGTACCTGGTTGCCCTCCCACCCCCTACGCAGTCCTGCAGGGAATTCTAAGTGCGGTGCAACACCGTCCGGAGGTGAGTGTCTGTGAATGAAGAATATTGGGCCTCTTTAGTCGTGTTTTCTTGTGTACCCTTATGGATGTTGCTGACCTGGCGGAAAAAATCCCATCGAGATGTGTGGCTGTGGGTGGCATTGGGCAGTTTAATTCAAACCGTGCTAGGGATTACGGTTGTCGCGACAGGAACTTCCACTCCCTTGTTTTCACTACCCAATATTGGTACTTTTGGCGCCTGGACCTTCTCTCTGAATCCCTTAGCCGGATTGCTATTTGCTGTGTTGGGGTGGATTGGCATGGCTTCTTCTATACTGGCCTTTACCCACAGCCACCATGCAGCCATTGGCAATGGCAGGGGTGTGGCTACACTGGTAGCTGTTCAGTCTTTATTTACCGGTTTTTTATTAACTGCCCAAAATGCCTTGCCATTGCTGGTAGCTTGGGAAGGAATGTCTCTTTGCGCCTATGGCTACATTTTGGTCAACCACCACCTGCAGCGAGTGCGGAGAGCCGCTTATACCACCCTGCTGATTAGCGAAATCGGCTTTCTCCTGCTGGTTTTAGCCATCGTTTTGGCCGCGCCTGCAAGTGGCTCTCTGAGTTTTGTTGCCATCGCGGCGCATCTGCATGCCCACCCAAATGTGGGTGTGGCAGTTTTCTTGCTCTCTTTGTTTGGTTTTGGTGCCAAATCTGGTGTTCTACCGATGCAATTATGGATGCCTGAGGCATATGATGTCACCCCATCGCACTTAACCGCCATCTTGGCGGGAGGATTGCTTAATCTCGGTATCTTTGGAATTCTACGCGTGATGTCATGGCTTTCACCTCTGCCAGTGTGGGTAGGTCTTGTAGTCCTGTGGCTCGGTGCACTAGGTATTGCTTTGGGAGCTCTATATGCCGTCATTGAGTCTCAATTGCGGCGGGTGTTGGCGTTCAGTAGCATCGAAAACGTAGGTTTGGTGCTTGTCAATTTAGGATTGGTGATACTGTTCACTCGACTCAACCAACCCCGATTTGCGGCGGTCGCCATGATGACTCTGCTGGTGCAGTTGATTTCTCACGCCCTGGCCAAGTCCTTGGCTTTTCTCAGCATCGGAGAATTGTCGCGTCGAACTGGGGTCACCTCTTTAGATGAGTTGGGCGGCTTGTGGGCCGCCATGCCTGGAGTGGCCATCTCCCTGTTGATAGCCAGTTTAACACTTGCCGCAGTTGCACCTTTCAGTGGATTTACCGTAGAATGGCTAACCCTGCAGGGAATGCTTCAAATTTATCGAACTGCCTCCACTGCCGCCATGATGTGGGTTGCTCTGGCCGCTGCTGTAACCGCCGTGGGTGCAGCCTTAGCCTTCACCGTATTTTTGCGAGTTTTCGTCTTCACAATGAGCGGTCGGCCGCGCAATTCTCGGCTCAGTCGGTTGCAAACACGGCCTTTGCACTCGGGAGTTCGCTTATCCCTGACTGCATTGGCAATTCCTTCAGCACTTTTTGGCTGGTTTCCTACTTTCTCTTGGTTTAGCCTCAACCAGATTGTACGCGACTTGCCCCCCAGAGTATCCGCCATCGCGACAATGGTGCCTAACGTGTTTGGAAATCCCACTGCCAATCCCATCCCCGTGTCTTTAGGTGCGAGATTGGGTGCTTTCTTGCCTGTACGCGGACTGATTCTTCAACCAGGAGCCTTTGTCGCCACCATCGCTCCAAGCTACGTGCTTCTATGGTTTGGCGTTTTCAGTTTACTGGGACTCGCCTTGACGCGTGCCCGCCATCGGACTTACGGCACACGCTCAGTTCCCGCTTGGCTGGGAGGCCGAGATGCACGAGTGTCCCAAGCGCAGTACACCGCAACCGCATACGCGAATCCCTATCGTATGTTGTGGGGAGCTGTGCTCCATTTTCGCGTCATCCGCCACATTCGGCAAGGGAGTAGTTCCTTGCCCCTTCGATTTGAAATACAGTCTTCAACGGTTCCCTGGCTGGAAACGAAGGTATATCGAGTGCCACTACTCGCTTTATGGCCTTTTGTTCGCGGCGTGCGACACCTCCAACACGGTCACCTGTGGGGTTATCTTTTGACCATGCTCCTGGCGGTCATTGCATTGCTTTTGTGGGCGGGACTTGCTTAGGTGAGATCTGTGCGCAAAAAACTCTACTGTACAGGACAAGCTCTTTACAACTCATGCGTCAAAATTTCTGTCTTCATGCCAATCACCTCCGTATCTATTGTTTCACACGGTATACAACATCTGCTTGCATTAATTAAAACCCCAATCCTGTTAGATTGGGGTTGGATGATGCTCTATGAATGCGAGTGTTACAGCACATGCGCGTACATGCCCATCAATACCGCCCCACGCCACACATGGTGTTTCGAACTCCCTAGAAACTGTGCAGTCTCCTCCATGCAATCCAAACGTACAGACCAGCAACCACCAACAGGGCGCCTAACACTGCGTAATACAAAATTTTGTATCGCGTTCTCATGGTTCATCACCCATTGGATAGTCTTAGACAAATTGTCCACTTCTATACAACAGGAATCTTAGATGACCGCCACAAAACTTTTTCGATCCTTATTTCTTATGTGCCCCGATGTGCCCCAAACTCGTGTACCGATGCTACCCGTATCTGTGACGACATCGACCTCCAAGAGCAATTCCTCTTGTAAAGCCCTTTCCGTTCGTCTTCATACCTTACGCACCTCAAAACTGTCGCCCACTAAGTACCATAGTTGGGGAAACTCATTGCCCAACACCCACGCACTAATTCCCCGCAGACCAAAATCGTACACCAATTGCAGCTTTGCAGCGGCACTCAACGAATCATCAAACCACACCTCGTGCTCAGGCCCCTCGGAACTGTGGTAACGGAAATAGGGAGAAGCGGCCGTAGCGTTCCAGGCGATGGGCACCTTCATAGCCAGAGCCAAATTTTGTGCGCTGTTGTTAGAGATACTGGCGGCCAGTCGACCACTGGGATAGGGCAGTTGCCAGTCGTATCCATACAAACTCACACCCATGAGAATCTTGGCGGGGGGGATCTGCGACACTGCATAGCGTAATACCGCACGCACCTTATCTAAGGGAGCGACAGCCATTGGAGGACCCCCTACCCAACCCCACTCATAGGTCATCAGCATGAGAAAGTCCACCTCGGCACCTAAGGTACGATAGTCAAATGCCCCCATCCAGGAAGCTTCCGGCATGTCGGCGGTTTTTGGCCCCATGGCGATAGATAGGCTCAGACCGTGAGGGCGCAGGGACTGACCTAATTCCCGGATAAATGTGTTATACAAGGAGCGGTCCTGCGGATGCATGTGTTCAAAGTCCACGTTCACACCGCCAAACCCCAGGTTCCTTGCTGTAATCAGCGCATTGTCAATCAGTTTCCGGCGTAGCGTTGGATTGGCCATAAGCATGTGCGCCAATGTAGGATTAAATTGGTTTCCGTCAAAATTAGTCATGGTCATCAAGGGCTGAACTTCAGCATCTTTCGCTCCTTGACGGGCTGTATCATCCCGTTTCGGCTCCAAGGAACCGTCAGACCTCACCTGATAACTAAAAATACTCAGGTATGTGAGGTGCTCACCTATATCCCGCACGATTTCACCGTCGCTAGGTCCTCCTTGTGGCAGCAGGTAACCGTTGACTTCAATTGTGCGTTTGTTTGTCACCCGCTGGGGAGGATAAATGGGCTCTCCTGCCACCAGTTGTTGAAGTGAGCCAATGGGTTGGCCTTGTGCACCCGAGTCGGTGGGGGTCGGAGCACCCGCAATCGGTATCCCCAGCCACCGAGCCAACTGAGCTTGGGGAACACCCAACCGCCTTGCAATACGTTCCAGGGTATCCCCCTTACGCACCACATACATCTGTGCTAACGTGGGCGGTCCCGGAACCAACAAGTGCAGTCCGGGCACAATCACGTTTGGGTTATCCATTTCATTCAAGCGAACGATCTCAGTCGTCGTGGTACCACTTTTCTCAGCAATGGTACGTAAGGTTTCTCCTGCAACCACGGTGTGTATACGCATGATGCGACTCTCCTCACTGTCATTGGACCAGCCTTGATCTTACTAGAGAAGACTCATCCCGGACGGAGCCTCGGTTCTTCCACCCCAACCGTTGGAATACGGTGATTTCATGCTATGTCACAAGATACGAACAAGAGGGCGGATGTGTGACAACAGCCCAGATGACAAAACATGACAAGGAAAAACACCAGGGTTTTAAAAGGAAAGAAACTCGCGGTTCATTACGAGGTTTTCAATGAGATTTTTCAAATGAGTAAAATCTTGATCCAATGGAAAGTCTCTTTGCAAAAGCAAAACAGTCCTTATGCAAAGTTTTCTCACCAGACTAACCGACAGATGTGGGAATTCGTTGCAAAACCACGGCATTGGTACCCGTGTATACCACTTTCCAATTGGGCATCTGCTCCAAAAAAGTAACGATTGAATAGCCACTGGGGAATACCGCTACATCAAAGTGGTAAGAATTGAGTATACTAGGGCCATCCCACCACAAATTTTTGATGGCTAAGTAATTCGAGAAAATCCCATTCCGAATATACAAGTCGGTACGACCATCCACAAAGGTTGGAATACCTCGATAAATCAAGTAGCCCCCCCAATGATAAGCATTCAAGACCCGATGTGTGAGATGATGCTGTTGCATGTATGTAACGGCGCCGATGGGATATGCCCGGGTATCCCAGTGCTCATTCAAAGGGCCTGCCACTGTTGGCAGCGAATACCCTAAAAATGAAATAAACCCAGCCAACACCACCGTGTCAAATGTACGTAAAAACCTAGAGGGAACCAGTAATCCGCGTACCCAGTCATGGGTTACCTGCACCAGTAGAGGCGCAGAAGCGATGGCCATGTAAGGCAAAAAACGCTGGTGAATCAAGGTGGCGGCAAAGGTGCCACCAAAGTACAAAGTTTCACGCAAAGGCAAGGGGCGATAGCGAATGAGAAGAATGGTAAAACTGAGAATGAGAAACGGGAGCACCCCGTACTGATAAGCTTGGCTGTGGAAATCAGGTGAGTGCCACTCCATGATATTGTCTGTCATCAATGGATTCACGGCCAATAAGTCATACGTATAGGCCTTAATTCCATTGGGATTAACCAGCCCAGCAAACGTTCCCACCACGGCAGCGGCGAGCAATCGCCAGCGAGCACCCGGGGGCAAGCGCAGGCCCTGAAAGCGCGCAATGCTGGGCAAAAAACTGATGAGCCACTCCAGTAGCAGCATGACAATACCAATTGCGGATGACCCATGCATGTTTGCCCACACCCACATCAAGGGAGGCACGGCATACAACGCCCGCAAATGCCCCTCGCGCACCCGTTGTAAAATGTAAAAGAACACCGCGAACATCAAGTAAGAATAAATCTGCGGCCGCATGGTCCAGTACAACAGTCCGGCAAACACACCCACACTGGCCGTGAGGGCAGCCATCAGCCGATTACCCTGGCCAGTCCGGATGCCTAGGCGATACAACACCAGCATGGTGGATGTGCCAATGGCCACCATCCACAGCCAGTCCCCAGTAAACCCCAGGTGGACCTCTAACCAAGCCAAAATCGTTTCAAATAACCATTCTTGGGTCACCCAAGGTTGACCCTTGGCCGTCCAGGAAAAGGGATCTGTGGCTGGAACCTGGTGGTGGTGCAAAATGTACAGCCCGGTGGCGACGTGCCATGGCGTATCGGGATCTCCCAGTGGCTTCATTTGATAAACTGCAAATACCACCAAGCCCATCCCCAACACCAACCAGGCGGGACTGGAAATCGCACGCCAAATACGGGTCCACTCTCCAACCTCCGCCTGCGGATTTACAGTCCTGCTGTCAAGTCCCACATCTCCTGTCGCCCGTGTCTCCTCCGCCAGGTTAAATGCCCCCTCCGATAAACGTTCATGCCCATCATAACACTTAGAGGGCAAGTATTTCACGACGCCATCACCTGTGCGCAGAATGGCCCAGTGCCGTCTTTTCATTCGGGTCATTTACTCCCGATTTGGCATACAACTCGGAATAGTGACCCGCAAGGTTCAACAGCTCCTCATGAGTCCCCTGTTCAACAATGCGACCTTGGTGTAGAAGATAAATCCTGTCCGCATGACGGAGAGTCGCCAAACGATGAGCAATCACCAAGGTTGTACGATTTTTCGCAACTGCCTGCAACCCCTGCGTCACCAATGCTTCCGTTTGGCTGTCCAGGTTGGCGGTTGCTTCATCCAAAATGAGCACCTTGGGGTTCAAGGCAACAATGCGCGCAAAAGACAGCAGTTGGCGCTCCCCCATGGACAGATTGCCTCCCTTGCCGTACAACCAGGTTTGGTACTTCTGGGGCAGTCGCTCAATCACTCGATGGGCTCCCACCACCTCGGCCGCTGCCACCACCTGTTCATCGCTGATGTCCTCGCGAAACAAGCGGATATTGTCAGCCACGGTGCCGGAGAACAGGTATACCTCTTGCTGAACCATGCCCACCAGGCGGTGCAAGTCGGCTTGGGCAAAGTCCCGCAGGTCCACACCGTCGAGAAGAATGCGTCCTTCGTCCGGATCATAAAAACGAGTTAACAGACTCATGATGGAACTTTTTCCTGCCCCCGTTGGACCCGCCAGACCAATGAAAGCCCCTGGCTCCACCTGCAGACAAATGTCGTGCAATACGCGTTGGTCAGGTTGGTAGCCAAAGGAGACGTGTTCAAACTCCACCCGGCCACGGACGTCCTCTGCTGCAAACGCCACAGGTTCTTGCGCGTCCTGCACGGCTGGCACTACCGCCAACACACGACCGATGCGGTCTGCGGAAACCATGGAAGATTGCAAGGTGTTCCACTGCTGAGTGATGGAATTGATGGGCTGAAAAAAATTTCGAATATAGCTGATAAACGCATACAAAGTGCCAAATTCAATGGCGTGGTGTAACACCGCGTTGCCACCAATCCACACCACCCCCGCCACCGCCATGTTTCCAAGCATCTCAAAAGTCCGATTGAACAAAACAGAGGTTTGATATTCGTGAATATTGGCCTGGCGATGAGATCCGTTTAACTGTTCAAACTTATGGGCTTGCCGCACCTCCTGATGAAAGATCTGGGTAATTCTCACCCCGGCCAAATTTTCTGCCAAAAACGCAATCACACTGGATAAATGAGAGCGTGTGGTCTGATATGCACGGCGTAGGCGTTTGCGAAAAAGCAGGGATATCCCAAATAAAATGGGCAACAACACCATGGCCTGGGCGGCGATGGCGGCATCCAATTGAAACATGGCAAACACAATCATCACCAGAGCCAAGCCGTCCCGAATAAGGCTGAGGAAAAAATTAGTGAAAAATTGGGAAACAGTCTCCGTATCGCTGGAAACATTGGTCACCAGCCGACCGATGGAGTTACGGTCAAAAAAACTCATGGACTGAGCCGTGATATGGTGAAATAGGTCTAGCCGAATACGCCGAATGATACTCTGTCCTGCAAATTGCAGGGTCAGGACTTGAAAGTAATTTGCTGCCGTTCCTAGGACCACCACTCCGATATATAGAAAAGAAATCTGCAGCAAACCATGAAAACTGGGGTGTGCCACAGCAATGTCATGATCGATAGCTACTTTTACTAAATATGGCTGCAAAACGCTGGTCGCATTATAGATTACCACCAGTCCTAGAACCAAAATGAATTGCCCCATGTACGGTCGCGCATATGGCAACAGTTGCAGCAAACTGCTCATCCCAGGGTGAGTCTCTCGTCCAACAGATCCAGCAAGTGCATGGGTCGATGAGTCTGTGGCGGCGGAAGGGTTGGTTTGCAGGTCTATACGGTGACCACCGCTCATGCCAACTCCCCCTTTTCACTCTCCTGCAAACGATACAGGGTTGCATAGATTCCGTTGCGGTGCAACAACTCCTCATGACTGCCACGCTCCACCAAACGGCCCTCATCCAAAACGAGGATAAAGTCGGCATGACGTACGGCAGATAATCGGTGAGCAATAATGAGAGTGGTTTTCCCCTCCCGCAGACGATGAATGTTGGCAATAATGCGTTTTTCCGTGTTCATGTCTACCGCAGAGAGACTGTCATCCAAAATGAGAATAGGAGCATCCTTGACAAACGCACGGGCCATTGATGCCCGCTGTCTCTGTCCTCCGGATAGAGAAACGCCTCGTTCCCCAACTACTGTTTCCATTCCGGCAGGAAAGTCCTCAATTTCTTGCCAGAAGGCCGCATGACGGGCGGCCTGCGCTACCTCATCCGAATTAGCCTGGTCTTTGCCAAAACCAATGTTTTCGGCAATCGTGGTAGAAAATAAAAAGCCGTCCTGTGGCACGTATGCGATGGCCTCCCGCAGCACCTGCAGGCGCAAGGCATGTACATCATATCCATCTATTCGCACGGCTCCTGGAGGTGGATCAAAAATCCGCGGCAACAGGTTGACCAACGTGGTTTTCCCCGCTCCGGTGCGGCCTACAATACCCACAGTCTGACCAGCCATGACAGTGAAGTGAATGTTCCGCAATGACGGTGTGTCCGCATTCGGATAAACGAATTCAGGCAAGTCAATTTCCAGAGTTCCGGTCAAATGAGATACAGAAACTGGATGAGGCGGGTCTGCAATGTCGGCACGTTCCCCGAACAGAACCGTTAGGCGAGCCAGGGACGCGGATCCCCGCTGAAAAAAGTTAAATACAAATCCCATCTGTTGTAATGGAGTGATAATCATTGTTAGATATAGCGTGAATGCGACAAAAGAACCGAGGAGAATTTGATGAGTGACCGTTAAGTACCCGCCATAAAGTAGCGCAATCGCAAAACTTATGGACCCTGTCAAGGGAATGAGAGACTGGAACAGAGCCTGCAGACGAAAAACGCTCATTTGTCGACCCACAATCTCTTGCACCCGCTGTCCAAAACGTCCCCCTTCCACTTCCTCGTTGGCTGTTGCCTTGATTAAACGAATGGCGCTCAGACTCTCCTCAGTCAAATCTGCCATATCCGACAGCCCTTCTTGCACCCGCCGGGAAGCATTGCGAATTTTCGGTCCCCAATAAACAACAAACAAGGGTAAAAACAAAAGGGGAATGATGCTCGCCAGGGTTAATTCAATACTTATGGTGCGAAAAGTCATCACCAGCGTGGCTACCAAAAGAAAAACAGCATTCGTTAACATGTTCAGACCGCCGGACATGGCCTCCCGCACGGTACGCACATCGTTCATCGCGTGATTTAAAAGGTCGCCAATGCTGCGGTGCCGAAAGTAGGCCGTGGGCAACGTCTGCCAATGGTCAAATAACTGCTTGCGCAACTCGTATTCAAACACCCTTCCCATGCGACCATTCCACCACTGACCCAGTCCATACAGCACCACGTAGGCCACTCCCACGAGCAGCAACCACAGGCTATACACCACCACCAATTGACCCGTTAGACGCCCAGCCTGCAGTGCATCGGTGAAACGTCCCAACAGGCTAGGAAACTGCACGGTAATTGCCTCGGACGCGATGATACTCAGAATGGACAAACTGTAGGACCGACGGTGGGCCCTTGCAAACTGGCGCAACAAGTGCGCCGGTTGATCACTCGTTTCCTCCACCCCCAGTTTACGAGCGAGGTACACCCCCCGATGCGAAACGAAGTCGTCTTCTGCTTCGACACAGTAAGTTCGAATCACACTCTGGGATAAGCGCCCATTCTGGAGTTAAAAGTACCCTACTGCAGCCCGTCAAACTCCCGCGACCGCCCATGACGGTCAAGATTAACTCAGACGTTCCTGCATGGCCTTACTTTGTTGCTCATACCCTGGTTTCCCCAGCAGAGCAAACATGTTGGTTTTATACGCCTCCACTCCCGGTTGATCAAATCCGTTCACCCCCAGCAGTTGACTGCTAGTGGCACAGGCCAACTCAAAAAAGTAGAACAGTTCACCTAAGGACTTTTCGGAACGGTCTGGAACGGTTACCGTCAAATTGGGGACTCCGCCATCCGCGTGGGCCATTTGTGTCGCCAAGCGAGCCTGGTCATTCACCCAAGCCAGTGGCTTTTGCGCGAGGTATTCCAATCCGTCCTCCAATTGCGGGTCAGAGGGTAGGTATATCGCTGCATCAGAATTTTCCACTCGCACAACCGTTTCAAACAGGTTACGAGAACCCTCTTGAATGAACTGCCCCATGGAATGCAGGTCTGTGGTATTCGCCACCGATGCCGGATACAGCCCTTTTTGGTCCTTGCCCTCGCTTTCACCAAACAGTTGTTTCCACCACTCCGCGAAGGTGCGCAGGGCAGGTTCATAGGTGACTAAGATTTCCACTGCCTTGCCCTTGCGGTACAACACATTACGCACTGCAGCATAGCGTAGAGAAGGGTTATCCTGCAGATGAGTGACAGTCAGTTCTTCCTCGGCCAACGCCGCCCCCGACAACAGTTGCCGGATGTCCACTCCTGCGGCGGCCAGCGGCAACAGCCCCACAGGCGTGAGAACCGAGTAACGACCGCCCACGTCGTCCGGAATGACAAACGTAGGATAGCCCTTGGCATCGGCTAAGTGTTTCAAGGCCCCCTTGTGCTGATCTGTGGTCACATAAATACGCTTGTCCGCTTCTGTCTCTCCCAACTGTTCAGTCAACCACTGACGCAGCAAGCGAAAGGCCACGGCCGGTTCGGTGGTGGTACCAGACTTAGAGATGACGTTCAGGCTGACCCGCTTCCCCTCCAAAACCTGCAACAGGTCCTGTACCGCTGCCGCACTGAGTTGATTGCCAGCGAAGTACACCTCGGGGCCTCCCCGCTTGGTTGGCGGCAACTGATTGTAATATTCCGGCTTACACCACTCAAAGGCCGCCCGAGCTCCCAGGTAAGAACCTCCAATGCCAATGACCACCACGGCATCAGAATCTTCCCGTATGCGTGCGGCGGCCCGTTCAATACTTTCGACACCCTGTTTAAGGGTTTCACTGGCCAGGTGGATCCAACCCAAAAAATCAGATCCCGGCACATCTGCTTTGCGCAACCGCGCGACCGCATCTGTGATAAAAGGCTGCTGGTACTCCCACTCCCTGTCCGTTAAAAAGGATGAGGCAAACTGTAAATCCAATTTTATCATGGATGAACCACACTCCTCTGTTTTCTTAGCATAACTCTTTACACTCTAAATCTCCACGCACCCCGGCGGTAAAAGTTCCCCTAGGACCAAAGCCACCCAGCCCCCGCGTAAAAAACCGTTGTAGCTCCGGCCACCAGCAACGCGGGTTTCAATTTGTATCGGGCGTATCCCATGATGGGTAATTTCATCACCGTGGCCATGGCCACGGTGTTGTCACTTAATGGAGAGGCAAAACCGCCGAACGTACCACTGGCAAACACCGCGCCAACAATCAGAGGCAGGGAAGCATGAGTACTGGACGCTAAAGAAAAGCCCAGGGGCATGAGCATTCCCCAGGTACCAAAGGAAGAACCAATGACGTAGGAAATAGCTGCTCCAAATACAAACAGGGCTGGGGCGATGAATGACGGTGGCACCAATCCTCCCAGGGTTCGCTGCACATAGGGCGTAAATCCCAGGTCCGTAGAAACGGCGGACAACGCCCAGACCAAGGTCAACAGCACAATGACCCCCATCATTTCGTTGCCTCCAGCCAAAAAGCCAAAGAGAGTGCGCTGCATAGGCTGTTGCTGCAAGCTGTAAACCACAACACTCACCACCAAGGTCACCAACAAGGCTTCCAACATCGCTTTGGCAGCATTGGCAGTGGCCAATGCTCCAAACAGAGAAGGGGACTTAGCGTGGCCGTCCCACCACGTGAACGCCACCGTCAACACCAACAACAAGGTTAGAGGTAAAGCCAAATTAAATAGTCGGGGCCGAATCCGCTCAGCCAATACCTCTACAGGATCTGGCACATCGTCAGCATCCTTGCCGAATTCTTGTCGTCGGTGGTGGTCCACACCTGGAATTCCCAGTTCTTCGGCAGCCTCTACCCGACCAAACTCGGAAGCCAAGCGTAGACGAGATTCTGTGCTCAAACTCACCTTAGCAGAATTAAGGGACTCTTTCACCGGAAGGGTGATGGGTTTGACGAAAAATGTGTCGTACAGTCCATAGACTATCATC
>DAHWFY010000069.1 GCA_027336365.1 Bacillota bacterium | reverse complement strand
GATATGACCCCATCCCTGGTCCTGCAAGATTTCTCCCTCTATTCGTCCCATTGTATGCCGAAATGATGAAGGACCGGTGAACCAAGGGTAAAGGTTCGGTAAATTTCCGTTTGTTCCTGCTGAACGTCTGATGGATGTGAGAAAAAGCGTTTCCCACGGTTGCCCAACAACCTCCATGAGGCGACTGGACTGCGCAAGAAACGCTCAACATTCATTTCTAGAGGTTGTCCGGAAAGAGGTCAGAACTTCCCAGCGCATTGCCGCGTCGTCGCCCAAAATACTCCCTTTCTAGACAATCTCCATTCGGTGTGCGCACACCCAAACGAATTGAATCAGTGTTCGACACTCACTTCAAGCGATTCCAACTCCGACAACTTTCTGGAACGCTCGGGATGATGGAATAAAACCACCACCACCACCGAGGAAAGAGCGAGAATAGCCAACAGCCAGAAGGCGTTGACAAACGAGCCAGTGGAATTCACAACCCAACCAGTCATCACCGGAGCGATAAATCCCGCAATCGCAAAAAATGTATCCATCACTCCCAGCGCCGTTCCGGTGCGTTCCCGAGCCACGTCCACGTTAATGGCATAGAAAGTCGCGTTGGCGCTCATACCAAAAGCAACAGCCAAAGAGATGAAGATTAAGGCCACGGTCAAATCATGCGTGTAAATCACAGGTAAAATGCAAACAGCGGCCAACAATTGTGAAATCCAAATGGGATAAGAACGAGCAATCCGTAAACTTTTTGTACGGCTCAGCAAACCGTCCGACAAATAGCCTACTCCCCACAGCAGCACCGCGGCCAACAGCCAAGGCAAAATACTAAATAATCCAACCGATTTAAGATTCAACTGGAATTGGTCATGGAGATAACTGGGTAACCACGTCATAAAGAAAAACAAGTAATAGCCGAAAACGAAAAAAGCCCAATTATTGGCCATCAAAGTGGGATTCGACAGCAGGAAGCCCCATACTCCCTTGGCATTCCCCGTATGAACCTTGCGCATGGATCGGGCATCAGCCTCAGTCCAACCCATGCCACCCCGAATGTGTTCCAACTCCACCCGGTTCACGCGTCGACTGTGCTCTGGATAGTCCCGGAACAGCCACATCCACACGGCTACCCACAGTAGCCCAAAAAGTCCCAGAATAATGAATGTTCCGCGCCATGAGATATGAATAATGAGTTGAGTGACAATGGGAGCCCCAGTAGCCAGAGCCAGAGGCACTGCCACCAGGGAATTGCCTAAAGCGATGGCTCTCTCATCCTTGGACAGCCAGTCCCCGACAGCTCGGTTGATAGCTGGGAAATTTGGACCTTCTGCTACTCCCAACAGAACTCTCATCATATAAATCATCGCAAATCCAGTGGCCAACCCGGTTAACCCGATGGAAATGGACCACAGTAATGAAGCCACAAACAGGACCACACGAGCCCCCGATTTGTCCACCCAAATACCGCCGAAAAAGGTCATTATCATATAGCCAATCCCAAAAGCACCAAGAATCATGCCAATCTGTGCCGGATTGAGTTGAAACAATTTAGAGATATCCGGCACCGCGTAGGAAATTGCTGAACGGTCGATGTAATTGACCACCGTGATAAAAAACAACAGTCCAATAATTGCCCAGCGAAAACGTGTGGCTTGCATATTTCTTCCCCTTTCTAAAAATTCATAAAGTATGCTGAAATACGGCAACGAACATAAAAATATGGCGGACGCACACCGTGTCGTGAGCCTGTTTGCGGGGCGGCGTAGACTTTCTGAACTCTTGGCGGGCAGCCTATGAAAGCGAAATCAGACTCACGATTCGAATTGTAACACACAGATTCAACTCACACAGGCAAGAGAAAGAAAAAGTGTGTCGAAAAAAAGGAAATATTGTCGGTTTGGCTGCCTTGACAACCCTGAGACTGCGCCCTAGGATGAAGACGGAAAGTTCTATCGTATGTGCTTTTTATCGCTTAGTTTAACCAGACTTTTCATATTTCGGCAAATGACGTCCGCGTGAGAGGGGTTTTTACCCACCGATGGGGCAATGAGCGAGTTCACCTCAACCCGCTCAGAAACTCTCAGGTCGCAAAACGCGAAGGGATGCCACTCTGGAGAAGTCGACGAGTGTCGACTACCGACGGGGCAACTTTGTTTCAAGTCCATCTTCCTTTCGCTGATAGGGTTTGTTGCGATGGGCTGAAGTGGACATGGCGACAAAGGGAACTCTCAGGTCAAGGGACAGAGACGCAGAGGGGTTAATTCTGCGTCTCTGTCCCTTTGTTGCTTACGCGACAGCGACTATGCATCACTCAGAATGGACAGAGTTATCTCAATCTCAATGTGCATTCCAAAATGTGCACTCCAATCAGAGAGGAGCGTTCGATGGACATGAGCTTAAAACGCACTCCCCTGTATTCTTCGTATGCCCAGTATGGCGGTAAAATCGTTGAATTTGGCGGCTGGGACATGCCCGTGCAGTTTTCTAGTATTCTCAAAGAACACCAAGCGGTGCGCAGCGCCGTAGGGTTGTTTGACGTTTCCCACATGGGCGAATTTCTCGTCACAGGTCCAGATGCGTCCGCTTTTTTACAGGGTATGATTACCAATGACGTTTCTCGGCTGCACCCAGGCGAGGTACTGTATTCTCCAATGACCTATGACCAAGGGGGTACCGTGGACGACCTTCTGGTGTACTGCCTAGCCTCGGACCGTTATCAGGTGGTGGTCAACGCCTCTAATATCGATAAAGACTTTGCATGGCTCAAAAATCACGTACAAGACCTGCAACTGACACTGACGGACCAGTCCGAACAAACAGCTCTGTTGGCCGTGCAGGGACCGAGATCTCAGCCCCTGTTGCAACGTTTGACAGAGACTGATTTGTCCAGTGTGGCATATTACCACTTTACCTTCGGCGCTGTGGCAGGTCATACGGCTCTTATCTCTCGTACTGGCTATACTGGTGAGGATGGGTTTGAACTATACGTAGAGCCAGCGGCGGCGGCTGAATTGTGGGAAACCTTATTGGCTAAGGGACAGGATTTGGGTATTGTACCCTGCGGCCTAGGGGCGCGAGACACTCTTCGTTTGGAGGCCCGTCTTCCCTTGTACGGACATGAACTGACCTCTGACATCTCCCCTTTAGAGGCAGGATTGAACATGTTCGTCAAGCTGAATAAAGATGATTTTATCGGCAAGCAAGCCTTGGTAGAGCAAAAAACAACAGGACTTCAACGCAAGGTTGTTGGCTTTGTCCTGACAGAACGAGGAATCCCGCGAGCGGGGTATCCCATCAACGTTGACGGTCAACAAATGGGCCACGTTACATCAGGGACCTTGTCTCCTACCCTCAACCAGCCCATTGGCCTGGCCTTGGTGAACGCCAAATATACAGCGGTCGGGACGCCCTTGACCGTGGAAATTCGCGGCAAGAATGTGGGCGCACAAGTGGTAAAGACCCCATTTTACAAACGGGACCACTGAGTCCCCTTCAATTGTGCCAGAAGATGAGTGAGAAAGCGTCCCACACGTCAGAGTGAAGGAGAATTGTCGTGAAAAACTTTGCTTATCTTCCGCAAACCCAACGGGATCGCACAAAGATGATGGAACTGTTAGGTATCCAAGACACCTCCGAACTGTTCGCAGACATCGCTCCGGAGATACGCCTGCAACGCCCTCTTCAGTTGCCGCCAGAAATGTCAGAACTGGAGTTGAATCGGCACATGCAGGGATTATCGCGCAAAAATCAAGACCTGAGCACCCTGGTCAGTTTTCTTGGCGCCGGGGCTTATGAACATCACATCCCTGCCGTGGTGGACGCCATCTGTGGTCGGTCCGAGTTTTACACCGCCTATACCCCCTACCAACCGGAAATCAGTCAAGGCACTCTCCAGAGCATTTTTGAATATCAAACCATGGTAGCGGAACTGACTGGCATGGATCTGGCCAACGCCTCCATGTACGACGGCCCCACCGCCCTGGGTGAAGCGGCCCTGGTGTGCTGCAACCACACCCGCCGCAACAAGGTCCTCGTCTCTTCCGCCTTGCATCCCGAGTATCGAGCGGTCATAACCACTTACGCCACTGGCCAGCAGGTGAAACTTGTAGACATCCCCGCAAATGAAGGTCGGACCGATTTGAGCCATCTGGCGGCCTTGTGCGATGACACGGTGGCGGGCATCGTCATTCAATACCCAAATTTTTTTGGCGGGATTGAGGACCTGCAAGCCATTGCAGACATCGCCCACGCTCGCGGTGCACTGCTGGTGGTCAGCAGTTACCCGGTAGCACTCGGTCTATTGGAGGCACCAGGCAATCTGGGAGCTGACATTGTGGCCGCAGAGGGTCAGTCACTGGGCAATCCCTTGGCTTATGGTGGACCTTACCTTGGCATCCTGGCAGCCCGCAAAGAATTGATGCGTAAATTACCTGGACGGATTGTTGGACAGACGGCCGATCACGACGGACGCCGCGGCTTTGTGCTGACTCTGCAAGCCCGAGAGCAACACATTCGCCGGGAAAAAGCCACCTCCAACATCTGTTCCAACCAGGCCCTTAATGCTCTGGCTGCAACGGTCTACCTGACTTATTTGGGACCCCAGGGGATAACCGAACTGGCTTTGCAGAACTACCATAAAGCCCACTACTTTCAACAGCGTCTGGCCGCGCTCCCAGGAGTGAGCGCAGCCTATGCAGACACTCCGTTTTTCAATGAGTTCGTCCTGCGCTTGCCGATACCCGTGGCGACTATACAGCAATCCCTGTTGCAACAGGGGATGTTGTTTGGTCTCGATGTAGGACGGTTTTTCCCAGAATTGGCGGACTGCGTTTTGCTCAACGCCACTGAGGTGCGCACCCGAGCAGAAATGGACGCCGCAGTTGCGGCACTGGAGGGATTGTTGTGAGCACGACTCCCGTTCTGGATGGCAGCGGGGATGCCCCGCTGATTTTTGAACTGAGTCAATCCGGTCGCAAGGCCTACAGTTTTCCTGAATTGGATGTTCCAAAGACTTCCCTGGCAGCACTGCAGGGACTTCATCGCGTGACCCCACCTCACCTTCCGGAGGTCTCCGAGGTGGACCTGGTTCGTCACTTTACGGCGTTATCTAAGCTCAATCATGGCGTGGACACTGGTTTTTACCCTCTGGGTTCCTGCACCATGAAATACAACCCCAAACGAAACGAGAACGTGGCCAAGTTGCTAGGGCTTTCCTGGATACACCCATATCAACCAGAATCTACAGTGCAAGGTGCCTTGACCTTGTTGTACCGGCTACAGTTGGATCTGGCAGAAATTACAGGTATGGATGACGTTACCTTACAGCCTGCCGCAGGGGCGCAAGGAGAATGGACGGGATTGACGGTCATTGGCGCGTATCACCGCTCTCGGGGAGACATGCGTACTCGCGTCATTGTGCCTGACTCCTCCCACGGCACCAACCCGGCCAGTGTAACCATGGCAGGCTTTAAGGCCGTCACAATCCCATCAAATCCCGATGGAAGCGTGAACCTGGAGGCTCTGCGCAAAGCGGTCGGTCCCGACACGGCCGCCCTTATGCTGACCAATCCAAGCACATTGGGGTTGTTTGAATCCCACATTCAAGAGATTGCAGAAATTGTGCACAGTGCTGGCGGGCTACTGTACTACGACGGGGCGAACATGAACGCTATTCTAGGACAGGCCAGACCGGGAGACATGGGCTTTGACGTGGTGCATTTGAACCTGCACAAGACCTTCTCTACGCCCCACGGCGGGGGTGGACCTGGTGCCGGACCGGTGGGGGTCAAGGCCTTCCTGTCTCCCTTCCTGCCACTGCCCGTGGTTACCCTACAGGCGGACGGTCGCTATACCCTGGACTTTGACCGCCCCCAATCGATTGGGAAAGTGAAGGGGTTTTACGGCAATTTCAGTGTTTTGGTCCGAGCCTACGCGTACATTCGTACCCTGGGTGCCGAGGGGCTAAAGCAGGTTGCGGAGGGTGCCGTACTCAACGCCAACTACCTCATGAGGCGTTTACAGTCCGCCTATGATTTACCTTATCCACAGATGTGCAAACACGAGTTTGTTCTCTCCGCTCGGCGGCAGAAACACCAGTCCGGGGTTCGAGCTTTGGACATTGCCAAGCGATTGCTCGACTTTGGCGTACACCCACCGACAATTTACTTCCCACTTATTGTCGAGGAGTGCCTGATGATTGAGCCCACGGAAACGGAAAGCCTGGAGACCCTTGACACGTTTGCCACTCTGATGCTGCAAATTGCTCGGGAGGCAGAAGAACAGCCGGACTTGGTCCTGTCCGCCCCTCATCACACCGTGATTCATCGTCTGGATGAAACCACCGCTGCACGCAATCCAATTCTGCGGTATGAATTTGAACAGTCCTGACGAACCGATACAGGTTTTATCTGCACGGTTAACCATAAATTCTCAAAAAAATCATCCGTTCTCAACAACAATCAAGAACAACAATCAAGGAGCGTGCAAGGGCATGGCATTTTCTCGCCTACAAGAGTTGATGGCCTTGGCCACCCAACAAAAAACAACGATTGCCCAGGTCATGCTTGAGGTGGAAGAAGAGCAATCCGGACAATCCAAGTCCGTCATTGTGGCCCGCATGAGTGCCCAGTTTGACGTCATGGAACATGCAGTGCGTCAAGGAGTGTCCGAGGCAATGGTGTCGCGCAGCGGACTTACCGGCGGCGACGCTCAACGACTGATGGCATACGTTCAACAAGGACCGCACTTACTGGACGCCGACAGCTTACGTGCGGTGGCCTATGCCACCGCCGTTTCCGAGGTCAATGCAGCCATGGGAAGGATTGTGGCCACTCCCACCGCTGGGTCGGCGGGGATTTTGCCGGGAGTCCTCGTATACGTTTTGGATACAGGCCGTTTTCCCCGGGAAGCTGTAGTACACTCTCTGCTCACAGCGGCAGCCCTTGGTTTGGTCATTGCCAACTCCGCCTCCATTTCGGGGGCGGCAGGCGGCTGTCAGGCGGAGGTCGGTTCCGCCACCGCCATGGCCGCTGGTGCCTTGGTGGAACTTGCCGGAGGGACTCCGGAACAGGTGGGCCATGCCGTGGGGCTGGCCTTGAAGAACTCCCTCGGTCTGGTGTGCGATCCGGTGGCGGGTCTGGTGGAAATTCCTTGCATCACGCGCAACGGCCTGCACGCCATCACCGCCCTCGCGGCGGCGGAGATGGCCCTTGCTGGCGTACGTAGCCTCATCCCACCGGACGAGGTCATTCGCGCCATGTACGAAATTGGTCAACAGATGCCCATTTCGCTGCGAGAAACGGGCATTGGTGGATTGGCAGGAACTCCCACAGGCAAACGACTGCGAGAAAAGGTGTTGGGCAACCCAACTGCACAGATCACGACCTCAGAACCCCCTTCTCCATCTCCCAGTATGGAAGGAACGGAGAACGCCCAGTGAAATACATGAGTGCCTTTGAAATCATCGGACCCATCATGGTGGGCCCCTCCAGTTCCCACACTGCGGGCGCCGTACGCATCGGTAACCTGGCCGGACAGCTATTGGCCGAAAAGGCAAGCACCGTTCGTTTCTTATTGCACGGATCTTTTGCCGAAACCTACCGCGGACATGGCACAGACCTGGCTCTGTTGGCAGGCATCATGGGCTACACCACCGACAGCGCATCCATTCCAATGGCCTTTCAGCTCGCCTTAGAGAAAGGACTGGAGTACACCTTCGAACCCACCAATTTAGGATTGTACCACCCCAATACCGTGCGGGTGTTGGCCTGCGGAGAACACCGCCAGGTCGATGTGATTGCCAGTTCATTGGGAGGCGGCAAAGCGGAAGTCCAAGAATTGGACGGGCTCCCCTTGCGATTTTCTGGAGAACGGCCAACCCTTATTCTCTCCCACATGGATAAACCGGGATTTATCGCTCACCTATCGCAGATTCTGGACCAACAAGGATACAACATCGCCCGCCTCAGTCTGGACCGCAAAAGCCGCCATGGAGATGCAATTACCGTCTGTGAGATTGATGAGACTCCTAGCAGTTCCCTGCTGGAACTGTTGTCCACGAAAATTTCTCATTTGCAAGACATTCGTCAGGTGTGGGTTCCATAATTGGATTTTATTTCCTCTGTCAAGGGAAAGAGAGGTGGTCTTACAAAGGTTAGGGCAAGCAGATCTCCTGGTTGAACGTTATCTCTCGCCGACAGAGACATTTCCACCGTTTCCTGCCAAGGAGAATTCAACTCCACCCGAGCCCGCTGTTGTCCCTCATACCAGATGATTTCCGCCACTTTTCCCCGAGCGGTGGGGCCTAAGTTCGGTGCATCTCCCAGCACAATCCTATCCGTGTGAATCGCGTAAGCCTTTTGACCTGACGCGGGCAGCAGATGACGATAGCCAAGCAATTGGGCGGCCCGCCACGAGGTGGGTGTTTCCATCAATTCTGTGGGTGTGCCAATCTGTAAGATCTGTCCTTGGTCCACCAAGACAATTTGGTCTGCCAAGCGTTGTGCTTCCGTTAACTGATGAGTCACCAACACCATGGTGAGGAGAAACCTGTGGCGCAACCGCAGCAGCAGGTCCTGCAACGAATGGCGAGAATTCCAGTCCAAAGCTGAAAAGGGTTCGTCTAGAAGTAACACCGCGGGGCGAGTTGCCAGGGACCTGCCGAGAGCCACTCGCTGAATCAATCCACCTGAAAGCTGACTCGGATGAAAATTCAAATAATCTTTTAACCCCAATTCATCCACAAAATTCACAAACTCGGACCTCGACAGGTGTGAAGCCCCATACAACAAATTTTGTTCAACGGTGAGATGAGGAAACAGCCGTGCAGACTGCTCCAGATAGGCCATCTGCCGTCGCCAAACCGGAATATCAATTTGCGGCTGGGTCGACGTGTCCACCAGTACCCGGCCATCTAAATCCACATATCCCGTGGAATACCCGCGTTCAAAACCCGCTATAGCCGCCAGAATACTAGATTTTCCCGCAGCCGAAGGCCCATACAGACAATAAGTCTTTCCCGTTGGTACCTGTAGGTCAATGGAGATTACAAAAGACTTACGAGGCAGTTCAAAACGTACTCGCAACATGATGCAGTCTCCTCAAGAGTACGGCAACCAGGGGTAAGGGCAACGAAATGATAAGTAACAAGGCGGCTAACGGGAGAGCGACAGGCAATCCCTGTTCTTGCAACGCAATCCACACGCTCACTGGCAGGGTGTGAGGGTAATAGGCCACTACAATCACCGCCCCAAAAGCCCCAATTGCCCGTGCGAAGGCCATGGTGAACCCCACAGTCAATCCAGGCAAAGATAAGGGCAAAGTCACCCTCAAAAACGTCTTCACAGGCGGAACCCCCAGGGAAAGAGAAGCCCGCTCAAAACCCTGGTCCACCTGGCTGAAAGCCCCCTGCGCGGCAAACACGTAGTAGGGCATGGCCTCATACACCTGAGCCACCACCACGGCCAACAGAGAATTGGTGGCAGACAGGTGCCCGAGTGCCAGTAACCTTCCTGCCACTCCATAAGGACCGTACAGGTAAATCAGGAGCAGTCCTATGACCAGAGGAGGCATCAACAACGGAATTAAGAGCAAAAATTCCAACCACCGCCAAACCCGTGCGTTGCCCCGAGACAACACCCAACCGAGCGGAGTGCCAAAAACCAAAATGATGACCATGGCTAACAAAGTGGTTTGCACCGACATCCGAAGAGCCTGTCCTCCCTGAGTGTTCCATACCTGCCATATGTCTGGCCACGACAGGTGGACCACCAGGACCCCCAAAGGAGAAAGCAGAAACAGAGTGCTCCAGAGAGCCACCAGAGTATTCAACGCGGAGAGTCGAGGTCTCATCAAAATTCATCCAGAAATCTCTGCCCGAATGGACTGCGGCACACTGGATTGATTCCCCCAAAAAATAAACTTTGTCAAAGTGTAGCCGTTATCATGATAAAACTGCAATCCCTGCTTAGACAGGACAAAGTCAACAAACGCCTTCCCCGCCTGTGAATCAGGAGTTCCCTTGATAGAAGTGATATAAATTTCAATGGGTGCACCCGTGACGGTTTTACCATTACTTAGGGTCAGGTGCTCACTGGCATACAGCAACTTGTCTGCCGGATTGCCCAAGTTGAGGGTGTCTGGCAGAGAAATGTAGGGAAGATGGCGCTGAATCGCCTCTGGTAGATATGCGCTAGCAGCATCAAGCTGTTCCGCCTGTAAGCGAGTAAGAATCCCCTCTTCAGAAAACACCTGCTGAGGATTATTTAGGGACCCTAAAATTTTGTCTGCCGTTCCCGCAGGCATATGCAATTCTCGCTGTGCCAAATGCATCATCAAAATGAAAGACTGACCCTGTGGGTCCGTGTTGGGATTGGTCCGGCCCAAGTGAAAGCCGGGTTCTTGCATCAACCGGAACAAATCCGACAAGGGTTGTTGACCCATGGCGATGGCCTTCAATTGGGCCGCGTACGGACCACGGGGAGAATAGGCAATGACCAAAGGTGAACTCGCAAAACCAACCGCCCAATCGGTAAATGTTGGCGAAAGCAAACGAATAGGACCTGTACCGATGCTTTCAAAAACATTCGGAGAAATTTCCCCTCCTCGAATCAAGTTGGCAACCCCATAAGCACCACCGCCTCTACCCTGATACTTGTCCCTGCTTGTTTTAACGAATGCTGGACCCACCCATGTGTCATTCACCAGTTGTAATGAACCAGCATAAGCCACATTGGCCAACCCCTCAGCAGAAGTCCCCCCCTTGACCCCGCCAGAACCGTTGTCTGGGGCTGCATGAACAGAAGAACTCTGAACTTGATTCGAAGTGCAACCTGTGACTAGAATTCCAGTGGCCACCCCCAATGTCAGTCCCAAACGCAACAGCGAATGTTTCTGTGTGCTGCCTTGCCTCACAGCCCCACCTCCCTTTTGACCCATTCTGAGATGACTATTTATATCATTAAATACAATTCTGTGGATTTACATCTCTTGCTGGTGTCACTGACAATAGCATGCAAGCCTATTGACAAATATATGATTCATTTTAGCAAATATATTAGTCCTGTTCATCCCTGTGCTACCTAACACTACAACGTAGTTACCGGCCCATCAAGCGGAGCTTTTTAATCGCCGTTTTTAGTCGTTGTTCACCCAGACAATTGGCATCGAAGAACCGTGGTACGTCTCATCCGTGGAGTTTAGCCACGCACAAAAGCGACTGGATATCCAACTCAAATACCACTTTTCCCTTGTTTCACATGTGAGACTCCCACTTCTGCAAGTGAGATTGAAACTCCGTACCCCGCTTCGGTGGGGATAGACTCCCCCACCGAAGTTTCGATGTTCAACTTTAGTTGAACGAGTTCAGGGTCAGCAAAATAGGTAAATATCATTCAGTGTCTGTCGGACAAGAACATTTTGATGGACAAAGGTCTTGCTGTTGCGGTTAGCCAATTGATGTCGAATGGGCCACCATTATCTGTGTAAAGCGCTGACCGCCGTCGGTTGTTTTGAACACTACGCTTTGGTCGAGTGTTCCAGACGTGTTCTGCCACACGATGTATCCCACCTGTGGCGACACAAAGTCCATCATCTGCAGGTTGCCAGCCGCGTTTTGTGTTGTAGGCAGTCCTTTGCCGGGAAGGGCATGCCAATGGACACCGCCGTCGGTTGTTTTAAACAGCTTGTTGTCCGTCAATCCGGTGCCTGTCAAGAGGGACCCGCTGCCTTTCGTTCCGCTAGAAATTGCCCCACTTCCTGTTGCAAAGGTGAAGCCCATCTGGCTACTCAGGAAGTCAATGTTGCCTGGCCGGCTCACACCACCCGCGATACCTCCGAGGTCTTCTGGAATTTTTGCCACAAACTGTCCATCCGGATGATTCGCTGTGAACCGAAATAGCAATGCTTTACCCAGGCCCTGGTGCGGTTGCGTAAAACCATACGCATAGTCGACACCGGCAGTCCCGGAGGAGAAAGGACTCGTCAACAGATGCAAACCATCCTGTGCATAGGTTGCAGGAACGGACAATGTCAATGGGACCCACGATTTCCCACTGTTGTTCGTCCAATAGAGTTTTGGGGGGCAGGTTGAACAATCTCCCGCTAGCAGCCAGCCGTCTGTGGGTGTGATGAAACGAATGGATCCCCCATTGGGCAAAGTTGCCTGCATTCCTTTGGCCGGGTACACACTTTGGCTCATAAACGTCCAATGCCGTCCCCCATCTGTGGTCTGGTACAAAACACCCGGTTCTGAACCCATGCCGTGTGCAGGTTGAATCATCACTTCTCCGAGGCTGGATGTCTGCATATCAAAGTAGACATTTTGAGCCAGTGGATCAATCGGGGGAAGGGCAATGTTCGATAAGTCCAGCCACCCACTACCCTCAGGACGGTTGACCAAAATGTGCACGGGTCCAGGCTTAGTCTTCCCATTGGGATTGGGTGACGATTGTACGGCCAGCATCACTTCTTCCGGATGGACAAGGTAGGTCGAGCCAATCACCGTCACTCCGTGCCAAGCAGAAGTTGGGAAAACCATCTGCCAACTTCGTCCACCGTTCACTGTTTGCAATATTGCGGAATTGCTCCCGGTCATTACAGTGGCAAACCCCACACTCGCGGACAACATGCGAAACCTCTGGATGGTCCCGGTGACGCTGTGTGTGATGTGTGCACTGGAGGGTAATCCGAGTGGGTTTGACAGGGTTGTCGTAGTCCCTTGCGGGCTGGCCGCTTGAGTCTGATTGTCGATCCGGTGAGTGGAAGTAGAGGTCGAGTTTATTGTGTTTGCAAAATTCCCTTCAGGCGATCCTCTGTTTGTCCCACATCCCATCAACGTCACAAAAGCGAAAGCGGTGATCCCCGCGGTTATCACAGTCCTTTTCCACATATTCTGTACCTCCCACAAATTGCGCAGCATCCAAACGGTCTCCTTATAATTTGACGCAACACGTCAAAGCCATGTGACGAGCGCACTCGAACAATGGCCTCATTTTACCCCAAACCTTTTCTTTCCCTACAGTTCCCCAGCAACTGAAGCGCGGAACCTTACGACGCATTTGGTAATTGAACAGATTTCCTGTCTCTGTTTAAGGATTGGATACGTCAAAAGTAAAAGCAGAAGGTACCAACGTCACCGACGCGGGTAACTTTAACTCAGCTTGAAGTTTATTGTGGGCATCATAAATCTTGCCCCCATGAATCGCCCAGTCGTTAAAACTATTATTTTGAGACATAGCGGCAGAAGACGTCACTGACGTGCGTTTCCCTGTGACCTCGTTATAAACATAAGCAACAGCTTGTATCTGAGCGTTCGAAGTCAAATCAGTTGCAGAGCCTGTAAACACCATCCCAGATACAACGCGCATGCCGTAAAATAAACCTCCCCCGTTTATCAAACTCGCCAATCCATCGATTTTATGATCAGCAAGGTCAAGATAATACAAGTTGATTGCTCCGCCCTGATTCGCTTGTAAGACCTGTGTTTGCACCGATAATACAACGCCATTGTAAGCAGGATACAGTCCGTTTGGAACAGCGACAGTAGGTTCTACAGGGGGCTTTGCTGGGGCAACCCTATTTCGAGAGACTGCATTCCCCCATTGAAACCAACCTGTCCATGCACTGCCTGCAAGGGATTGAGGGCTGATGTCCTTGGAATTTGCAGGGAAAGCGTATTGACCCCTTGTGCTAAACACGGGCGGAATATTATCTGTAATTAACTTTGCACGGTTACTTAACGAACCGCCCTTTGTGCTCCAAGGTGTCATCCACATTTGCGAGGGTCCCGTCGGTTCAAGCTGATTAGGCCCGTATCCGGAACTTCCGTTCTCAGGCTTTCCTAGCATCTTTTGGGGTGCAAGATGACACCAGACTAGATACGGTTTCCCTAGAATCGTTGTTGGAACCACTACATAGTGCCTCGGATTGACATCTGATGCTGGCCATTTCCATTGCACGCCCCCGATTGCACAGCCACTCGTTGTGTAATTTGCCTCGAACATACCTGTCCCAACATTGTGAGAGTTTGTACCTATTAGCGGCCAGCTTTGCCTAGACAGCATACCTCCGGGAATCGCATCAATCTCCATCGGAGCAGCAGTCGTTGATGCTTGCAGGGTTGCGCTGGCGATTAAAACAGTCCGATTTTCACTGATTGGATTTAAGTGCGTGTCCGGAAAGGGGTCTGGTCAGACCCAAGCAGCGCCAGGAGGCCAGCCCAAAATGCGCACAGAGCGTACGTTTTCGGTACGTGTTTGAAATCTGCGGCGCACTTCCAACACAAACAGGCCAACGATTCTCTGGTAAGATAGGAGTTGTCCAACACCAATAGAATGCCCAACAACCGAATCCCACCTTCAGCATAGCATGGGTTTCTGGGTACGTTCAGCGGAAATTGGACTGCGTTGTAGTGCTAAGTCAAGTCTTGAATTAGGTGGGAACCGCCTGAAGAATCCTGTCTGTGCTCCAGATACGCCTGTAAACCCCTGTTGCGCAATTGACAGGCTGGACACTCCCCGCACCCGTCCCCAATCACCCCGTTGT
>DAHWFY010000068.1 GCA_027336365.1 Bacillota bacterium | reverse complement strand
GGAGTCCGGTCAGACCTAAGCAGTGCGAGAAGGCTAGTCCAAAATGCGCACTGAGCGTATGTTTTCGGTACGTGAAGGAGTATTTTGGGCGACGACGAAGCAATGCGCTGGAGAGTTCTGACCCCTTTCCGGACAACCCCTTAAAGGGAGACTCACTCACGGATTGTTGGGAGACTGAGGTTTTGAAGAGGACAAGTAAGCGCAAATGGGGGCGTTTTACGGCCGTCGCGTTGATTGCGTTGGTGATAGTGGGTCTGACAGCCACCACTTCGCTCCGCCTTTGGAAATCAATCCCTCTCGGTTTAGATTTAAAGGGGGGAATTGAACTCCTTTATCAAATTCAACCCACAAAAGACAATCCGGTGACTTCGGCCGGGGTTAGTGCAGCCGTTCAGGCGGTGGAGACCCGGGTCAATGCCCTCGGAGTATCATCACCTGTCATTGCGGTGGAAAACGGGACTCAAATCCGTGTCGATCTAGCAGGTTCTTTTAACCAACAGCAAGCCGAGCAAATCATCGGTAAGACGGCTGATCTGCGTATGTATGGACAGGCCATTCAAGAAAAAAACGGGCAGTGGCAACCGGTAGCCAGTACCCTGTTGGCCACTGGCAAGGACCTGAAAAGCACTTCTCAATGGGCCACGGACCCGAATACCGGTCAAAATGTGGTGACACTGAACTTCAAGGATCCGCAACAGTGGTACAACATCACCAAGCAGTACTTGAATAAACCTGTCTACGTTTTTCTCAATGGGCAGTTATTGACAGATCCAGTCATACAACAGGTCATGTCGAACGGTCAATCGGAAATTTCTGGGGGTTCTCTGAATACTCCCCAAGCTTGCATCACCCTGGCGAAGCAATTAGATGCAGGTGCCCTGCCTTATCCCTTGCAATTGGTTAGTTCCACAAATGTGGGTCCCACTCTTGGGATGGCGTCTTTGCAGGCCACCATGTGGGCGGGATTGGTGGCCATCATTTTAATTTTCCTGTTCATGTTGACTTTGTACCGGGTGGCTGGCCTGATTGCGGATGTCGCCTTGGTGTCCTATCTCTATCTGGTCTTGGTGGTCTTTGCCGGGTTACATGTGGTGTTAACTTTGCCGGGCCTGGCAGCCTTGGTGCTGGGGGTGGGGATGGCGGTGGATGCCAACATTATCACCTATGAGCGCATCAAGGATGAGATGCGCAGTGGCAAGAGTTTCGTGTCCAGTGTTTTGGCAGGGACGCAAAGGGCCCTACGAACCATCATTGATTCTAACTCAACCACCTTTATTGCGGGTGCGGTGATGTACTGGTTTGGTCAGGGAGACATCAGAGGTTTTTCCATTGCCCTGATGATTAGCATCATTGTCAGTCTGTTGACTGCCGTGTTGATGAGTCGTCTGATGCTGCTCTTGCTCACACGCTCCAACGTGGTCAATCGGCCCTGGTGGTTTGGAATCGGAAAAGGGGTGATGGGCAAGTGAGGGCCCGTTTCGATATCGTCGGTCACCGTAAGTGGTTTTTTATGTTGTCTGGGGCCATCACTGTGCTTGGACTGATTGCTTTTCTGGTGTTTGGTTTCAACTTAGGAACTGACTTTAAAGCGGGTTCCCGAGTTGAGTTGCAACTCAACCAGCCGGTGAATACGGCCAAGGTGCGGCAGATGTTTGCGGCAGGTGGGTTTCAGCTGGGAGAGGGAACCGTTACAGTCCAAGGCACCCTCGGTGAAACCGCAGTGGTGCGTTTTGGAGTGGAGTTGACACAGGCTCAAGTGTCCAAAATTAACCAGCTGGAAAAACAGTACTTTCCCACTTCTCAAGGGTCCAGCACACAGATGGTGGATCCCATTGTGGCTCAGCAGACCTCTCATAAAGCGGTTTGGTCTGTTTTGTTGGCTTCCTTATTCATCGTGATTTACGTGGCCATTCGTTTTGAATATCGTTTTGCCATTGCTGGCATTGTGGCCCTTTTGCATGATGCCTTCATTGTCATGTCTGTGTTTGCCTTGTTGCGCATGGAGGTGGATTTGACCTTTGTGGCGGCCATCCTGACTATTGTCGGGTATTCCATCAATGACACCATTGTCATATTCGACCGTATCCGAGAGAATTTAAAAGTGGCTAAGCCCCGTTCGTACGGGGAACTGCAACGGCTGGTGGAAAAGAGTCTGTGGCAAACCATGAGTCGGTCCATTTACACCGTCACCACGGTCCTGATTGCGGCATTGATGTTGTACTTCTTTGGCGGCCAGTCCATTCACACCTTTACCTTTGCTTTAATCATTGGCCTCATCAGTGGAGCTTACAGTTCAATTTTCATTGCTAGTCCTCTGTGGGTGATTTGGCGCGGCCGGGAGTTTCGCAAAGTGAAGACGAAGGGTCAGACGGTTTGAGAGTCGGGTGGTTTGAGGGTTGGGTTCAATGGACAAGTCGATGAATGGACCCAGCGGGTAACCCTGTTGAAAGGACCGAACGGTTTTGCGGTTGCAAGAGGATAAAGTCTATGGCCAGCAGGCCAACCGGCAGGCCTTCGTGGGAGGCTGGTGGAGTCTGGCCATGAATGTGGTGCTGACGGTGGCCAAGGGAGTCGTCGGATTGGCTGCTGGAAGTCCTGCGCTTTTCGCCGATGGCGTGCATTCCGCTGCCGACGTGATGGGTTCGGTGGCCGTCATGGTAGGGTTGTGGATTGGGCGAAAACCCCCAGATGCAGATCACCCATACGGACACGGTAAAGCGGAACTTCTTAGTTCGGGGATAGTCGCCGGAGTGCTGCTGGCTGCGGGTGTGGAGATTGCAGTCGCTGCGGTACGGTCCATGGGAGAACGTCCCACCGTTCCCGGTGTAGCTGCGGCTTGGACGGCGGCATCAGCCATTCTGGTCAAAGAGTGGTTGTATCGCTATAATTACCGTTTGGGCAGGCGCTTGCACAGTCGTAGCTTACTGGCATCGGCTGCAGATCACCGTTCTGACGTACTTTCTTCTAGTGCGGCTCTAACAGGGATTATGTTGTGTTTGCTGGGGGCCCATTCACACGTTGGTTGGCTACTGTATACAGATTCCGCGGCCAGTGCGGTCGTCGCGGTACTGGTGGTCAAGATGGGGTACGAGATTGCTGTAGATGCAGTGCACGTCTTGATGGATCGGGTGATGGAGGGGGATGAAATTCTTCCCTACCGGAACTTCATTGCGTCTGTGACTGGGGTGTGCCGCATTGATGAGTTGCGTGTTCGGGATCATGGACAATATGTCATTATTGATGTGGAAATCAGTGTGCAGGGGGATTTGAGTGTTAGCACAGGACATGGCATTGCCACAAGGGTGAAGGAAGAACTGATGCAACAATTTCCCTTGGTGAGGGATGTTTGGGTGCATGTGAACCCGGTTGAGGTTAAGGAACCCCATAACGGATTTTTACGACCGTGACAGGGACTTGTTTGCTTTGTGTAGGCCTGATGCATATGATGGAAAGAAGGAGTTTGTGCATGGACTGGAAGGAAATGATTCGGGAAGTTCCTGATTTTCCCCAACCGGGAATTCTGTTTCGGGATATTACTCCCTTGTTGGGCAATGGCGCGGCCTATCGTGGGGCGATTGACAAGCTTGCTGAGTTTGCTCGGGTGCAGGGTGCACAATATGTGGTGGGACCGGAGGCCCGAGGATACGTGGTGGGGGCTCCGTTGGCTTACGCGTTGGGTGTTGGCTTTGTGCCTGTGCGTAAGAAGGGAAAACTCCCGGCTAGCACGATTGCAGTGGAGTACGGGTTGGAATATGGAAGAGACGTTTTGGAGATTCATCAGGATGCTTTACCGAAAGAGGCTAGAGTGGTGGTGGCAGACGACCTCTTGGCTACCGGCGGCACCATCCTAGCGACCGTGGCGTTGGTACAACAGCTGGGAGCACGGGTGGTGGGTGCGGCGTTCATGATTGAGTTGAGTGAGTTAAAGGGCCGGGAAAAATTGACGGGTTTTGCAGTGGAGACTCTCATTCGCTTTTAAAAGGGACTTGCAGAAAGGGTTGGACGGGCACAGGCGCCGAAATGATTCTTCTGTCGCAAAGCCCCTACAGTCGTTCTTCACAGTGGAGCGAATTTTTCAGTGCCGAGGCGGATGTCGAAAGAGACTTTGCGAAGGGGGTGGGAGAAATGGCCCAAGGATTGGAGGCATTCCAGACTGCCGGAGCAACGGTTCCAGACCTCAATCGTTTGTGCGATAAGGTGGCTCAGTATGGTCGCCCGGAAGATACGGAGTTCATCCGTCGGGCCTATGCCTACGCAGACCGGGCTCACCATGGGCAATTCCGTAAGTCTGGGGATCCATACATCACTCATCCCTTGGCGGTGGCTCTCATCTTAGCGGATATACAACTGGATGCCACCACCATTGCGGCGGCCTTGCTCCACGATGTGGTGGAGGACACTTTGGTGACGGACGAGGAGGTCATCCGTCAGTTTGGCTCCGAGGTGGCTGCCTTGGTGGACGGGGTCACCAAGATTAATCGAATTAAATTCGATTCTGTGGAAGAACAGCAGGCAGAGAATCTGCGCAAACTATTCATGGCCATGGCAAAAGACATCCGGGTGTTGATGATTAAACTGGCTGACCGCCTGCATAATATGCGCACCTTGCGATTTCAGCCTCCGGAAATACAGGTCCGTGTTTCCAAGGAGACATTGGATATTTTTGCTCCCCTGGCTCATCGGCTCGGGATGTACAGTATCAAGTGGGAACTGGAGGATACCGCCTTACGCTATCTCAACCCTCAGGCATACTATCGGATTGTCCATCTGATGGCGCAAAAACGTAAGGAACGAGAAACCTACGTGACTGAGGTGATAGAAATTCTGCGAGAGAAGTTGCGCGCCATGGACATCCGGTCGGATGTGTCTGGGCGCGCAAAGCACATTTACAGCATTTATCATAAGATGGCGACTCAGCATAAGGAATTTAACGAGATTTACGATCTGTTTGCGGTCCGCATCATTGTCGATAGTATCAAGGATTGTTACGGGGCGTTGGGGATTGTTCACACCCTTTGGAAACCCATGCCTGGGCGTTTTAAAGATTATATCGCCATGCCCAAGTATAACATGTATCAAAGCCTGCACACCACAGTTGTGGGTCCCCGAGGGGAGCCTTTGGAAATTCAGATTCGTACATGGGACATGCATGGGACGGCCGAATATGGTATTGCTGCTCACTGGGCCTATAAGGAGGGTGGAGACAAACCCGATATCAAATTTGCACAAAAGTTGGCCTGGTTTCGCGAGGTGCTGGAGTGGCAACAGGATTACCGGGATGCTCAGGAGTTTATGGAGACCCTCAAATTGGACCTGTTTTCCGACGAGGTTTTTGTGTTTACCCCTAAAGGAGAGGTCATTGAATTGCCCGCTGGCAGTGTTCCTATCGACTTTGCTTACCGAATCCACACGGACATCGGAAATCACTGTGTGGGAGCTAAGGTCAACGGCAAAATTGTGCCACTCGATTACCGTTTGCGTACTGGCGATATTGTGGAGGTATTGACTTCAAAACAGAGCTACGGCCCGAGTCGAGACTGGCTGAAAATTGTCCAGTCTTCGCAAGCAAAGAGCAAGATTCGCCAATGGTTCAAGCGGGAAAATCGCGAGGAAAACGTGGCTCGTGGCAGAGAAACACTGGAAAAAGAAGTGGTTCGCCAAAAATACACCGTTACGGACTTGCTCAGTCCGAGTTATATTGCGGATGTGATGCAAAAACTCAATTTCGCCAAAGAGGCAGAGATGTATGCGGCCGTGGGGTATGGAGGACTCAGTGCGGCTCAAGTCGTGGGTCGGCTGATTGAGAAGTATCGACGGGATCATGGACCGGTTCAACCCACTACGGTACCGGTGATGGAGAACAAACCTCAACGGGGACCCAGCCCCCAAGGGGTGAGAGTGGTCGGGATTGACAACATCTTGCTTCGCTTGGCCCATTGCTGTAATCCCGTACCTGGTGATGAAATTGTCGGATTCATCACTCATGGTCGAGGGGTATCGGTGCACAGGGTTGATTGCCCGAATGTGACGGACCTGCTTGCTGACGCCCAACGTGTGATTTCGGTGGAATGGGCCAGTGCACCAAACATGTTCTACTCGGTGGACCTGGAGGTCTTGGGGTTGGATAGGGCGGGACTCGTGAATGAAGTCATGAATGCCATCAATGAAACGAAGACGGATATCACGGCCGTCAGCGCGCGGGCAGATGGGCAACGTATTGCCCATGTGAATCTGACCTTGCGGATCCGCAATATTGATCATCTGCGTAGTGTGGTGGAACGGGTAAAGCGCTTAAAGGACATTCGCACCGTGCGCAGGGTGGTTCAGTGAACTGGGAAACAACTCCTCTCGTGTGGAATATAGCTTCAGGAGGATATCACGAATTATGAGAGTCGTTGTGCAGCGAGTGAAGACGGCGTCTGTGCGGGTGCGGGGGGAGACTGTGGGATCCATTGGTGCAGGTCTCCTGTTGCTCGTGGGTATTGGCAGGGACGACAAGTTGGAAGACCTGAACTACATTGTGGACAAGGTTTTGCACATGCGGATTTTTGAGGATGTGGAAGGCAGGATGAACCGGGGTATCCTGGAATCGGGAGGGGCCATCCTGTCCGTGTCGCAATTTACTCTGTATGGAGATGTGCGCCATGGCAGAAGGCCCAGTTTCACACAGGCGGCGGCTCCGAAGGATGCTCGAGGATGGTTTGATGCCCTAAACGTTGCCTTACGGAAGCAAGGACTGATGGTGGAGACGGGAATTTTCGGATCGATGATGGACGTTGATTTGGTCAATGACGGACCTGTGACCCTGTTGCTTGATTCGGCGAGGCAGTTTTAATTTTGGAGGTTGAAACGGTGAAAATTACTCCGCTTGTATTGAGTCCCCTAGGGTCGAACTGTTATGTTTTGCAGGCCAATGAAAACAGTTCGGAGGCTGTGATTGTAGATCCCGGTGATACGGATGTTCATGCTCTATTGTCTTTCGTAATGCGTCACAATCTAAACGTGCGGGAAATCTGGCTGACTCATGGCCATTTTGACCACATTTTAGGGGTGGATGTGGTGCGACAGGCATTGGAAGTTCCTGCTTATTTGCACCGGGCGGACCTGCCCCTGTGGGAACAGGTGCAGCAATCTGCTCAAACCTGGTTGGGGCGACAGGTTAATGCACTACAACTGCCCAACGGATACTGGGAGGACGGCGCCACAGTTTCCGTGGGAAACTGTCATTTTACCGTTTGGCACACCCCGGGTCATTCCCCGGGGAGTGTTTGCCTGGTGGGAGAAGAAGCGGTTTTTACAGGAGACACTCTGTTTGCGGGTACAATTGGGAGAACAGATCTACCTTTGTCCAATCCACGGGCGATGAGAGAGTCTTTGCAACGGTTGTTGACGCTTTCGGACGATTTGCAGATTTATCCGGGTCACGGGCCTAAAAGCACCGTGATTGAGGAAAAACAGGGGAATCCATTCTTTCACTAGCGATGGCATGCGGTGTATAATACCTGATCATTTCGAAACTCGGTCAAGCATGGTTCGCTGGTTCCTGGGTATGCCCCACAACGGTGAAAGTCAATTGGCTGGCTTGACTGGAAACCGGATGATGAGATGGGAAAGTGGCTAGGAGGGATGGGCGTGACCCAACAAGAGCGGTCTTGGTGGTTTGTGAATGGAAAAGTGGTGACTCCCACAACTGTGGTGGACCCCGGGTGGGTGCGGGTTGTCAATGGTCAGATTGTGGAAGTCGGGTCCGGATTACCTCAGGGACTCCCAACGGATGATTCACCGCATGTGGTGGATTTGCATGAGGGTTGGTTACTTCCGGGCTTTATTGATATGCACGTGCACGGTGGGGACGGAGCAGACGTGATGGACGGGACTCCCCAATCGATTCGCCGGATTGCTTACTTTCATGCCAGTCATGGCACCACGGGCTGGTTGCCCACGACGCTTACGGCAACGGATGAGTCTATTCGCCAATCGTTACGGGCGGTCGCGAGGGTACAGCAGGAATCGACAGTCGATGCAGAGGGGATAACGGGAGCACGGATTCTGGGCGTACACCTTGAAGGGCCTATGATTTCTGTCAAGCACAAGGGTGCCCAGAATCCGGAATATATCCTTCCTCCCGATTGGGACGTGGTGCGCGGGTGGCTGGACGAGGTTCCGGGACTGGTCCGCAAAGTGACCATGGCCCCGGAATTGAAGGGTGCATTGCCTGTTATTCGAGCCTTGGCAGCGGAGGGTGTGATTGTCTCCATTGGTCACACCGATGCCACTTTGGATGAAACCCTGGCTGCAGTAACGGCGGGGGCTAGACATATCACCCACCTGTTCAATGCGATGACCGGACTCCATCATCGGGCAGGTGGGGTGGTTGGAGCGGCGTTGTTGGAAAACAGGGTTGTGTGTGAATTGATTGTGGATGGCCGGCATGTGGATTTCCCCATCGTGCGCCTGGTCACTCGCCTAAAAGGAGCACGTCAGTTGGTTTTGATCACGGATGCGATTGCTGCGGCAGGGAAAACCGATGGCCATTATAATTTAGGGGGACTCGAGGTGACAGTGGATCAGGGGTGTGCTTACTTGGCCCACGGCGGAAATCTGGCAGGGAGTACGCTGACCATGGACGTCGCAATAAGAAACCTTGTCACAAAGGTTGGAGTCGCCATGCCCGATGCCGTGGCCATGGCCAGTGCCACACCGGCAAGGGAACTGGATTTGGACGAGAAAGGCAACATTGCAGTGGGAATGGATGCTGACTTGGTCTGGCTGGACGCAGCCTTTTCTGTCTTAGGAACTTGGGTTGAAGGGGCAAAGGTGTTTATCCGCTGATATAGAGGGTTTCATCTGTAAGTCATACGAAATCACTTCGCCATCCACATTTTCATCCCTGATGGTGACCGTCAGACCATAAATGTTTTGGACCGTGAAGGAGCATTTTAGGCGACGACGAAGGAATATAAAATATAATATATTAGAGAATTCTGATTCCATTCCGGACAACTTCTAAAAGTGCTCCTTGTTAAAAAATTAACCAAGCAATAGATTTTTGTTCAATTTATATCGCGGGTTCGATATCATAAGGACGACTCCCGTTACGGAGAGCCCATTGCGACACGAAGGAGAGAGGTTCATGGACGAACAGGCAAAAAAGGCTGCCCTACGGGGGATCTCGTATGGATTGTATGTAATTGGTACAAAAGTGGGGGACGATGTCAATGCTTTTACGGGGAATTGGGTGACCCAGACATCTTTTGTTCCTCCTCTGGTGGTGATTGCTGCGAAAAAAGGGACGACCTCTTGCGACGGTATTCGAGAGAGTGGTGTGTTTTCGGTAAACGTTCTGGAGACTGGACAGAAAGATCTCGCCTTTTCCTTTTTCAAGCCCGTCTCTCGCGTGGGGAACAAGTTTGGTGAGGTGGAATTTTACACACAGACTACGGGGAGCCCTATTCTCAAGGAGGCATTGTCCTGGTTTGAGTGTAAAGTAGTTGACGTAAATGAACGTGGAGATCATGTGTTGTTTGTCGGGGAGGTAATAGACGCTGGTGTTCACCGGGGAGGGGACTCGATGACCCTAAAAGAAACGGGCTTATTTTATGGGGGCTAACACTATTCGTGTGTGTCCGGAAAGGGGTCCGGTTAGACCCAAGCAGTGTGAGGAGGTCAGCCCAAAATGTGTAGGATTTACCTTCCTTGCTGGTGCCGCTCACAGCGGCATGGTGGGCTATCCTCTAACATATCATGAGCTACACTGTTGCAAATTTTTTTGACGGTTGGGGGGTTCGTGTCGTCCGGTAGCCAGCCATTAGGGTATACTCACATTAGATACTCGGACACAATCATTGGATTTGGATAAATCCAACCTCTTGGGGGGTCTCATCCATGCTAAACCTGCATCATCACATCAAGGGTGCAATTTATGGCTTGGCTATCGGTGATGCCTTGGGAGCGGCCACGGAATTTTTGACTCCAGAGACCATCAGGGGACGGTACGGATATCTCACTGAGATGAGTTCCTCGGGGGTTTGGCAGAAGGGTGAGACCACGGATGATACCGCGATGGCGCTTGCCGTTGCCAGAGGAATATTGGATGATCCTGAAGATCCAATTCCACAAATCGGTAAACACTTTTTGGAATGGTACGAGTCTGGTCCGAAAGATGTGGGGCTTACTCTTTCTGCCGTATTTCACGCCTATCAAGGGGATTGGTTTGCGGCGGCTCGACAAGTTCATCTAGACCATGCTGGGCAGAGTGCGGGCAACGGCTCTCTGATGCGTTGTCTGCCTGTTGCTTTAGCATACGACGACTTACACACCATGGAAAAAGTGACCTGGGATCAATCGAAAATGACTCATTATGATGATCAAGCTGCGGAAGCATGCGTTTTATATAATCGCATTGCCCATCGGGTACTACACGGTGAAGCTTTGAATCCCGCGATTCTTGCAGAGATTGCTGGAACGCGATATGAATCAGTCAGGCAACAGCCACCTGAGAGGTTGCCCGATGGCTATGTGGTGCATACTCTCAGTTGGGCTTTACACTGGTTGTTGACCTTGGATTCATTCTCTGCCGTCATTCAGGTGGCAGCTAATGCTGGGTATGATGCGGATACGGTGGCAGCGGTGGCTGGTGGACTTTGCGGACTGCATGGGGGGTTCACGGTCTTGCCAGAGGACTATGTGGACTCGTTGTTGAACAAACAAGTGTTAGATGAGGTATCCGATGGATTGTGGCACCTGCGGATGAGTGGACAGAGAGTAACGGGTGTGTAATCCTCTTGAGAGGGTCCAATCTCCATTTGCCCCTTGTCCAAAGTTCAGTCGATGTAGTTTTGGCTCCCTGACGGGGAGTTTTTTTATAGAGGATGGAAAAATATCTCTATATGAGTGTGTCCGTAAAGGGGTCTCAGAACTCTTCAGCGCGTTGCTTCGTCGTCGCCCAAAATGCTTTTTTTCATGCTTGTTGGTGCTGATAGGCTAGGGTTGTTTCGGACAATCTCCACAAATCTGCTTGGCGCAACGTGGTATACTTAAATCTGTCCCGGCTCCTGGGAACGTTGCTGCGAGGGGCAGGAAACTCAGAAAGGGTGGAAGATTTGGCTTCGCAAACTCATCCAAGTTCTTTCGAGCATGTACATTCCCCTTTGCTCAGTTCTGTGGTGCATCAATCCTTTGCTCACGCGGTTCAACAGTTGGGTTGTCGTCCTCTGGAACGCACAGTGTTTATTCAACAGGTTCGGCTGTATCTATTGGAACACCCTAAAGGTTTGGGAGAAAACGCAGCTGACTATGCGCGGATGTGGCAATCGGTTTTGCATGGTCATGTACTGGCTGTCGAGCCTTTGCCAGAAGGTCCAATGATTTTCCTGGTAAGGTCGCGCTTACACCAATCTTTCGTCGATTGGCGGCTGGTTTACCAACGAGATACTTGGGCTTTTCAAGGAATTACGTCGGTACACCAATTTCCTTGGTATCGTCGCCCATGGTTGGGTTGGACCAGTGCTGTGACTGCCGTTCTGGTGGCCGGGCTGTTGGGGTTTGGCGCTGCGCCTAGAGCGGCAAATCTCGACCACAAGGCTGTCAGCAAGTGGGCAGAGCAACACGGGTATGTGCTTGAACCTATCAACTTGGCCTTGACTCTCCCACAAACTCAGGTTAAGTCGGGCAACTTAATATCAGGCCATGCTTCTGATGCATATGGGTCTGCTCGGGGTACTCCTCTCACTCAAGCCGCAACCGCGTCTGCATCTGTCAGTAAGACAGGTTCTATGAAGGCAACGAGGGTTGCCACCAATTCACTAAACAAGCAATCACAACCATTAAAGTTCCAGCTGAAACCAGGAATGTCTTTACATGAGATGTCCCTCTTTTTAGCAAATAATCATCTGGTGCCCAGTGCAATTTGGTTTGACATGCAATTGAAGAATGCAAAAGCGGATAAGGATGTACGGCCGGGAACGTATGTGTTTCAAAGCCACATGTCGGTCCCACAACTCATTCAGGTGGTTCGCAACGGTCCTAAGGCTTAAGTGTGTGTCCATGTTGAGAGAAAGTGACCCGGCAGTGGAATGCCGGGTCACGCTCAAAAAGGTAGGCGGCTTTACGGAATTGCCAATGAAATTTCACATCGCAGGCCAAATGGCAACGATACGAGCCCACTTCCCGTTTTCATCTTCCCAAGTTAGGTCTACTTGAGTCGCGTATCCCCATTCCGAGAGGGCTTGGCGGTATTCTGCGACGTCGTCCAATGAGCAGATCCATTGCCTAGCTCCGATTTCAACGGAAGCAACCTGGGTACGAATTTGCTCTTTCACTTCAACCATGGTATTCAGCCTCCCCAAATTTGAATGAGGTATTTGATAACGCTTTCACATCGGTCATAAAACAAGAAATTATCACCTGTGTCCTGCGTGTGAATCTACCGCCTACGGTGAGCAACACACCCGGATATTGTGGAGCACCTCGGAAATGTGGGATATATTCTATTTGTCTGCAATCATACCACGGAACTGAACACCATGGGATATGAGAAGGATGAATTTCATTAAAATCTGATTATCTCCGTTATGGCATGATAAACGGGACGTGAATCATGATATACAATCGCGACAGAGACGGGATAACTCCAGGGAAGACCCTCATGCCGCTGTTAACGGTACTAGCAGGGAAAGTAAATCCATGCAATTGTATTTACGAGGTAGGGGCGAGGAGAATGAACGACAAGGACAACGCAGAACACCGGGATGATGCAATGTACAGGACTCAATCCAGGTTGTGGACGCGGGATTTTATCTTGTTGTGCGTCGGGGTCTTTGCTATTTACACTGGGTTTCAAATGCAGATGCCGACTCTGCCAGTGTACATTGAAACACGGTCTGGTAGTCCGGGATGGGTGGGTTTGATTACCGGTTTGTTTGTGTTCACTGCGGTGTTGATTCGGCCCTGGTTGGGAGTACAGATGGACCGCCACGGTCGCAAAGGCATCTTTATCTTAGGACTGCTCATATTTGTGCTGGCCACGATTTCTTATCATGAGGTCCACCGTTTGTGGGTCTTGATTTTGTTAAGACTATTTCACGGCCTTGGCTGGGGGGCCATTCCAGCCGGGGGTGGTGCCATGGCGACGGACCTGATTCCAATCAAACGACGAGGAGAGGGCATGGGTTACTACGGATTGGCGACCACGTTAGCCATGGCAATGGCTCCTGCCCTGGGATTGTGGTTGATGGGGTCAACTCATCATCCACACTTTTTTTTCCTATTTATGACCTCGGCAACCCTATCCCTCATTGCCATGGTCCTAATCTCTCTGGTACGCTTGCCTGCTCAAGAAATTACCAGCACACGGTTCAAAGAATTGACTTCTGCACCTGATGTTTTCGCACCACCACAACCTGATGATTCCAGAGTCACGGACAAGGACAAGGTGCATTGGATTGAGCCAGCGGCGTTACCTGCCTCGTGGATCATCTTACTGGTCAATGTTGGTTTTGGAGGAATGACCACCTTTGTAACTTTGTGGGCAGCACAACGACACATCCCTTTGATTGCCCTCTATTTTCTCGTCTTTTCAGGTGCTGTGCTCATCTTTCGCCCCATTGCCGGCATGCTTTTTGACCGTAAAGGTCCTGAATTAGTTTTGGTTCCTGGGTTGCTGATGTTGACTGCTGGCATGGCCGTACTCGCAGTGGCAACCAACTTGTCCAGCCTTCTGTTGGCTGGCGTGCTGGCAGGGATAGGATTTGGCTCCACCCAACCGACACTACAGGCCATCGCGGTGCAAAAAGTGTCTGCCCAACGCCGGGGTGCAGCCAATGCGACATTCTATTCGGCTTTTGATTTGGGCATAGGCATTGGGTCGATGGGGTTGGGTCTGCTTGTGACCCCTTGGGGATACCCAGCGGTCTATTGGGCGAGCGCCGGGATAAGTTTGGTTGCGCTGGTCGCCTTTCTATGGAATCAACAACACAGCCGAGTGCTCCCAGATGCGTGAGCACAGTTTATCAAGCGGCTCCATAATGGCGACGTGGTTGAAAAGGTTTTCGAATTATCGTACGCTTAGAGCAGAGTGTGCAAAGGGAGGAGGGTGAAACCGTGAATCCAACCATTTACGATGTGGCCAGACGAGCTAGCGTGTCTATTTCCACGGTTTCTCGGGTCGTTAATTGGCCGGAATCGGTTCGTAAGGACAAACGGGAACGAGTCTTACAGGTTATTGCGGAGTTGGGCTATGAGCCCAATCCCTTTGCCTCTGGCTTGCGGGACCGCAAAACGATGACCCTGGCGGCCTTCATTCCGGATATTTCTAATCCGTTTTTCTCCGAGCTATTGCGAGGCATTGAGGATGTGGCCCATGAAAGTCATTATAATGTCATGACCTGCAATACGGACCGAAACCCCCAACGGTTTGTGGAGTATATGCGTTATTTTCGTAAGAAAAAAGTGGATGGTATGGTCTTTGCCAGTGACCCGGTAACCGCGGTACACAGGGAGCAGTTTGAGGAACTGGGCGTGCCAGTGGTCCTGGTTGCTACCATGAGTCAGACATATCCCTTCCCCTACGTA
>DAHWFY010000067.1 GCA_027336365.1 Bacillota bacterium | reverse complement strand
CTTGGCATTTCGCGAAGGCATTTTGACAGTGGAACGCAATCCGGCCTACACATCGCAAATGTGCCCCCACTGTCAGCATGAGCATCGGGAAGTAGGGCAACGGGTGAAACACACGTTTACTTGCTTAAATCCAAATCACTCGTACCAGGCGGATGCCGATTTTGTGGGGATGATGAACCTGTACCGCAAGTGGAACGGAACCTTTGCCTATCCGCAAAAGAAAAAATGTGCGGATGAATCAAAGCCTGCGCAGGCGATTGCCTAAAACAGCGCAGGTCTATCATTCAGCCAGTGACTGTCTGGTAGGGCTCGTGTGGTACGAGTAGAGTCTGAACATTTCTCTCGGGATGACGGTTTACCGAAATGGGAGAAGTGTACACGCCGATAAGGGGTCCCGTTCTCAAGCCCCTCCACGCATTTGCGTGAGAAAAAGGTCAGCCTAACAACAGCCGATCATCCTATTTTAATATGTTATCGGGCAACTGTTGATACCACAATCCAGTCGGTTTGCGCAGTAAATGCAGACTCGCTACTGAACATAGTGCCTTATGACATGTTTGCGTTATAAGGCATTCTGCTATCATGAGGCTGTAGATTTAGATATCGAAATGGATTTAGAAAATGTTTGACGAGTTATTAAAATAATTATATATTAAACCTAGCAACCGCTTTCTTTGGTGGTTTTTGCATAACTTATCGAAATCGATTTCGGACGGAGGCAGCGAGGATTGACTACTATATATGATATTGCCAAACAGGCAGGAGTCTCGGCGGCCACCGTCTCGAAAACCCTCAACGGGTATGCGGATGTCAGTGTCCGCACTCGCGAAAAAGTGCTTCGGATTATCGGTGAATTGGGATATGTTCCTAATGCGTCTGCCAGAGAACTGGTCACCAAACGTTCCATGCTGGTAGGTGTGTTTCTGAAGGACGAGACCAATGGGGACTTACTTCATCCTTTCTTCCAGAACGTCGTCGCCAGTTTCAAAGATGTCGTTGGCGCCAAAGGTTACGACTTAGTTTTTTTTGCCGCGAGTCATGCCACCGAAATGGATTACGTTGCACGAGCACGGGAGCGTGGGGTGGATGGACTGCTTTTATTTAGTATCCCTATTTCAGACCCCGGGTTGCAGGGACTGGTGGCTAGCGGTATTCCTTGCATTGCGATTGACCTAGAACTTTTAGGATCACGAGCCGGTTATGTTATCTCCGATAACTCGTCTGCGGCTCGGGAGGTGGTTCGCTATTTGTATAATGCTGGTCACCGGAAGATAGGATATGTGGGGGCTTACCTGCCCTCTCGTCCCGGTCATGACCGTATGCTGGGATACCATGCGGAGTTGACTCGACTTGGCTTACAGGTGCGATCTGAATGGGTTGTAGAGGGGGACTACGGTGAAGAGAGTGGTTATACGGCCACAGAAAAAATCCTCATGGCACCAGAACTCCCCACGGCCATTTTCTTTTCTGGAGACATGATGGCTATCGGTGGTATGGAGGCACTGCGTAAGCATGGTCTGAAGCCTGGTGTGGATATGTCTGTGGTTGGATTTGATGATATCAACCTAGCCCGCTATGTCCGTCCTGGTTTAACAACCATTCGGCAAAAACGAGAAGAGATGGGGGCCACGGCGGCCAGAGAACTGGTGAGTTTGATTGAAAATCCTAATCAGCCGCCACGTGTGGTCACTTTGGAAACGGAACTGGTAGTGCGGCAGTCGGTTCGTAACCTTGCTCCTATGATAAGGAAGATGGAAAATTAGCGTTTTAGCAAGGTTGAAACTGTTTTCTATCCAGTAAATACAATAACGTGGATTTACCTTCCCTGCTGGTGCCGCTAACAGCGGCATGGGGGTCTAATCGGTTAATTGAACTGGGACGGATGAGTGACGTGGATGCAAACAGATGCAAACAGTTGAATGAGAAAGGAGGTGATGGCGGGGCGTGGAAGTTTGTTGACATGGTTCCGCTGAGTATGTCAACAAAGGGAGGCGCCATGGTTGAGAAACAGGTGGATCTGATTAATAAACTGAAGTTTCACAAGGGGTAAATTTAAGTCCGGTAAATCTAAATCGATTTAGATGAGGGGGTAATTTGAGATGGGGAAGTGGTCAAAAGTAAGTTGGTTGGCAGGTACGAGTTTGGCCGCTGTGGTGGCGTTGGCGGGCTGTGGTAGCGGGGGTGGTGTGGTTAACAGCAGCAATGCGGGCTCAGGAGCATCGACTGGTGCTAGTCAAAAACCAATGGTGATGCTGGTTTCTCCATATGGGAGCTTTCAGAATAATTTCAACCCATTCCAGGGTCAGAGCGCCAATCCAGGTACGAATGGTTTCATCTACCAACCGCTGTACTACTTCAACCTGGTGGGTAGCCAGTCGTATCCGCTGTTGGCCACGGGCTATGCTTGGAGCAATAATAATCTTACGTTGACTGTTAATCTCCGACAGAACGCCAAATGGACGGACGGTCAACCGTTCACGTCGAAAGATGTGGTATTCACCTTTGACCTTTTAAAAAAATACCCAGCGGCAGACACAAATGCGGTATGGCAACAGTTGAGTTCGGTGACGGCGCAAGGGGACTACCAGGTTCAGTTCAAATTCAAGAAACCCAATGTGCCATTTGCTAATTACATCCTGGAAACTGATATTGTGCCTGAGCATATTTGGGCCAGTCTGGGGAACCCACTGAAGGTGACTTTGACGAACTGGGTGGGCATTGGACCTTATACCCTGTCGAATTTTACGTCCCAAGGCTACACTTTCAAGGCAAACCCCAATTACTATCTGGGTAAACCACCCATTAACGAGATCTTAAATCCTGCTTATAACGGCAACGACAGCGCAGACCTAGCTTTGGTTAAAGGCCAAGTCGATTGGGGTGGAGTGATGATTCCCAGCGTGGAGTCCACATATGCCAAGACTCCGCATAACCATTACTGGTATCCGCCTGAAAATGTGGTCATGTTGTACACCAATTTGAAAGATCCTCTTTTAAGTCAGTTGCCAGTGCGCCAGGCCATCAGCATGGGCATTGACCGCAATGTCATCACCACCAAGGGAGAGTATGGGTACACTCAACCAGCGAGCGCCACAGGACTGATTATGCCTAACAACCAGTCGTGGCTTGACCCAAGTCTTAGTTCCAGCCAAACAACGTTCCAGTATAACCCGCAGGGAGCCGAAAAAATCCTGGAAAAAGCTGGTTACAAGAAAAACAGTAGCGGCATCTTCACTGCTCCAAGTGGGCAACCCTTGAATTTTACTCTGCAGGTCGTTTCCGGGTGGTCCGATTGGGATGCGAGTTCGGCACTCATCTCTCAACAGCTAAAGCAAATCGGCATCAATGTTACCGTGCAGCAAGAGCAATATGGGGCATACATGAGTAATCTGCAAGCTCACAAGTATCAGTTGGCCATGTCTTGGACAAATCCAGGTCCGACGCCTTACTTCCTATATCAAAACATGCTCAGTTCTACGAGTGGATGGAATCTTGAACAGTACAGTAATCCGACTACAGATCAGGCTCTACAGACGTTTGCATCGACAACCAACACGAGTCAGCAACAGCAAGCAATTTATCAACTGGAGCAAGTGATGGTTAAGCAACTTCCATCCATTCCTTTGTTCTATGGGCCATATTGGTACGAGTATAACGACAGTCACTTCACGGGTTGGCCAACACCGAACAACGCCTACGTGACGCCGAGTCCATATGCTTGGCCAGCACCTGCTGTCGTGGTGATGAATTTGAAACCGGTGAAGTAATTCGAATGGAAGGGGGGAGCTTCCAGAAAAGCAGGAACTGCCGCAGACTGATAAGCTCCCTTTTTTCACATGTCCGGTTTCAAAGTCAACGTAGTTACCCCAGTTATTCCTATTTTTGATGTGGATTTCCGGGGAGCAAAGGTGAGGTGCATACTTGTGCATTACATTGTGAACCGTCTAATCTTTTTTGTCCTCTCCCTGTGGGCCGCAGTCACCATTAACTTTGCTTTGCCTCGGCTGATGCCAGGCAATCCGGCTCTGGCAATGTTCGCCAAATTTCAAGGACAAATGCAACCTCAGGCCCTCAAAGCCTTAGAATTGCAATTCGGATTTAATAATCAACCCTGGTACATTCAGTATTTCACCTATTTGAGGGAACTAGTCACTGGCCACTGGGGATTGTCTTTTACGTACTACCCGACACCTGTGACCACGGTCATTCATAATAGTTTGCCTTGGACGCTGGGGCTTGTTGGCGTGGCTACTGTGTTGTCTGTATTCCTTGGTACCGCACTAGGGATTTTTATCTCCTGGCGACGAGGTGGCTTTTGGGACAATATCTTGCCACCAGTGACAATGTTTTTTCAAGCCGTACCGTATTTTTGGATGGCATTGGTATTGTTGTTTGTGTTTGGATTCAAACTCAGTTGGTTTCCCATGGCTCACGGTTATGGAGAAGGGATGCCTGCGGGATGGAACAGACCGTTTTTGAGTAGCATGCTGTATCATGCAGTTTTACCAGGTATCACGATTTTTTTGGGTTCCTTTAGTGGTTGGATGATTGGGATGCGAAACAACATGATTTACACTTTAGGTGAGGATTACGTGGTGTTTGCCGAGGCAAAGGGGGTCAGCCCGCAAAGACTGATGATCATGTATGCGGCACGCAATGCTATTTTACCTCAGGTCACCAGCTTTGCCATTGCTATTGGCAACGTGGTCAGTGGCTCTATTCTCACAGAGGTTGTATTTTCATATCCTGGTATTGGAAATCAGTTGAATACCGCTGTGCTGAATGAAGACTATCCACTGATTCAAGCCGCTTTTCTCATCATTGCTATCGCCGTGTTGGTAGCAAACTTGGTTGTCGATTTGCTATACACGCGGTTGGACCCGCGGGTGCGGACCGAGGGGGCAACGGCATGAGTACCAACCTTGCAACTTTGCCTGCAGTGTCCAATCCGAAAGCCCATAAGGGGATGCTTCGGACCATATTTGGTTCTATGTTGAGGGATCCAAAATCCGCCACTGGACTGACGATATTTGTTATTTTCATCTTGATGGCCGCATTGGCCCCGTTGCTAGCTCCGTACAATCCTGACGCTGCCACTTTTGCTCAAACTCAAGCTCCTAGTGCCGCGCATTGGTTAGGGACGACAGCGATGGGACAGGATGTGTTCTCTCAGTTTCTCTTTGGTGCGCGTACCACTTTGATGGTGGGCATCGGAGCCGGATTGTTGTCGACCATTCTTGCTCTGTTAGTGGGGCTAACTGCGGGATATCGCAGGGGATGGTTGGATAGTATCCTCAATACCATCTCTAATGTGTTTTTAGTGATGCCGGGGTTAGCGTTGTTGATTGTCATTGAGTCTTTGGTTAAAAATGCTAGTCCGCTGACGAATGGGTTGATTATTGGTTTGACTGGTTGGGCTTGGGGAGCACGAGTGTTTCGCGCTCAGACGATGTCTTTGTCCAACCGCGACTTTATTGTTGCTGCCAAATTGTCCGGAGCTTCGGACATACGCATCATGATAACGGAAATTGCCCCCAACATGATGTCCATTATTGCTGCCAATGTGATGTACGCCTCATTAGGAGCCATCTTGGCGGAATCTGGCTTAGCATTTTTGGGCTTGGAAAACGTACAACAGATTAGTTGGGGAACCATGCTCTACTGGGCCAGTCAAGGAAGCGCAACTTTGACTGGCGCTTGGTGGTGGTTTGTACCGCCGGGACTGGGAATTGCCTTGGTGGGCTTAAGCTTAGTGTTGATGAACTTTGCAATTGACCAAATTACAAACCCCCGTCTGCGGGTTGAAAAGAGGAGGAAGAATCGTGCCAACACCAAGCCCAGTCGTGCTTGAATTGGACAACGTTTCTGTCGCCTACGAATCCAGGGCTGGGGCTGTCAATGCGGTGAGAGACGTCAGTCTGAAGGTAGAGAAAGACAGCATTGTTGGATTGGTGGGAGAATCGGGTTGTGGTAAGTCCACTCTGGCTTATGCCATTATGCGTCTATTGAAGGCCAACGCTCACGTGACCCAGGGATCCATACGGGTGAATAACCAAGACGTGTATGCACTGTCTGCCAAGGAATTGCGTAAGTTTCGTTGGAACGAGATGTCCATGGTATTTCAAAGCGCCATGTCGGCCCTTAATCCAGTGATGATGGTGGAAGACCAGATTTTCGATGTATTCCGTAGCCATCGGCCGAATATGTCACGGTCAGATGTTTTAAAACGTGCCAAGGAACTCCTGAGTTTAGTGCGAATAGACCATAAGCATTTGAAAAGTTATCCCCATGAGTTGTCTGGAGGGATGAAGCAACGAATTGTGATTGCCATTGCGATTGCGCTGGAACCATCGCTGGTGATTATGGATGAACCCACAACGGCTTTAGACGTGGTGGTGCAGAGATCCATTCTCGACCAAATTAAAGAGATTCAACGGGAAAAACACTTTGCTATTTTATTTATCAGCCACGATTTCAGTCTGGTGGCGGAGTTGGCTTCTCGGGTGGCGGTGATGTATGCGGGTCGGCTGGTTGAGAACAGCCCTGCATACGGTCTGAGAAACTCCGAGGGCCACCACCCTTACACCCAAGGGTTAATGAGGGCCATTCCTAAACTCACGGCTGATGAGGTGACCATAGATGGAATTCCTGGGAATCCACCTGACTTAATTACTCTCCCTAATGGATGTGCTTATCATCCCAGGTGTCCCTTTGTCTTTGAACTTTGCGAGACGACCAAGCCAGAGCGATACAGGACAGGAGAATCAGAGTTAGAGTGTCACCTGTTTGCTTCAGAGAGGAGAGGCTCTCATGTCTGAGTTCGTGGAAAAATCATTAGGAGTCTCTGACTCGAGTTCGGTAGGGAAAAACAACACAAATGATGGGGACATCTACAAGGCAACCTTTATCAGTACTTTGGTGAATGTATCCGACTTGGCAGTACATTTTCCTGTGAAAACTCGTGAGGGTAGGCAGTTTGTACGCCCAGTGGATGAGGTGAGTTTTACCATAGGTAAAGGTGAGGTATTGGCCCTAGTAGGGGAATCCGGCAGTGGAAAGACTACCATTGGTCGGGCCCTGGTGCGGATTTTGGAACCGGTCAGTGGGTGTATTGAGGTAGTAGGGAGAGATGTGGCTCATATTCGAGGTAGCGAGTTGAAGGGATACCGAAATATTGCCCAGATGATTTTCCAAGACCCATTTGGATCTCTGAACCCGGTGAAGACGGTGGAGCGGCACTTGCAGTTTCCACTACACAAGCACACAGGAACCCAAGGTGTGGCACTATCTGAAAGGATGAATCAACTACTAGACCAAGTGGGGTTAACCCCAGTGGCGGAAATGCGGCAAAAATATCCGCATGAACTGTCAGGCGGGCAACGACAACGTCTTGCTATTGCTCGCGCTTTAGCCGTGCAACCCAAACTTATTGTGGCCGATGAGCCCATTTCAATGTTAGATGTATCCATTCGTGCGGGTATTTTGAAGCTCATGAATCAACTGCGCACGGAAATGGGGTTGTCCTATCTGTATATCACGCATGACCTGGCTTCTGCGCGTTATTTTGGGGATCGAATAATGGTGCTTTACGGTGGCCGGATGATGGAAACTGCACGTTCTGACGAGTTGATTCGTCATCCGATGCATCCATATACTCGACTATTATTGGCAGCCACGCCAGGCAGTCCAGTGACCGGGCCATTACCGGAGACGAGCAACCAGCCACCGAATCTTCTGGAAGGTCGACAGGGGTGTCCCTTCGCACCTCGTTGCCCACTTGTCACACAAGAGTGCCACACAGCGCAGCCGGAACTGCGAGAATTGGATGCACGCCACCAAGTGGCTTGCCATCACGCGTAAAATAATATAACGGATGAGTTGGAAACTATCTATTTTTTATACATCAAATTACATATTTTCCTTTTAAGAGGGAGAGTGTAACCGCATGGATTCGACTTTGATGAAAAAATAACCTTCCGATTATATTCATTATAGTCTTTCGCCCCTCAGGGGCATGGGGGGTAGGACAGCAGATGGAATCTCTACATCTCTATTTCACCATTGCGAGCGCAAACGATTAATGTGATTAGACTAACGTTTTCAGAAAGAGGTTCAGTTAGACCCAAGCTGTGCAAGGAGACTAACCCAAAATGTACACTGGGTCAGCTCCCCAGTGAGGAGCGTTTAAACCGGCGTGAGCCCGTGCCGTTCATTTTTGGAACGTGAAGGAGCATTTTAGGCGACGACGATGCAATGCACCAGGGAGTTATGACCCCTTTCCGGAAAACCTTTAGACGGTTAAGGGATTTAGAAAAGGAGGAGGAAATAGTGACTAACAAATGGTTGCAAAAAAGATTTTTTGTAACTATGACTGCGCTTATGCTTCTTATTTCACAAGTAATCTTTCCCATGCACGCAAAAGCCGCACAAGTACCATCCGTATGGCGTGGAATTGTGGCAGCCAATTTTACTCAGGCAGAACAAACTAGCGTTGAACAAATGAATGTGAATAATTCCTATCCAATGGTTGAGAGGGTCTACTATAGTTGGGATAATCATATAAACGGTAACTGGGAAGATAGCAAGGTCACGACGTACGCAAATCTTGGTTACAAGATCATGGTTGTACTGCGTTATGTTCCTCCAACCGGAGATAATGGCAACATTGCGGCATGGGTTCAATGGGTACAAGAAGCGGTGAAGCACTATGCTACTTTAAATAACGTAAATTGGATTCAAGTTACAAATGAAGCTAATGCCAATCTGACCTCGGATTCTGATGGTTATTACACAAACGCAGAACAGGCACTTGTCCAAGGAATTATTGCGGCTCATCAAGTAAAGGTTGAGAACGGGTTCAACGTGGGGATTGGGTTTAATTATTACTATGGGATGGGAACCCAATCTGACCAAGCTTTTTGGACATCTCTTGGAGCCGACGGAGGTCCAAACTTTGTCCAGTCACTCGATTGGGTGGGGATTGACGCCTATCCAGGAACATACACGTTGGAACCGAATGGTGCCTATAGTGCCATGCATGATGCTTTGGTCTATATGCGAGATACTTGTTTGCCAGAAGCCAACATTGGGAATTCTGTACCACTATTTGTTACAGAAACGGGCTTTAGTGTTTTGGGAAAAAGCGAAAGTACTCAGGCGGATCATATGGATGCATTTTGGAATGCAGTTTGGGATCTTCACCGAACTTTAAATATTCAGATGTTCATCTGGTTTAACCAAGTCGACAGATCATATTGGTCGCTGAATCCAGGGGACCACATGGGGCTTACAGATATCAACTATGTTCCTCGCATTGCATGGTATGATTATCAACACTTGTTAGGAGTACCGGAACTTACTGGTAATCTTGCCTTGAATATGCCTACCACAGCTTCTACTCAGCAGTCTGGTCATGACGCAAACCTAGCGACAGATGGCTCTGGTGGAACACGGTGGGCGGCCAGTAGCGGATCTGATCCGCAGTGGTTGGAAGTAGATCTTGGATCCGTGCAACAAATCAACGATGCGCAGATTGTTTGGCAGTGGCGAAACGTACAATATAATTATGTTATTGAAACTTCAACAGATGGTGTAAATTGGCATGTAGTTGTGGATAAGTCTAATAATCAAGACCTATGGATGATTCAAAATGATGCTTTTGCTTCGACGCTTGCACGATATGTTCGGATCACTGTGTACAGCGGATATCAGGGATGGGTAAGTATTCGGGAATTTCGGGTGTATAATTAATTTTCTTCTATAATTTATGACATAAAATCATCATTATGTATTATAAATTTTAACAAATACGGGAAATAAATGTTTTGCAAGAATTAAGATATAACGAGATTGACTTTTCCAGCAATCCATTCTGTTGTCTAGTATCTTGCGTGTGAAATAGTCGTCAGTGATTGTGGACGTGTCGGAGTAGACCTTCATGCCACTGATAGTGGCACCAGTAAGGGATGTAAATCCACGCGACTGTATTTACTGGGATATATTGTTTCTGACAAGTTGCTCTCTATCGTGAACCCGAATTGACAGAAAAAGGAGAAGTCATCATGACAGCATCAAAACTGACATTTCCAATAGGATTTGAGTGGGGAGTCGCCACCTCTGCATATCAAATTGAGGGAGGTGTGTTGGAGGACGGTCGGGGCGAATCCATCTGGGACCATTTTTCTCACACACCGGGTAAGATTCATGAAAACGAGAGCGGCGACATCGCTTGTGATCACTATCATCGCCTCGATCAGGACCTAGATCTGTTGCATAACCTCGGCGTCACAACCTATCGATTTTCCATTGCTTGGCCGCGAATTTTTCCGGCTAAGGGAAAGGTGGAAGAAAGAGGGATAAACTTTTACCGTCGTCTAATTGATGGGTTGCATCAACGTGGAATCACTCCGACGGTGACCATCTATCACTGGGACCTGCCGCAATGGTTGCAGGATGAGGGTGGCTGGGTAAACCGCGAGACGGTGGATCATTTTGTGGAATACGCTCGGTTATTGTTCCAGGAATTTGGCAGTCTTGTTCCCCGCTGGATTACGCACAACGAACCCTGGTGCACGGCTTTTCTAGGCTATGGGTTGGGCGTACACGCGCCAGGGATTAAGGATTGGGGTGCGGCGGCTCGTGCTGCTCACCACGTACTGTTGTCGCATGGTCTAGTGGTGAAGGAGTTCCACCGTCTCGATTTGAAAGGGGAAATTGGGATTACCCTTAATCTCAATCATGTGGAGGCGGCTAGTGATTCGGACCCGGATAGGTTGGCTGCGGATTTAGCCGATGAGTTTTCTAACCGCTGGTTTCTCGACTCGATCTTTAAGGGGCGGTATCCACAACTCCTGAAGGAAGGCTTGTTCAATCCCCACTTGGGCAACTGGGATTTTGTTCAGTCGGGAGATTTGGAGGTTATCTCCACTCCAATAGATTTTTTAGGCATCAACTACTACTCTCGAACAGTGGTGCGATACAAGGAAGATGAACCGATGCATGTGGAACGCTTGACTGCCAGTCTGCCGACCACGGAGATGGGATGGGAAATTTATCCGCATGGTCTGTATTTGCTGTTAAAGCGGGTGAGGGAAGAATATACTGGAGAATTACCCCTATTCATCACAGAAAACGGTGCTGCTTTTACGGACGAGGTGACTGAGAACGGTGCGAAGGGCAAGAGTGTGGTAGATACGAAAAGAGTGGAATTTCTGCACGACCACTTTGATGCTGCACTGCGGTTCATTCGGGAAGGTGGGCCTCTTCGGGGTTACTATGTTTGGTCGTTGATGGACAACTTTGAGTGGGCAGAGGGGTATTCCAAACGTTTTGGCCTCGTCTATGTTGACTATGCAACCCAAGAGAGGATTCTTAAAAATAGTGCAAAATTCTATCAGAGGGTGATAAGCCAAAACGGGATAGAGGCTGTTCTGGAGCCACATGCATAGAAAGCTTCGATAAGACCGGAGGCATTTTGATAAAAGGTTTCGCTGTGGATTACTGCGGGTTATCAGGTGTGCCTTATCCCCCCGTGCTTCAGCACGGGGGGATAAGGCGAAAGTTTCTCTTTCGAGACTGTCGATTCACTAGGGTTCGTAGGCTATGAACATGATATAAAGAGTTCCTTCTGCAAGTCATACACAAAGTCAATCACAATCACATCGAGTTCCCCGTGGGTTGCTTGCAGATTGAATTGACGATCTCAAATAAGGGCCCACAGGTCGCTAATAGCTCCTTTTAAGCTACGGATCGCCTAAACAAGCGTCCACCAAGCCCTTATTCCAGCAAATTCGGTTCAAACACGGGGGAAAACGTGCAATAGGCGACTTTTGCACCCTTATTTGCGGGTTACCTCTCGTCATTGGACGATTTAACGACTAGGGGACCCTTAATTCCAAAACCGTAATAAACCGGACTCTCTTCTGCTCATGATGGTCTCTTCACTAAAGATGGCCACCACCATCCGTCGGATAGGGGGGTCTTACTGAGGGTTCTTACTGAGGGTTCCACTGGGGGCTTCGCCAGTAGGCCTCCCCACGGTCCTTTCCTCGTACCGTTATTTTCTCTCCGTCTCTCCCAATGGCTAAGTGGGCGATCGTCCATTTTCCGAACACGCACTTTATCAAGTTTTGTTTATCTCTTTTCATTGTGGAGGCCGTTGAAAGTCCACTATGCCGCAATGTCGTGTGATTTGTGAACCAGTCACATCGGTGACCTAAAATTAGTCCACTTGGTCCCCTTGACTGGGGGCCAATGTGAGTCTGTTATTTGTACCCCTTTGGAGGTATCCTAATTCGTGGTGTGATTGGGCGGGGATAATATTCCCATCTCTACTCACAACAACAGAAAAATAGAGCTTTACCACACTAGGAGAGAGCAGGCAGGTGGCTGTGATGGACCTTTGCGAGGTGGAATCTCGTATTCGCTATACCCCGTTACACAACCGGATCATGAGCGCAATGGATGCGGCATCCTTCATTGAAGATGGGATGACCGTCGGAATCAGCGGATTTACCCGTGCTGGGGACGCGAAAGCTGTGCCCATGGCCTTGGCAGAGAGAGTGAAAGAAAGCGGTGAATCCCTGCACATCAACCTGTGGACTGGGGCTTCCGTAGCGGAGCAGGTGGATGAAACACTGACGGAGGCGGGCGTGATTGCCAGACGTCTTCCCTATCAAACGAACAAGGTTCTGCGGGACGCCATCAACCGTGGTGAGGTCATGTATATGGACCAGCACCTCAGCCTCACTGGGGAGTGGGTACGGGAAGGGCAGATGGGCAGGTTGGATGTAGCCATCGTTGAAGCGGTGGCCATCACTGAGCAAGGGGGAATTATTCTTTCCACCTCTGTCGGCAACTCACCTGTGTTTGCCCGTTATGCGGACAAAGTCATTGTTGAATTGAATTGCAACCAGTCCCCACTGTTGGAGGGGATTCATGATATTTACATTCCGGGGCCTCGTTCTCATAGGGAACCCTTGCAGTTGTGGGATGTGCGAGACCGTATTGGTACACCCTACACATATGTTGATCCGAATAAAATTGTGGCCATTGTTCCCACTGAGCAAGTAGATCATTTTGTAGATTTCGCGGCGGCGGATGAGGAAACTGAACAAATCGCCAACTACTTATTGACGTTCTTTGAACAAGAAATCGAACTTGGACGTATGACCTATACATTGCGTCCTCTGCAATCCGGTGTGGGCTCCGTCTCCAATGCTGTGCTGGCAGGTTTAAGTCGGTCTCACTTCCATGATCTGCTGATGTACTCGGAGGTTTTACAGGACGGGGTGTTTGACCTTTTAGATAGTGGAAAACTGAACTTTGCCTCGGCCACGGCTATCTCTTTGTCCCCTCGACGGGGACGGGAAGTCATGGAGAGACTGAATGAATACCGGGATCGCCTGATTTTACGGCCCCAGGAAATTTCTAATCACCCTCAGTTAATTCGTCAATTAGGAATAATTGCCATGAATACGGCTCTTGAAGCGGATATATACGGCAATGTCAACTCAACTCACGTGATGGGAACGCATATCATGAATGGCATCGGTGGTTCCGGAGACTTTGCGCGCAACGCCTATCTGTCTATTTTTGTAACCAAGTCGACGGCTAAAGGAGGCAAGATTTCCTCCATTGTGCCTATGGTTTCGCATGTGGACCACACAGAACACGATGTGGAAATTCTCGTCACAGAACAGGGATTGGCAGATCTTCGGGGGCTAGCTCCACGGGAAAGGGCAGAGGTCATTATTGAAAAATGTGCTCATCCTAGCTTTCAACCGGCTTTGCGGGCGTATTACGAGGAGGCGCTCAAGAACGGTGGGCAGACTCCTCACGTATTGGAAAAGGCGCTGTCCTGGCATGCTCGTTATAGAGATACGGGCAGCATGCTGTAGTCGTATCCTAAGATGTTTGTCGTCAACAACAAGAAAGAAGTCGGATGGAGCGCTCCCCGTGAAACCGCCGGAAGGGATTCACGGGGAGTCGGTTCGTTCACGAGGCTGTCTGTCAAAAGTACGAGTCATCTCTGTTGGTTGTACCGGCGTGGCTGAAAATCAGTAACAACAAGGCGAACAGCCCATTTAGCCCAGACAACCAAAGTTCTCCCTGGGCTCCGCCCACGAGGAGGACAATCAAGGCCAAAACGTTGAGCACCAAGGCCAAAGCGGCTACAATGATAGACCCTGTGCGGACAAAACGAGGCCATAAGAGTAGATCCAACAAAATCGTTACTCCTGCCAAATGAAGTCCTGGGTGAGTCATCCAGCCACTTAACAACAGCGTAATCGCGAGAGCAATCACAAACAGGACTTCGACTCGGAACCTCCGCCACAGAAGTGGGATAAACCCCTTTGAGCCAATTTCCGATCCCGTAGATTCCCATTCGTCCACGCGAGGTTTTTGCCATCTCATGATGTTGCCCCTCCTTTGCAAGACTCTCCGGATGCCTGTTCCTTCGAAGACGTTGCTGGGATGTATTTCCTGCTGAAATGTCTTGTCGATTCATCTATCCCAGTGTGTGGATTTACATCCCTGTTGGTGCCGCTAACAGCGGCATGACGGTCTATCCCAAATACAGGTTGGTGGATTTACATCCCTTGCTGATGCAGCAATCAACGGTATGAGGTTCTTATTCAGTATGGCCGCACCATTCTTATTTTTAGACCTTTTCCACATGGAGCCGAAAGCCACATGTCTGCAAGCAACTTTCGGTATGGCGCGGATAGTACCATTTACCTTTATTCTAATGGAGAGCCCTGGGTCTACACAATGCAATTCGACAAATTCCAACACTGCAGTTTTACAAACAGTGATATGATGAGGCATGG
>DAHWFY010000066.1 GCA_027336365.1 Bacillota bacterium | reverse complement strand
GCCCAAAAAAATCCTTCTCGGTCCGAAAACATTCGGCACGGGGCTCAAAAAACCTTTACCGTTGCACTGTAACTCACCTCAAGTAACGATATTCATCCACACTGTGGTCAAAAGCCCCTAGAAAGTGCTCTATAAAATACGCTACAGACGGCATTCGGTGGGCGTACTCCCGTACCGATGCCTCAATCTGATTCGCAGCCAGTGCAAACTCCTGGTTGCCCCGCCTCACCTCTTGCCGACACTTACTGAGAGCATCCAGTTTATCCGCTGCCTTCACGTAGTCAAATACCTCTCCTGAGCGCTGGAACCAGTGCTCATACAGGGGTTGCAGTGCATCAGGCAGCGCATTGAGCAGTTGCCTTTCCGCCACTTGTTCCAAATGAGAAAACGCCTGCTCCACTTCTGCACTGTATTTTTTCACAGGTGCCACCACATCGGTCAAAATACACTCCGACGCATCGTGAAGTAAGGCAGCAGCAAGAATTTCGGCTGTGGGTAACTGTCGATGAAATACTTCCTGTTCAATGGCGCACAGGGCCTGAGCAATCAACGCCACCCCAAAGCTGTGCTGAGCTACATCCTCCGGTTGCAGAGCGGTCATACCGCTCCAGCGTAAGGTTGAGCGCAACCTGTACACCAAAGCAAAAAAAGGACTTTGCATCAAAACGGATCTCCTCCAAATCCAGGAATGTCCGGAACCTATTTTCAAAGTATTCCGGAAATGACCTGACGGTCTACTGGTCATACGATTTCATGATACACCCGTAGTGATGAGGGAAGTAAATGATTCTCCACTCCTACCCACCTTGAAACAAATTTTGTGTTATGCTTTTTTTGAGGTGAAACCAATGAGTAAAAAATTTCCTGGATCCCTGTTACGGCGCGGTGTTCCCGCAGTGCTTACCCTGTTGGGTTCCACGGGAATTCTTATGGGCGCCAATTGGATTCATCAGCAACAACTAGCGGCCCAACTTCAATCCACGGCTACTCAAGTCAATGTGGGCACTGAAGGACTTACTCGTCAGTCGAATATTGCCACGACAGGAATCGGAAATCTCTCTCAACCCAGAAATGTGGAAACAACCAATTTAGCGAGCAACGGGACAACGAGCACTAGTCCCTCAAGTACTTATTCTAATTATACCGCCTCCAACCCAAATAAAGCCTCTGCTTCATCCAGCTCTTCCCAGGGTAAATACCCATCATCCGGATCCGGTCCTTCCCATGGGACAAATCCGACTACTCTCTCTGGTGATGTGGGCTATACTCCCGTGACGGGTGGAACCGTGCAGACCATTACCGGTCCTGGCAGTGGACAGGCTACGCTCCCATCATGCGTCGTGCAGCAATATGGGCCTCAACCGCAAACGACTCTCACCACCGCCAACCTGCAAATTCCCTCTGGAGGTACCTTCACCCTGCCTGCAGGAACCTCTCGAAACACCTTGCTAGCTATTCCCTTGCACCAAGGCGTGTTATGGGCTGTTGTGCCAGCCACAGCCATGACCCCGCAAGGCGGGCTGGGAGCTGCGCAGAACTCGACCACTCTGTACTACACACCTTACCCGTCCCACGTAACGAGCCATGTAGATTTAACGCAAGGGGCCGTGAGCCTTGGAGTGTTGCCCATAAAAGCCACCGTAAGTGACATCCCTTGGACAGGTTGGTACAACCCATCGAACGCGGGTGTGCAAGGGACTTCAAATTCCACTTCTAATACCCTTTCTTCAAGTTCAGGTCAATTGCCAGCGTCTACTCATGACACCAACTCAACCACTGCAGCAACTGCAAACAACACTGCCAGCACTGCCACCAATTCCACCTCTGGAACCAATCCTGCAGGCGTTCCATCCACACAAAGTGGCAACCAGTCCAAAGGGACAACCTCTGGATCCATTGCGACATCTACGAGCACCCAGAAAACCTCTCGACGCCCTGCTTCAACAGGCAGTTCTTCTTTGCCTGCTGGACAAGCTTACCTGTATTTAGCTTCTTTATATGCCACCTATAATGGCGCCGTTATTACCTTGGCGGTCAACGAGCCGGGACAGACACAAAACATCGCTTGGACATACTTATGGACGGAACAAAACCAGGTTCTAAAGCCTTTGGCGAGTCTAGCCAATGGCAAGGGCACTTATAGCTGGCTCGCGGTGGGAAGTCGCCTGGTATACTGGGGTCAGAGGTCATTGATTCCTCCGGATGACCGTTACTTTAAGGGAAAACAGTTTGTACTCAACGTACTGACTGGGAAACTTACTGCCATTCGCTTGGGGACATGGACCAGCCAAGCACAAGTTTATGGTGATAATCTCCAGTTTCGTGTACAAGATACCACGCAGTGGGAGCAATTTACTCCCGCGTCGGGATTGACGGCTCAATAATGCGCATCAAAAAAGATGCAAGTAAGCAACGGGCAGTGCGACGTAGAGTTTTGACTCCTTTGGGACAACCTTTAGAAGAACACATTTGCAGCAAATTGTTTCCCTCAAAGGAGGTTAGAAACTCTTGGCCACTCTGACACTAATTCGCAAAGCCCACCTGTTTGCACCGGAAGATTTAGGCATTCGGGACCTGTTGATTGGCGGTGGCAAGGTCCTTGCAGTGGGTGAAGACCTGTCCTTGCATGGAAATGTACCGGATATTGAAGAAATGGACGCAACGGGGCTATTGATGTTTCCCGGCCTGATAGACCAGCACGTGCACATGGCGGGCGGCGGCGGCGAAGGAGGATTTCACTACCGCACCCCGGAGATCTCCCTCAGCCACATCACCACGGCTGGAGTGACCACGTTGGTGGGAGTGCTGGGCACCGACGGTGTCACCCGCAACACTCGAGAACTGCTGGCTAAAGCCAATGCATTGGACTTTGAAGGAGTTACTACTTACATCTACTGTGGAGCGTACCAAGTTCCCACCCGCACCATCACGGGCACTCCTCGCAGCGACATCGTCCTGATTGACAAGGTGATTGGCGTGGGGGAAATTGCTATCTCCGATTCCCGTTCCAGCCATCCCAGTGAACAAGATATTGCTGAACTGGCTAGCGAAGCAAGAGTTGGCGGCCTGCTGGGTGGAAAAGCGGGCGTACTGCACTTGCACGTGGGGGACGATGACAGCAAATTATCTATTCTCTTTGACGTCTTAAAAAAAACGGAGCTTCCTCTCTCAGTGTTCACTCCTACACACTTAAATCGTAACTCAGACTTGCTTGAGGACGCTGTACGCTGGGGTCGAAAGGGAGGATTTGTAGACGTGACTTCCGGGATTCGTCCAGATGAACACGACCACGTCTCCGTGAAACCTTCCCAAGCCATTCGCCACCTGCTGGATGAAGGCGTGGGAAAAGAACGAGTCACAATGAGTTCCGACAGCAATGGCAGTTCCCCCATTTTTGATCACAAAGGTCGGCTCGTGGCTATGGGAGTCGGTTCTATTTCCACTCTTTGGGAGGAGATTCGGGATGCTATTGTCGAGGAGGAAATTCCTGTTTCGGTAGCCGTCTCTATGGTCACCAAAAATGTGGCTAGGATACTCAAGTTAGGCCACAAAGGACGCATCCAGACGGGTGCGGATGCAGACTTGGTGTTAACCGATGAACACTTTCAGATCCGACACGTTCTGGCCAAGGGTGAGCGAGTCGTTGAAAACGGAAATCCAGTAATCTACGGCACTTTCGAACACGTTTCCGGCATTCCCGGATCACCCAGTCACAACCCTCATGCGGGTGTTCGGGATTCCCACCGGGGGCGTCTCATGCTGGCTCCCGATGAAGAGGATCCTGACGACTTTCCCGACGCCAAAGAGCGACAACGTCGCAGTCGTCAGCGTGACTTCTGCTGCTAAGGGGGCCTAACCCACCATGGACCTATACTTTCTCGGAACGGGAGCTGGTCTGCCCAGCACAACCCGGAATGTCTCCGCCATCGCGTTGCGACTGTTGTCAGAACGCGGGCGCTTCTGGCTGTTTGATTGCGGTGAAGGTACCCAACAGCAGATTCTTACCGCTCCCATCCGATTATCTCGCCTGGAAAAGGTGTTTATCACCCATCTGCACGGAGACCACATCTTTGGCCTCCCCGGTCTTTTGAGCAGTCGTTCCTTCCAGGGAGCCAAAGACACCCTGCATCTGTATGGCCCTCAGGGACTGGCAAGGTATGTGCAAACATGTTTGCAAGTATCCCAAACCCACCTCACCTACCCGGTGGAGGTCCATGAGTTCCCATCCGAGATGATTTCAGAAGATCCGTCCTCTCTCTGTCAAGGGAATGTGACACCCTTCACGGTTTGGGAAGATGGACAATTCCAGGTCCAAGCGGCCCCTTTAGAACACCGGATTCCCTGTTATGGCTACCGGATTGCTGAACGAGAAAAACCCGGACACTTAGATTCGGCACGGCTAAATGCACTGGGTCTTTCACCCGGTCCCGTTTATGGGGCTTTGCAGAGAGGTGAAACGGTCACTCTTCCTGACGGGCACATTCTCCAGCCCACCGAATTCCGTTGTGCTCCCCGGCCCGGTCGAGTGATAACGATTCTCGGTGACACCCGACCCTGCAGTGGATCCCTCAGCCTAGCGCAACACGCAAACGTCCTGGTTCACGAAGCGACTTTTGCCGCCGCAGACCAAGAACGGGCTGCCGCCTACACCCACTCCACCGCCAGAGAAGCAGCAGAAGTCGCGAAACAAGCAAAAGTCGGACGTCTTGTCCTCACTCACATCAGCAACCGCTATCAAGAAACGGGAACTACACAACTTCTGGCTGATGCAAAAGAAATTTTTCCAGACACTTATTTGGCCGCTGACGGTTGGAACATGACCATTCAATGACTATTTCCAACCGTGAAGAGCAGTTCAACGTGATTGAGTGAACTCGTTTAACTAAAGATGAAAAGAGGGCGCATTTCTCTCGCCACCTGTTCCGGATAAAACATAGCAAAAGGCTCATTGTACATGTGACGGATGGCACCCACGTCAGTGGCGTGCAGCGCAGAATTGAAAGACCCACGAGCGGAAATCCGGGCATGTACCCAGACATCGTCCTCCGGAGTGGCCGATGGATAGAGGGCCAAATTAAAACTGTAAATGTGGTGATCTTGCATGTAACGCAACACAGGCTGGAATCCCTTGGAGAAAGACACCACATCCTCGTGAGATAAGTCTAAAACGCTGAACTTCTCCCGAAAAACGGCCGTCACGTCAAAAATAAAACCAAAGGGAACAAAGTTCACCACCCATGACACATTCCCGGTATCACCCAAATACCGCTCATTCAAACGCTTCTCTTCATCCAAGAAGTCGGCCCAGAAAGACTGTCCCGTGTCCTGCCTATAAGCTCGACTGGCCTCAATTTCTGCCCTCAAGTAATTTCCAGGAGTGTCTGTGGCAAACACCTGTAGATGGGGATGAAGAAGACTCGCACCTGCCATCGGAAAATAATTCCAGTTAATTAAGCCATATCCTAAATGCTTCTCCTGCTGGTTTACAGCCCTAAAATACGCGATGGAAGCCTCTATGGCGTCTGTCAACCTCATCGGCATCAGGTCCTGCATGGGAACTAGGTGATTTCGGCTAACTACCGTCACCGCACTATGGGCATCATAAGGAGACAAGTTGGGAAAAACCACTGCTTCTCCTTGATGAAAGCGTCCCTCCACGGACAGGTTTGTAGGAAACTTGGGAGTCACTGTCTCCACATTCTCCGGGCAGAACGGACAGAAACCACCCGCCAGGGACCGGTTCGATAACTCCGCCACGTCCACCGATGGAAAATCCAAATCACTAAAATGAGCAATGCGACCCGTGGCCTTCGTCAGCGGATCCAGGCGGATCTCACTCTCAATGACGGTCTCTTGAAAGTTCTTTCTCGGATCAAGAAAATGGGTATGCTTTTTCACCCGTATAAAATCAATGGTCACCGAAACCGCCTCCTCAGTAGCCTTTCAAGTGCATTTAAGTGCGTGTCCAGAAAGGAGTCTGGTCAGACCCAAGCAGTACCAGGAGGCCAGCCAAAATGCGCATTGGGGTCTGCTCCCCAGTAGGGAGCGTTTAGACCAAGCGAGAACCCCGTGCCGTACGTTTTTGGACCGTGAAGCAGCATTTTGAGCAACAACGCAGCAATGCGCCGGGGAGTTCTGACCCCTTTCCGGACAACCTCTTTCATGCAGTGACATGCTAAGTACATGTCTGAGAAACCCATGGTCTAGCAGCCACCACTCATGCGGGTGTTTCACCCCTTTTCGGGCAACTTCTCTCAGTCTGTTCACTTTGCACAAATATTCACGCTTTCATCGTACCGCTTCCATCGCTCAAGCTCAAGCTAACGACACATTTGAGAAGTTGACCCAAACACCCCCCAGAACCTGAGCATGCTTGGCCCGTTGATCTGTTTCAGATTCAGAGGTTCAGCCAGGACACAGACCGTGTCCAGACACGCCTCCCTTGCATTTCTGAAAGAGAAGGCAGAGATATACTGGACCAGCCGACCATTGCGTACTCACGAGTGGACCGGCCTCGACACCAATTTATTCAGTTCATACAACTGCGTGAATTTACATTCTTTGTTGGTGCCGCTAACCGCGGTATGAATGTCTATGAAAAGAAGGGGAAGTCCATGTACCTATACACAGCCCTGGGTGACTCCATCACGGCGGGAAAAGGCGCCACTTCTCCGGCTTATGCTTATCCCTCCCAAGTAGTTCAAATCCTGCAACAGCAAAAATTGCCCGCAACCGGACTCATCCTCGCCAAGCCAGGTTGGACCAGCGCCGATTTAGACATGGCCATATTAGACAATAGTCTGCAACCTTTGGCACAAGCCCAAGCCGTCAGCATTTGGGTAGGAGGAGATGACTTGGTGCATGCTGCAATGACCGTCTTGCACGGGGCATCCTTTGAGAAAGCCTCCGCAAACACTTTGCGGCGCTACACCCAAGACCTTTCTCTTCTGCTAAACCAGATTCGCAAATTGAATCATCGGCGGCTGGTAGTATGCACCCAATACAATCCTTTTCCCAACAGCCCCATTTCCACAGAGGCCGTTGCGGCCCTAAATGAAGCGATTATTCGGACTGCAACTTCAGTTCATTGTTCAATCGCCCCAGTGGCCGAGTGGTTTGCCGGACGCCAAGCTCAGTTGATTGCTGGGTACCAAACTGGCAAACTGGAAGACGTCCTGCGTCTTCCTTTTGCCCCGGTCCACCCCAACAATCTGGGTCACGCCGTTATCGCCAACGGCCTGGCCCCTCTCTTGACGTAAACTCCCATCCGCCTTGGCCATCCGTCATGCAGATATGCCAAGGCGGACTGCATTCTAAATACTTATCTTTGATAAGTGCATATTCGGAAAGAGGTGAGAACAGACCCAAGCAGTGCGAGGAAGCCAGCCCAAAATGCGCAGGGGGGGCTGCTTCCCAGGGGGAGCGTTTAGCCCGAGCGAGAGCCCCGTACCGTACGTTTTCGGACCGTGAAGCAGCATTTAGGTGCCGACGGACGAAGGAATTCACCAAGGAGAGTTCTGACCCCTTTCCGGACAACCCCTTTCAGATACTTCAACGCATAAGAGTCTGCGGTTCTTGAAGCTGTCGGATTACGGATTGCAGAAAACGAGCGGCCGGACCACCGTCCACCACCCTATGGTCAAAGGTTAGGCTTAACGGCAGTCGTTTTTGCACTGCCACCTGCCCGTCTACCAATACTACCCGTTCGTCCATCTTTCCTACTCCCAGAATGCTCACCTGAGGTGGGTTGAGGATGGGAGTAAAAAACTCCACCCCATAACCGCCCAAGTTGGTGACAGTAAAGGTCCCCCCGTTGAGTTCTTCCTGACTGACCTTGGCGGACCGCACTTTGTCCGCCAAGGTCTGCACGACTTGTTGGAGTTGCTTCACATCCAGCAACTGTGCATCCCGCACCACTGGGACGTACAGTCCCTCCTCTGCGTCCACGGCAATCCCCAGATGCACACCAAACTGCAAGCGAATACGTGTATCTTCCCAGACCGCATTCAACACAGGATGTTCTTGCAAGGCCAACACAACTGCACGCAGCACCCACGCATTCCATCCGATATTTGAGAAATTACCACGTATTAGGCCCAATTCTGTAACATCCGCCCAAGCATGTTCTGTCAGCTGGGGAGCTTCTAACAGACTCTGCGTCATTCGCTTGGCGATGGTTCGCCGCACAGGAGTCACCGATATATAGGACTGCGTCCCCTCTACTGCAACAGCCGCCGCCCGACGAATATCTTCCTCAGTAATCCTCTGATGAGTCCCACTGCCACGCAGAGTTGCGACATCTACACCTAACTCCTGTGCCAAACGACGCATACGCGGTGGGAGGGCAACACGCTCTGTTTGTGTAGTCTGCGAACCTGAATCAGACTGACCCAACGCGGAAACAGAATCAACGGATCGGACCTCATGTTTCTTTTGTTCCTTTATGTTCAAGAAATGACTGGTTCCCGCCTCCCTCTCCTCATGCATCGGTTCCCCCGTCTTTGCGATGAATGCAGACTTATCTCCATCCATGGTAGTGGCAATTCTTGCAATGACCGCACCGGGTGGAGCCGCCTCACCGCGTTGGACCCACACCTCCTGAAGGACACCGCTGACAGGTGACTCCACTTCAAAAGTTGCCTTCTCTGTCTGCACCTCGGCCAGGACATCATGTTGTGCAACGGTGTCACCAATTGCCTTATACCAAAATACAATCACGCTCTCCATCGGTTCATCGGTTGTTTGCGGCATCGGTACATCAATCAATGGCCGGTCCTGGTTCAAAAAACCTATGATAATCGAAATAGGCTTTTTCGACTCTTGCGAGTCCGCGGTCTTACAGGATTCATCCGCTTGGAGGCTGCTCTCGCACCACTAAAGAGGAACCAAATCGGAGAACAGAAAAATCACCTTTCCTTATGTCCGATTCGTGTTTCCCTCTTCCCAGGTGTTGCTTGGTCCCAGGTGTTGCCTTGACCCGATAAGATATCCTGCCGTGCCTTTCTCCCCGTGTACACGGCAGGAGCTTCTCGTTATCCAAGGAGCAGTCCCTTACGTGGGTCCAACCACGAAACCAGGCTGCCTCCCTTCTCCTGTAAGGTTTTTTCCATCGCTTTCTTGGCTTGATTCCATGTACTTCAGTCATTCTTCCGATGCCAATAGTCGTCGAAAGGCATAACGTACCATAAAACTATATTTGCGCATTAAACGGTCTAGCAGTTGAGTTGATGTTCCCTCAACACCCAGCAACACACCACGCATCGTTGTTTTCATGTGGGTTATCTTCTTCTTGAAGAAGGGTTTGTATTGCCTCGATCAGCTTTTTTCCACCACGCTTACCGTAAATTCGAGTGGGAAAAGATGTCGTAAGCGCAATCAAGTCTTCGACAAGTTCTTGTTGTGCGTTTTTTTCTTCCTCATCCATGACGATGATTTTTTCACCAAAAGCCTGAGCGAAAGATTCGAGAAAGGAAGATAAATCCACGCAACTGTATTGACTGGATAGACCGTCATGCCGCTGATAGCGGCACCAGCAGGGAAGGTAAATCCACGTTATTGTATTTACTGGAATAGACAGGTGTTTTCTCACTGTTCGGCTAATTCTTTGGCCTGTTCGTAAATCTTTTCCGGGTTGGGTAATACAAACTTCTCTAAATTATGACTGTAGGGAATGGGAACATCGGGTACCGCCAGCCGCCGGATGGGAGCATCCAGGTCATACAGAGCCTGCTCCGCCACCATAGCGGCAATCTCGGCAGTCATACCGTAACTTAGGTAGTCCTCGTCCACCACCAACAGGCGGTGGGTTTTGCGCACCGAGTTTACCACTGTCTGTTTATCCAAGGGTACCAGAGAACGCAGGTCAACCACCTCGGCCTCAATTCCTTCCTCCGCCAAGCGGGTTGCCGCAGCCAAAGCCCAGTGGACAGTCATCTGCAAACCGACAATGGTCAAGTCCCTGCCTTCCCGCACTATCTTGGCTTGACCTAAGGGTACCGTATACGGTTCTTCAGGAACCACACCCACAGACGCGTCAATCGGAGCCATCCAACCCAATCCTTGCAGTTGTTTGTGAAACATTAGCAACACAGGGTTGTCGTCTCGGATGGCGGACATCATCATGCCTTTCAAGTCATACGGTGTGGCGGGTGCAGCCACCTTCAGGCCTGGCATATGGGCAAAGGTGGCGTAAAGAGTTTGCGAGTGCTGTGCCGCATCACTGTACCCCCCACCCACTGCGGTCATCAACACCATGGGTAATCGCACATTCCCGCCTGACATATAATGTATTTTTGCCATATGATTATAAATTTGGTCCATGCAGACACCAAAAAAATCGACAAACATCAATTCGGCAATAGGTCGCATTCCCTCGGCTGCTGCACCAATGGCCGCACCAATAAATCCCGTTTCAGAAATGGGTGTATCTCGTACCCGCTCCCCACCAAAGCGTTGGAACAAACCCTCGGTGGCGCCAAAAATGCCGCCATAACGCCCCACATCCTCGCCCATGACAAAAACCTTCGGGTCTCGTTCCATTTCTTGGGCAATCGCTTCGGCAACCGCTTTGTTGCCGGTTAACATCCGCTGCGTCGAGGTGACAGGCATGACCGTTTGCCCTCCTTTATACAATTGATATAAAACTCTGATTTCATTTCACATCCACACACTCGTCGATGAAAATCCATTCACGCAAAGGCTTACAAAGCAAATACGTCGCCAAGGCAATTGTCGCCCCCGGTAGCCTTAACAGCAGAACAGAAGGCTTACAAAGCAAATACGTCTACCAAGGCACTCTCTCCTACCGGATCTGGACTTTGCCGGGCAAATGCGTACGCTTCCTCCACCTCCTGGTAAGCACGTCGCTCCATTGCTTGGAGTTCCTCCTCAGTGGCCATTCCCTCTGTGACCATCTGCTGTCGAACAATCTGAATCGCATCACGCTGGCGCAGATGCTCCACCTCATCCTTATCGCGATAGACCTCTGGATCTCCCTGAAAGTGTCCCAAATACCTATCTGTCTCCACTTCAATCAGTGTCGGCCCGCCGCCTCGTCGAGCCCTGTCCACCGCCTCTTGTGCAACCTGATACAAGGCCACCGGGTCATTTCCCACCACACGCATCCCAGGAATACCATAAGCACTGGCTCTCACCTCATTCGTGGGAACGGCTGTGGAAGCGGGTTTGGGGACGGAGATGCCATAGGCGTTGTCTTCAATGACAACAATCACTGGCAATTTCCAGAGTGCGGCCAGGTTGAGAGATTCATGAAAGGCGCCTGCATTAGCCGCGCCTTCCCCAATAAAGGCCACGGCCACCGAGTCCCTGCCCTGCATTGTCGAAGCCAGAGCAGCCCCCACGGCATGGGGGACACCGGCGGCAACAATTCCCCCACAGGAGAATTTTACCTCCGGATCGAACAGGTGCATGTGACCTCCCTTGCCCTTTCCCAATCCGTCCACTTTACCGAATATCTCGGCAGTCATCCGCTGCAGGTTCACTCCCTTGGCAATCGCATGGTGATGGGGCCGATGAGGCGCAGTCACCGTGTCATCCGGCCGCAGGTGTGCGCACACTCCTACAGCCACAGGTTCCTGACCAGCAGCCAAATGCATCTCACCAGGAACGGGTCCGGCACCGATGTTGAAGACCGGATACTTCCCCTCGCCGTATGCGTCTACCATTGCTTCCTCATAACGGCGGATCTTGACCATGGTCTCGTACATCCACTTCAGTTTGTCCGCTGGAACCGTCATACCTTGTTAACCTCCGGTTTTCAGTTTGAGGTGTTTGGCTAAAGAGCCCGCATTCCTCACTCCAATTCATAAGCAAGTCTGATGCCAAACTTCCGAAACGGACAATTCGGACAAATTTATCTATGATACCGACTTCTCAACCGTATTGAGCTGTTCATACCGTCCCATTTGTGTGTCTCATAACAAGTCACGATGGGACACACGTGTCCCATTTAAGAACACGGTGTTTTTTAAGTCAACCGAGTTCCGAATCAACTCAATCCGAATTTCTTAATTTGCCTGTATAATGTGCTGCGAGCCACACCTAAAATCCGCGCGGCCTCTTTGTGATTTCCCCTGGATGCCCGCAAAGAATCCAACAATGCAGCCCTCTGCAACTGATCTTTCAAGGGTAACCCAGAGATGCCACCCGGCAGATCCATACCCGCCAGACTGGCACGAGGAAATTCAGAGTTGGAGAAGTGGGGGCCTTGAACTCCCTCTCCAGTCATTCCCCCCGTTTGAAACAGCGTCTCCTGCAAAAAATTTCGGTGGGTACGCCAGGAGGCACCCGGAATAGAAGAGAGTTCCTGTAATTCTTGAGGCAGCAGATCTGGAGTCAACCACTCACCTTGTGTGCGGATGGCCATGCGCTCCAACACGTTCTGCAGTTCTCGAACGTTTCCCGGCCAAGGCCACTGCTCCAGACGGTTCAACAGACTCGGAGCCACTTGCAACCCTGGCCGTTGTAAGCGGACTGCGAATTGCCCCGTAAAGGCCTGAGTCAAGCGAGCGATATCGTCGATACGCTCCCGCAGAGGTGGAATGCGAATCAACATGACATTCAGTCGATAATACAAGTCATCGCGAAAGTTTCCCTTGTGCACTTCAACCTTCAGGTCTTTGTTGGTGGCCGCAATGATGCGGACGTTCACGGGGATGACCCGGTCCCCGCCCAAACGGGTAACTTCGCGGTTTTGCAGCACACGCAGCAACAAAACCTGCATTTCCAAGGACATTTCTCCCACCTCATCGAGAAACAGGGTTCCTCCTTCGGCAAGCTCAAATTTTCCTGCGCTCCCGCCACGCCGAGCGCCTGTAAAGGCCCCTTCAGCATAGCCAAACAGTTCGCTCCCCAACAGGTCCCGCGGTATGGCCCCACAGTTCAGGGCAATAAAGGGTTTATGGCGGCGGTGACTGGCGCTGTGAATGGCCTGGGCAAACAATTCCTTGCCTGTGCCGCTCTCCCCCTGAAGCAGAACGGTTGTGTCCGTATGAGCGGCCAGCTTCGCGTCCCCTAATGCTTCAAGAAATGCTGAATTTTCACCAATGATGTCAGAAAACTCTATCTTAGCCCGACTATTGGTCATGTGGTTGATGAACTGGCGTACCTCCTGAATTTCCCGCAGGGTCACCAGTGACCCCAGAGGCTGGCCAGCACCATTTTGAATAGGATATACATTCAGCAAACCATGTACGGAATGACCGGTTTCGCGCACCGGAAAACTCACTTCTCGATTGGAACACCCAGCCAAACAGACTGTCCAGAGTGGATTTTCCCACACATCGGTGACCAACTGTCCTACAACCTGTTCCTCGTGCAGTCCAAAAAACTCCTGAAAGATTTTGTTTACTTTGATGATTCTCCGGTCCTGGCTCAACACCAGCACCGCCTCATTCAAAGCATTGACAGCCGCCTCCAGATACCCTCCCATGCGTTCGGCACGGCGAGACCGTTCCTGCAGCATCAAGTGATTCTCAATGACCCGGGCTGCAGAAACCACCAGTCCCAGTGTGTGGGGATGAACCTTTTCCCAAGTCCCCGACAGGTTCAATACGCCAATCACATCTCCGTCCGGTCCATGGATGGGGGCTGCAGAACAAGTCCATCCCTGACAAGCCACAGAAAAATGCTCTGCCGCCGATACCTGCAAGGGTTGATTCAACACCAAGCAAGTGCCAATGGCGTTGGTCCCTACAGCCCCTTCGCTCCAGTTGGCTCCAGCCACAAACTCAATCTCCTGGGCTTTTTGCAGTGTATCCGGATCACCCAAGACATGAAACAAAAAACCCCGTTCATCACACAGGGTAACCACAAAGCCAGTTCCCTTCACCCACTCATAGAGGTGATCCATGAGAGGAGATGCCGCATCCAGGAGTGTTTGTTTCACTTCTCGGAGTTGTTGTAACTCCTCTGGACTTACCCGTTTTGGTCCTACTAATTGCCAGGGGTTTACACCCAATTGACGTGATCGCATCCAGGACTCACGAATCACCCCATTCACTGGATGGTCTGCCACCTCTCCGCCCTGAACGAACGCCTCCCACGCCTGTTGAACTCCCCGTCTGTCCTGTGTCAAGGATATCACCGTCCCTTCTAATTCCCTGCAAACCGAAAGCAGAATTCGATGAGAAATTAGTTGTTCAGACACGCTTTTATCCCATGCATGTACGACTTACAGTTATCGTGCGTGTCCAGAAAGGGGGTTCGATCAGACCCAAGCAGTACCCGGAGGATATCCCATAATGCGAACAGGGTCTGCTCCCCAGGGAGGAGCGCTGGGATTGAGTGAGAGTTCCATGCCGTACGTTTTCGGTACGTGCGGGAGCATCTTGAGCGACGACGCGGCCATGCGCCGAGGAGTTCTGACCCCTTTTCGGACAACCTCTTATACAGAAGATACCTCATTGTGGCGCGACTCATAGGCTTCTTCAATGACCCGTTTAGCCAGGATGTCTGTCGCATCCAATACTTTCTTGCCCTGAGCTATATCACCTCGTTCTTTATTTAGCAGCGTATAAACGACAGGCAACTCGGTACAGGCCAATAGAACTCCATCCGACCCATCAGACCACTTCCCGTTGACAATCGCATTCAACCATTCCCCATCCAGTTCACCTGCCATTCCCGCTTTTGTGCGCTGAATCACTTCCATCACCTGTTCTTGAGAATCACTATCAGGATAAGAAAAATCAATTCCATACTGCTTAAAGTGCTCCTCATAAATTCTGTATTGACGTGTAGGTGTCGTCGCCAATATTCCTACTTTCTTGATGCTATGTGTACGAAGGTCATCGGCAACTGACTGGACCAAGGAAACCATGTGTACGTCCATCGCCCGTTGTAATTCATCGTAATAAGCATGGGTTGTACTGGAGGGAATGACAATTAACTCTGCCCCCACAGAAATCAACTGTTTGCAAACTTTCGTCAATTCCGGTACCGGAGACCTCCCTCTCCCCTCCAAATGTTCAATCCTGCTTGGAATCCAAGGATTAGAAACCAGTATCATAGGCAGGTGCGTAGAATCAT
>DAHWFY010000065.1 GCA_027336365.1 Bacillota bacterium | reverse complement strand
CGGTACGTGAAGGAGCATTTTGGGCGACGACGCAGCAATGCGCCGGGGAGTTCTGACCCCTTTCCGGACAACCTCTACAAATGCTCCTTTTTCGAAAATAGTTCCCAGTGCGGTCCAACCCAGTTGGTTTCTTCGCCAGACAAGGACCCCGCGGTGAGAAGGTTAGCGTCTTGGGCCAAAACCCGCCAACGTCTTAATTCCGCCTCCCAGGCATCCAACACACGTTCTCTGCCATCCACTGGAGTACCGTGCCCGAGCCATTGGACCACGGTTCGAACAAACACATCCGGAAAATACAACACCCTCCATAACACAAGAATCGCTTGCTTGGATAAAGGCAAATTTCTTGCATAGGTCTCCACCATCTGTCGCAAGTCTCCGGGACCGATGGAAACCAGTGCCACAGTGTGGTTCATCACCTGCACCAAGTCTCCTAAGGGGTCATCCCAATCTGCCAAGTCGAAATCAATCCAACCAACTTTTTGCAAGAAAGGATGGTCGTGTTCCCCCCACAACAGGTTATGAGGCGCCAAATCCCGGTGACAAAAAGCCACCTGTCCCTCCCACTGGATAAGTGTCTGATGGAGATTCGCGAGTTCACGAAACAGCTTCAGGGTGTACGGTTGCAGTTGGGGAAACGTCCGACTGAGAGTGGGCCATAATCGGCGGCAAAGATCAAGTTTGAGTTGAAATTTAGCGACAAAACGCCCCCGCGTAAAATGGAATACCCCAGATGATTGCCCATGTTCCCTTGGTCTTGGTACTAACGTTACCCTGTGCAACGCGGCAAGTGTCGCAACGGCGCCCAGTCGCTGTTGCCGATTGGCCAAATTCAAGTGCTGACCCGGTAACCATGGCAACAATTGACCCACTTGACCATTGGGTAACCTCGTCACAAGACTGCCATACCGAGAATACACTGGCGAAGCCACCCGAAATCCCGCCCGCTGCAAAAACATGACCTCTTGATGAACCGCAAGCACTCTGTGCACCTCGCTTTGCGGCACGGGTTTCCAAACGAAATGCCGTCCGTTCTCCGCGACAATGCCAATCACCGATTTCATCTGTACGAATTGCTGTACGACAATCCCGTACTCCTCTGCCAAGACATCCGCCAGTTTGGAATCCACAAATGCTTCCGCAAGTTCCCACCGCATCGCCATGGGTCCCTTCATCCTTAAGGAGTTTCCTGCTCGTCGGACGAGCCCGTGGCACTCCGCCCTTCTATTGGGTTGACAAATTCTAACCCAGACTCTAGCCAGTCGGACTCCCAGGAAGAACTTTCTTCCCACCCCTCCAACCCCATGCCTAAATGGGCATATCCTGTCGCCTGTCCATCCCAGATATCTGCCTCGTAACGCCAATTTTCCGCACCCACCGGAAAGGGCCCAATCCAACCTCCATAACCCCGTTGGTGCCAGGGAATCGCATACCAAGGGATGGGCATTGCGAAATCCCTCTCTGAGCCGTCCCCCGCATAGGAATCGTCACACACAGACTGACCACGATACGGAAAGTGAGTATGCGGACCTTGAGGATACCCCGCTGTTCCTTCTTGGTCCAGTCCCGTAACGGCTCCTAACGGCATCCCCCCCGGCAATGACATTGGGTAACTTGGACCGTATAGGCTTCCCGCTCCAGATGGATATTGTGGAACTGTGGCAGAAGTGGATGGTATTCCGGACATTCCTGGCACATACACCACCTCGCCCGGAACCAGAGGCCGCCCCTGTTTGCCGGGGTTTAACTGCATCAGGTCGGCAAGGCTAGTTTTATAAGATTGCTGTAAAGTCTCCCATGTCTCGCCAGGCTGAACCATATGAGGCCAGACAAAACCGAAAAATGTGGGTACAGCCCCCCCGTGCCCGGACCCACCCCCAGAACCCGTATCGGCTCCCATAGGTGCCGGAACAGACTGCGGAGTGTGAACGGACTGCAAAGACGAAACAGGCTGTGAAGTCGAAACGGACTGGCTTCCCTGCTGTGCAGGTTTTGGCTTATCCAGTTCAGGGATAACCAAAACCATCCCTGGGTGTAAATCGTCCGGATGGATGAGTTGCGGATTGGCGGCCATTAACAACGGCAATCGAACCCCTGTCACTTTGCTGATTTCTGACAGGGTATCTCCTTCTTGAACGATGTATTTTCTCACAACATGGACCTCCCTATAGTGGCACATTGCGCAAAGACTCACGGTCATCTTTGTCACTATATGCAATGGCCCACAATTGGGTCCTGTGACACGAACCTCACACCTGAAATTTTTCCACTAATCCCTGCAATTCCTGTGCTAATTCCGCCAGGGATCGAGCTGCCTCCGCTACCTGTTCGACCGTTGCCAAGGTCTCTTCCGTGCTGGCAGCGTTATTCTCTGCTCCCGCTGCCACTCTGGCCATCAAGGAAGCAACCCCTTCAATGTTGCTGATGGCCGACTCCACCTGATGGACCTGTTCCCGTACACCACCCAGAATGTCGTGTGCCATGGGTACGACATGCTCCACCGCCTGGCCAATCTCGAGCAATACAGACTGAGTTTCATCTGCCGCCCGATGACCTTGTGCCACGGCAACCTGACTGCGGTCCATAGAACTCACGGCCAAACGAGTAACCTGTTCATTTTTCTTCACAATTTGTTCAATTTCTTGAGTCGCCTGCCGACTCTGCTCAGCCAACTTTCGTACCTCCTGAGCCACCACCGCAAATCCACGACCCGCGTCGCCCGCTCTGGCCGCCTCAATCGCCGCGTTGAGTGCCAAGAGATTGGTCTGATCCGCAATCTCGCGAATGGTTGTAGAGATGGGCACAATCTGCTGTGCAGATTGACGTACATCTTGCAGATGGCGTTGGGTTTCCTCCGACGCCGCCAAAAGTTCGTTCATCGTGTCGGTGGTACGAGCCACCTGTTCCCTTCCCCGCTGAGTGGAGACTTTGACACCGTCGACGGCGGTGACCACCTCCCCAACCCGCTGTTCAACTCCGTCCCCTTGATGCTTGACCTGCCGAAGTGCCTCGTTCATGACAGACAGTGCGCTTAAAGATTGGTCGCTAATTCCCGCAAATTCTCCCGCAGTGGTGGCGATCTCATTGGCCGCGCGCGCGGTTTCATCTGTGGCCGCAGTCAATTCTTGAGCGCTGGCGGCAACCGTTTGGGCTGTGGTTGCCACCTTTTGCACAAAAATGGAGACCGTGGACAAAACCCGATTAGTAACTTCTGCCAGTTGCTGTACCTCATCCCGGCTATGCACTCCATCAATGCGTCGGCGCAAGTCGCCCCCTGCCGCCGCAATATCCCGTAAAACACCAATCACCCGATTGAGGTTTCTCGGCGTGCTCACCGTGGCAGGAATTCCCACCAGCAGTCCAATCCCCAACGCGGCCAGGGTCAGAATCAAGATCATCAACCGCGTGCCCTGCAAGAGGTTCTGCAATTGTTCTCCAGATAGGGCTGCTTGCTGTTGAGTCTGCGTCATCAACCCGGAAATTCGACCTTGCGCTTGAGCCATCAACGTCGTTCCGGTGCCACCTGCCTCGGTTGCCGCCGCTTGATTTCCTTGTCCCGCCTCTCGCAACTGAATCAACTGGTTTGCATAACTGAACCATTCATTCAGGGGAGCTTGAATTCCTTCGATTTGACCCGTTGTGTGTGCAGAACTCCCGAGGAGTTTTTGCAAGTTCGCCAGGTCAGTTGTATAAGCGGCCTTGGCGCTGGTGTACTCGCTGTTGAGAAGATTGTCGTTGCCTGTAACCAAAAATCCACGTAGCCCGCCCTGCATCAGCAACAGGTCCGTCTGAACCTGGTCTGCTCTCTGCAGCACCATCATATCGTGGTGAGTTAAGGTATTCACTGACCGTTGTAGCGCACTCAAACGGGTGACATTAATGATGCCCAGAATCAACAGTACTGCTAATAAAATTCCAAAAGCGGAACCTACTTTAAAACGAATCGATAAAAACCGCCTAAAACGCTGAGAGTTCCAGAAGCTCCTTGGTCCCTGAGGACCCGGTTTTCCATGTCCCTGCACGAGAGACGAAACCCCTTGTTGAGACACATTGGCCACCCCTTGGTCTTGCAAATCTTGTCACCCACCCTTGTCTGTGACTATCCCTTCTAGAGATTGTCCGGAAAAGGGTTAGACCCTTTCCGGACACGCACTGATAGCGGATGTCGAACACGGTCTATATCGCGGATGTCCGAACACGCGTGTACCGTCTGACTTATTCGACTTTCTCTGACAAAATCCTCTCATTGTTGGCATAAGATCCAAGCAAAACCGCTCACCCCAAAGGGATGAGCGGCAAATGTGTATTGAATCTGCTCCCCAGTGAGAAGCATTTGACCCAAACCATTTCGAACAACCCCTAAACGCCTACGGTGCGACAGCGTTGAAAACGGCGTTTGCCCACTTGCACCACCGTCCCATCGCGGACGTCCAGTTCGGCGTTCACATCTTCCACCCGCTGTCCATCCACGCGAACGGCACCCTGTTCAACCGCCCGCCTGGCTTCCGAGTTGCTCCCGGCCAGGCCCAATTCCACCAACAGACGAATAACCCAATAGCGTCCTGCGGCCAAATTGGCTTCCGGAATATCGGACGGCAAGTCTCCTTGTTGAAACACCTCCCGCCAGTGTTTCTCGGCTTCCTCGGCTGCTTGCTCCCCCAAAAAACGAGTAACCACTTCACGGGCCAATCGCATTTTCGCATCCCGAGGATGATAACTGCCATCCGCCAAACCGCTTTGAATTGCGACCAATTCCTCATTAGATACCTGAGAAACCAATTCGAAATAACGCGGCATCAAGACATCGGGAATGGACATGGCCTTGCCGTACATCTGCTGAGTAGGTTCATCAATACCGATGTAATTTCCCAAACTCTTTGACATTTTGTGTATACCGTCCAGCCCCTCCAATAGGGGCATCATCAGTGCCACTTGCTCTTGCTGTCCAAATTCTCGTTGTAAGGTTCGACCCATCAACAGGTTGAATTTCTGGTCCGTCCCCCCCAACTCAATGTCGGTGTGCAAAGCCACGGAATCATATGCCTGCATCAGAGGATAAAAAAACTCATGGACATGAATGGGCCGATTTTCCCGAAATCGCTTTGTAAAGTCCTCCCTCTCCAGCATACGGGCCACGGTCAAAGTCGATGCCAAGCGCACCACCTCCGCAAAGCGCAAAGGCGCAAGCCAAGTGGAGTTGTGGACCAACTCCGTTTTTTCCGGGTCCAGAACCTTGAAGACCTGCTCCTTGTACGTACGGGCATTCTCCTCGACCTGTTGCGGGGTCAACTGTTTACGGGTCTCCGCCTTATCCGTGGGATCGCCAATTTGTCCAGTAAAATCACCAATCACCAGATGAGCGATGTGCCCCAGTTCCTGCAACTGCCGGATTTTGTTAAGGACCACTGTGTGTCCCAGATGAATGTCTGGTGCCGTCGGATCCATTCCCAACTTCACTCGTAGCGGTTTCCCAGTAAGGATGCTGCGTCGAAGTTTTTGCACCAAGCTTTGCTCGGGGACAATTTCCGCCACGCCCCGACGGATGATGGTCAGTTGACGCTGCACCTCTCGTTCCTGATCCGAACTCAGATTCCAGTCTGTTGACCCGTTAGCCGTGCCCACTTCCCCTGTCCTCGTGGGTGTCCCTTGCGAGGCGTTTCCGTCTTCCTGATTAGGCATAAACATCCCTCCAACGGCGACAACTCCCAGCCACCGCACCTCCCCAGACGCAAATTCCGGTCACACACCTGACTGGGTCGTACCTTCCACCAGTTTTCTGTGCCGTTCATGTGCCGTACTCAACCTTTTTTCTCAAAAATAAACCCTGCTTTTGGTGCCTTAGTGTACCAAAGGACTCGCCGTCCCGTCAACCAAGAGGATATCAAGTCCAATCCTTTGCTGTGGTATAATCCTAGCCAATGAGAGGAGTGAATTTCTTATGGCCAACCGCACCACGCCGTCCTCCGGAAAGAGCCGAAAAGCGGCCTCCCCGAGACGACCGCGGACGGAGCGCAGACCTGGCCGTTCTCTGGTGCTGCGCATCCTCGGGTACCTGGGTTTGCTGGTGATTGCCGCCACGGTCACCGGTATTGGAGCCGGAGTGGGTTATGCCGCTTCCCTACTCAAGGGATTGCCTACCATCTCAGCGGCTGCCTTCACCAATCTCAGCCAACCCAGTGTGGTCTATGACCGAAACGGACAAGTCATCGGACGCTTTTCAGCGGACGGGGACCGGTCCCCCATTCGATCCTTGCAAGACGTTTCCACCAATGTGGTGAATGCCTTTATTGCAGCCGAGGACAAAACCTTTTATCAAAATATCGGCATCAATCCTCTAGCCATGATACGGGCATTCGTGCAAGATGTGACCACTCACCACATTGAAAGCGGCGCAAGCACCATCACCCAGCAAACCGTAAAACTTGCGCTCTTTCCGGACCAGCAGCGGACAATGAAACGAAAGGTACAGGAAATTGCTCTCGCCGTGGAGGTCAACCACATGTTGACCAAAAATGAGATCATGACAGACTATATGAACTGGGTGTACATGGGTCAAATGGGTGGTGTTCCTGTATACGGAGTCAAAACCGCATCGGAACTTATGTTTCATAAAGACCCGAAAACCCTCAACTTGGCTGAGGCGGCTTTTGTGGCCGCAATTCCCAACAATCCATCCCTGTTTTCACCTTACCAGTTCCCACAAAACACCTTAAAACGACAGCGCCTGATCTTATCACATATGTTATCCAATGGCGCTATTTCGCAGCGTGTCTATCAGCAAGCCTTACAGGTCAATGTGCTCAAAGAACTGAAAACCCCGGTACAACCCGTGTTGGCTCATCCATACCTCTGGTACGACGACATTCAACCACGGGTTGTTGAAGATCTGGTTCGTTCAGGCCGCTACGCTACCACAAAACAGGCTTCTGACGCCTTGGCCACCGCGGGCTATAAAATATATACCACCATCGACCTGGCAGACCAGAATCATGTGGAAAAAGTGTTGTCCACAAGCCAATTGTTTGGGGACACCAACCAAACCGTGCCTGGATTGAAGGGACCCGGTGGAAAACCCCTGGTGGACTTATACGAGGCTGGAGTCACTCTGATTGACAATCAGACCGGTGCCATTCTGGCCATCGGCGGTGGTCGAAACTACCTACAAGACAGCATCGACCACTCGGACATCGCCCGGCAACCCGGTTCAGCCATCAAACCTTTGTTTGAGTACGGCCCCGGTATTGACACAGGAAAGATTACTGCTGCCACAGGTATCATGGACGGTCCGGTTTCCTTTTCTACTCCCCAAGGTCAATGGAAACCCCAAGATGATGTACCTTGGTGGCATGGTATTGTCAGTGCTCGCTATGCTCTGGCTCAGTCCCTTAACGTGCCCGCCATTCAAGTGGCTAACGCCGTGGGACTGCAAACTGGCGCTTATTACCTAGCAAAGATGGGCATCACGCCCCAGTCCACCACCCTCATGGGGCAACGTACACTGGCGAACAGCGATCTGCACCAACTGGCCACCGCCATCGGGGGCATGAAATACGGATTAACGGTTCAACAGGTGACCAGCGCTTATACCACATTCCCCAACCAGGGCGTGTGGAGACAGTCTTACCTAATTAAGAAAATTACAGACCGCAACGGGGGAACCCTGTACACATCCCATCCTCAGGTCCACTCTGTGTTTTCTCCGCAGGCGGCCTATGTCATGGACAGCATGCTGAGGGACGTCGTCACCAGTGGCACAGCCACACTGGTTGGATCCTATTACCCCCATTACTATATTTATGGGAAAACCGGCACAACCGATTCTCTACGAGACGGCTGGTTTGTGGGATATACTCAGCACTATACCATGGGCATTTGGATGGGGTACAACCACAATGAACAGATTGCCAGCATACCCTATAACTATAAGTTTCAAATATGGAATTTGCTCATGGCCCCCTTGTTGGCGAAAGACCCGCCCACACAACCTTTACCTGAACCCCCAGGCATCGTACGCATGTCAGTGGACACGAAGTCTGGATTACTCCCCACGGCCTTGAGCAAAGCGGCTGGTGACGTGGGAAGTGAGATTTTCGTCCGTGGAATGGAACCTACGCAGCCCAGCCGAGTTCATGTTCAGGTTCTGTACACGGTCTTGAACGGTAAGACATACTTGGCCACCACCATGACGCCTCCGGGCGACATTCACAGCGGAATTTTCCTTGATCCCAAGCAGGTCCCGATTAATCTGTCTGGACCGCCACCGGGGACAGTCACTTTGGACAGCTCTCATTATGTACCGACGATGCCAGACCCGCGGGGAGGTACGGTACTGCAGGGGCCTTCCACCAATCCCACAGCATCCCTTCCCACACCGACCAATCTCCAGGCCAATGTGGCTACTGACGGGATCCACCTGCGTTGGGACCCGGTGCCCGGGGCCACCCAGTACACGGTGTGGCGTGCCACTCAACCCAATGGGCCGTTCTTAAATGTGGGCAAACCCATGTCACAGACCCAATTCGTGGATGTCGCAGTGCCTGCCAATGCTCAGACCTTGTATTACCAAGTGTACGCTCTGTCAACCAGTGGAGTCTCCCCACCTTCGCCGGTGTTGCAGGTGCCTTTGTTCAATCCAACACCGGGGACAAATCAGAGCAGCAACGGAGTGAGCAACACCATCAGCGGAAATGGTAGCAATGCCCTTCCTGGGAATGTTGTCAACGGACCTCCGTCCAACAGTTTGCATAATAATGGAAGTCCAAGCCCAGACAACTCCGTCCCCGTCACAGGGTGACTGATTTTGTCAGCGCAGTTCAACAACGGTGACCCCATCCCCACCATCTCCCGGCCCCCCGGGAGCCCAGGTATGCACGTGCGGATGGTGCGCAAAATGACGACGCAGACCATCCCGCAAGGCCCCTGTTCCCTTACCGTGAATGACAGTGACCCGGGTCAAGCCGTTGAGACTCGCTTGGTCCAGGTAGCGGTCGACTTGTGGGATGGCCTCATCCACCGTGTTCCCGCGGACGTCCAACTGTAGAGGCAGGGTTCGCGGCAGCGGCCGTCGAGTGCCACCCGGTGTCGCCGTCTGCAATCCAGGAGACGACACCGGAACCACATCCGTGGCCGACAGCTTCATCCGTAAAGATCCCAACTGGACCGTGAGCTGTCTTCCACTGGATGAGCGTTCAATGACCTCACCTTGCTGTCCCAAAGACAACACCTGTACAGTGGAACCCACGGTGACTTCTCCTCTACTTATCCCACCAGAACACCGTGACAATTGGGTGGAATAACCAGGAGCGGCCTGCTCAAGGGCCTTACGCAGAGCCACCAACTCGTGGTCCTTGCCCGAACCTTCCGCCTGTCGACGACGCAGTTCGGAAATAATTCGCTCCGCCTCCTCACGGGCGTGTTCCACCATCTGACGGGCCTCGGCGATGGCCCGCTCCTGAATCTGCTCGTTTTTTTGCTCAAATTCTGCCTGCTGCAGTGATACTTCTCGACGCACTTGCTCTGCCTCTGCCAAGGCTTGTCGGGCCTGCTCCCGCCAAACCTCAGCATCCCGACGCGCGGTCTCTATGTCGGCAATCAGACGTTCGACGTGGACGTCATCCTGCTGGAGTAACCCCCTCGCCTGCTCCACAATTCGCTGTGGCATACCCAAGCGCTGAGCAATAGCCAGCGCGTTGGAACGTCCGGGGACACCGATGCGCATCCGGTAGGTGGGTCGCAGGGTTTCTACATCAAATTCCACGCTGGCATTGACCACTGCCGATTCGTTGAAGGCAAATGCTTTTAATTCCGCATAATGAGTGGTGGCCACCACTCGGGTCCCCCAACCTTTCAGGTGCTGCAAAATCGCAATCGACAGTGCGGCTCCCTCTGCCGGGTCCGTGCCTGCACCCAATTCGTCCAGTAACACCAAGCTCTGTCCCGTCACATGCTGCAGCATGTCCACGATGTTGCGCAGATGAGACGAAAATGTAGACAAACTTTGTTCAATGCTTTGCTCATCTCCAATATCGGCAAAAACGTGATCGCACCAGCCCACTTCACTGGGCTCCTCTGTGGTCACAAAACACCCTGCCATGGTCAGCAGGGTTAGTAAGCCCACCGTCTTCAGGGCAACCGTCTTGCCCCCCGTGTTAGGTCCGGTAATTACCACCATCTGTTGCTGCTGCCCCAAGTTTAAGTCCATAGGCACAGCCTCATCCCGGTCCAATAACGGATGACGAGCGCGGTGCAAGGCCCAAGTCCCATCCCGGGTAATCCGAGGTTGGGTACAGTGATTGTTTTTAGCATAAGAAGCCTTAGCAAACCAGGCGTCAAACTGTGTCAAAACTGACACATTGTGCTGCAATCCGTCAGCACTGGCTGCAACTTGTCCGGACAGGGCACGCAGCACCCTTTCCACCTCGCGATTTTCCTGTTCTGCCAGCATTCTTACCTCGGCCCCTAACTGGGCCACACTGTGCGGTTCAATGAAGACAGTGGCCCCCGAGGCCGATACATCATGGACAATGCCTGCCACCATGTTTTTAAACTCTACCTTAACCGCCAAACACAGGCTGTCTCCCCGCAGGGCAATAATCGATTCCTGTAAGTAGCGCTGTTGGGTCCGCAGCATTTGTTCCAATTGTTGACGAGCCCGCTGCTCCAAGGTTCGCTTTTGACCACGAACGCGCCGCAGTTCGGAACTGGCCTGGTCCAACACCGTGCCGTCCTCACCGACGGCTTTACGAATTTCCTGCTCTAACCGCAATGCATCTACCATTTCGCTGGACAACTCCGCAAAGTTAGGAAAAGCCGCTGCTACTTCCTCCCCAGCGAAGGACTGGCGCACCCGTCTGGATCCTTGAATAAAATTCACCAGACGGTTGAAACTCAGGGGATCAAGCACTCCGCCCACCTCGGCCTTGCTCAACAACGGACGAACATCAGTTATACCGCCAAAGGGCAGAGAGCCCTGACGATACAAGTATCGAACAGCCTCATCCACTTGATTCAACTCATTTTCTGCCTGTTCCGGGGAAGTCAAGGGCAACATTTCTCCCAACCGTTCTCGCCCTAGAGCAGACATCGCCTCGGCTTGAATTTGTCGGCGGATTTTGTCAAACTCGAGCACTTCCAGCGCGCGTTCATCCATGGACAAGTGTGCTCCTTTAGCAAGAAAGTGCCGTCTCTAGACGACGGACTGTTTACATAGCAAAGCCTACCCCAGGAAACTCTAACTTCATCACGATGAAAAGGAGGCACAGCATGAACATCATCGGAACCATAGTCCGCTTCGTTGTATCTGCGTTGGTGTTGATGTTTGTAGGGTATCTAGTGCCCGGTTTTAGTGTAATGAACTTCTGGAATGCTCTGTTGGCCGCGGTGGTCATTGCACTCTTGGGATGGGCCATCGAAGCCATGTTTGGACGCCGCATTTCATCCTACGGCAGAGGCATCGTGGGCTTTATTTCCGGTGCAGTCGTCCTGTACATCGCGCAACTGTTTGTCCCAGGTATGCGGGTCACCATATTGGGCGCACTGCTGGCATCGCTGGTCATTGGGATTATCGACCTGTTTGTGCCCACGGAGATGCGTCGCAGTCACAACCGCACCCGTATGGATACGTAAATGCTCCCCGAGGGAGGCGATCCATATCGTCTCCCTCATTCTCAGGTCAGATATGGGAGGACGTGGGCACATGCCAACCCAGTACCTGTTTGTCCATCCACTCCACGACCACGGACTTGGCCAACTGATGTTGTAACCAAGGCTCCGGCAGATACTGAACCACTAAGGTGGCCACGTAAACCAAAACAAGAGCCAATAAGGCACCCGCCAAAAGTCCCGCCAGCCTGTTTACGAGGGACAACACGGGGAGCCGAAATAAAACCTCCAGCAGACCCGCAGCATAACGGATAAACAAAAATACCACTGCAAAGATGATTGCGAAGGCAATCAGTCCCGACATATCCCCAAACAGGGCACTCACCCACTGAGGGCCACCTGTATGAATCTGTCTCTGAAAAGTGATGTGAAATGCCTGTAATACCTTGCCCACCAAGGGTGCCAAGTAAGGCCGCAACCACAACGACAGGATGTAGGCGACAAGGGCACCAAACAAGCGCACAACCTGCCTGATAAGACCGCTTTGAAAACCGTTGTACGCTCCTAACGCCACGATGGCGACGATAATCCAGTCCAAGATGTTCAGTTCCTATTCCCTCCATCCTGTGTTGACTTGCCTGCCTATACGCAGGACCGTCAACCGCATTTCCCTATATAGACCTCATGCCGCTGATAGCGGCACCAGTTTGGTATGTGTTTCCACACCAACGTGGACTGACAAAATTTCGCCCTTCGTCGAGCAAAAATCCGCCAGTCCAAGTTCGTTGTCCCGCCCATAGCATTGTCCCGCCTATGGAGAAACACGCGTCTGTTCGTCCAATAGACCCAGTAAATCATTATACTGAGACTGTAAGGAATCCAGTTGTCGCTGCAATTCGTCACTGCGGCGCTGCGCCTCGTCGTAGCGAGCTTGTGTCTGGTCATGCCGCCTCTGCAGCAAGTCGTGCTGTTCCTGCAATCGCTCCAAGTCGTCTGCTAGGTTGAGCGCCGCAAGAACCGCCACCTGTCGTTCGTCCAGACGAACATGGGCGGAAGCAATACCGTTCATTAGCTCGTCAACCCGCTGCGCAGTCCTGCGCATGTGACCCTCCGACGCATCGCCCCGCAGCGTGTACTCTGTGTTGTGAATGAGTACGCGCACGCGATTGTGGGTTGGCTCATCCATACCGCCCAGATCCCCCTCATGATACTCTGGAGGAATTCGTCTTGAATTACAAAATTCCTGCCTCGTCTCCCCGCAGTTTTGCACCATATTGCGCACTCCAAGCTTGAAGGAGGACCTGTTCTATAGCAGCCACCTCGTCTTCCCGCAAAGTGCGATCGGGATGCCGGAAGGTTAAAGCAAAAGCCAGACTCTTGTAGTTCTCAGGAATTCCTCGACCCCTATATTCGTCAAACACTTGACAAGCGGACAATATCCCCGATTCCGCAGTCACTGCAAGGGCCGTCTGGACCAACGCAGCCGCAGGAACGGACCGCTCCACCACCACAGCCAAGTCCCGCAACATGGCTGGATAGCGGGGCAAAGGGCGTACTCGCCAGTCTTCCGCCACAATCTCAGTCGCCCAATCAAAGCGAAATTCTGCATAGGCACCGCTGCCAAGACTCAGCGTCTTGAGGGTTTCTGGGTGCAACTCACCCAGAGTTCCCAACACCCGATCTCGCCATACCACTTGCGCACTGCGACCTGGATGGTACCAAGGTGCGGAGGTTCCCTGAAATTTTACCTCTGACAACAGACCCAAAGCCTCCAACCACATCTCTGCAACACCCTTGACATCATAATAGTCGTAAGGCCTGGGGCGCTGTCCAAAATCCGCTTTGCGCTCGCCAAACCACAAACCCGCCCACTGAGAAATTTCTGCAGGCGGTTGAGTCAAGGGCAAGGACTCAGGCCAGTAAACCCGGGCCAACTCAAAAATTTCCCCTCCAGCAACCCCATGTACCGAATTGTAAAGGGCCACTTCAGCCAAACTGGGCAATAAGTGAGTGCGCAGGACCGACCTCTCCACCGACAAGGGGCGCAGTAGAGGAATTACATTATGGTAAATTGAGTTTTTAGGCAGGCGCAGAGCCGCCAAGACGTCTGGATGGGTAAAAGCGTAGGTGACAACCTCCGTCATTCCGGCACCAACCAAAATTTCCTTCGTCCATCGACGCAGACGCTGATGAGGGGTGCGCACACCCACAGTGGTCAGTCCAATAGGCAAAGTGGAGCTCACCGTATCGTACCCAATCAGACGAGCCACCTCTTCGGCTAAGTCTGCTGGCAGAGTCACATCCCGACGCCGCGTGGGTACTTTCACCTGCCACAAGTCGACATCTACAGCGAAAACCTCAAAATCGAGACGCCGGAACACATCAGCCATGGCCTGAGTGGAAATGTCTGTGCCCAACAGCCGATTACAGGCAGATGGGCAAAACTCGATAACTGAATGGGCGTTTCCCGCATCCATAGACGTCAGAGATGCGGCCACTTCACCCACACAGCGAGCACCGGCCAGTTGTTGGAACAATTGTGCGGCCCGTAACAACGCTCCCCTCACAACCCCTGGATCAATTCCCTTCTCAAACCGTTGTTGGGCCTCGGAACGTAACCCCAGCCGCTGCCCAGTACGACGAACAGAGGTTGCATCAAACACGGCAGATTCCAGCACCACTCGGGAGGTTGCGGGAGTAATCTCAGAGTTTTTTCCGCCCATCACCCCCGCAACACCGATGGCACGGTCCACATCCGCAATCACAAGGGTATCCGCCGTCAGTTCTCGTTGCTCACCATCCAAAGTGACCAGCGTTTCTCCTTCCTTAGCCTGCCGGACCCTGATGGTCTGCTGATGCACCGAATCTAGGTCAAAGGCATGCAGGGGCTGTCCCCATTCCAACATGACGTAGTTGGTCACATCCACCACCCGATTGATGGGTCGAATTCCCATGGTCAACAGGCGCATCTGCATCCACAGAGGCGAAGGACCTGTCTGCAGGTCCGCGAATACTTGGGCCTCGTAGTGAGGGCATCCTGGGCTCTCCAAATGAATTTGCACCGGTGACGGCCCCTGCCCCGTATGCTCGGGGGGCGTGGGCCACCGGATTGGCAAATCAAAAATAGCGGCCACCTCGTAAGCCACACCGCGGATGGACAGACAGTCGCTGCGATTGGGAGTCAAGTCCAAATCCAACACCCAGTCGTCCAAGTGGAGCCAGTGGACTAGATCCGTTCCCACCGGTACATCGTTTGGCAAGATGTACAGACCGTCCGTCTGTTCCTTTGGCAATAGGCGGCTTTCCAGACCAATTTCATGTGCAGAACAGATCATGCCAGAGGATTCCACCCCACGTAACCTGGCCTTGGTGATGCCTCCTCCCGGCAGGGTCCCTCCCACTAGAGCCGTCGGCACCTTTTGTCCCACAGCCACGTTGGCAGCACCACAGACAATTTGCAGGTCTTCCTCCTCTCCCACGTTGACGGTACAAACGTGCAACTTGTCGGCGTTCGGATGAGCTGTCACCTTCAATATCTCACCCGTCACCAA
>DAHWFY010000064.1 GCA_027336365.1 Bacillota bacterium | reverse complement strand
GAGGTTTAGAGTTGGGAAAAGCCCTGTTTTTTCCGCCCAGCGTTGCCACGGCAACGGAAGCATTGGCTTTGGAGGAAAAAGGAACAGGCCGAGCTGGATTTATTGTGGCCAAGTGGGTGAAAGCATGAGCGTGATGACCTGTCAGATGGCTCTTTATCCATTGAATACGAGGGAATCATCCCAAGTGATTGCGGAAATTCTTGCACAGATGGATTGGCAGGGAGTGGATGTGCAAGTGGGAAGCATGAGCACTGTAATCCGGGGAGAAGAAAAAGTTGTCTGGGAAAAAATTCGTGTTTTTTATACCCTGGCAACACGGGATCACCAAATCGTTCTTAATCTATCGGTATCCAATGAATGCGGGTGCCGCTAACAGTGACATGAGGGTCTAATCATTGCATGGCATTGGGCAATCCTCTTGTAGTCCCAGCACAGTTTTGAAGGAGTGGGTTAACTGTGAGCGAACTCAAGGTAACGGTGCTGGTGGAGAACACCGTCGGGATTTCGGTTGGGCTTCTCTCGGAGTGGGGCCTGTCGATGCTTTTGGATTTCGGGGATGAGCGTATCTTGTTTGACACGGGGGAACAGGGGAGTCTCCTAGCCAATGCCCAGGCCATGGGGATTGATCTGAAGCAAATCAACCGTGTCGTTCTAAGCCATGGGCATTACGATCATACCGGTGGCCTTCTAAAGTTCTTACAGTTGCACGGCAGTGTACCCATTTATGCGCATGCGGAGTTGTTTGTTGACCACTATGGTTGTGGAGTTCACGGACAGGGAAACAAATATTTGGGCGTACCTTTTCGACAGGAACTGTTGGAAAGTGTCGGTGCCGAATTCCACTGGTGTCGACAGCCGCTGGAGTTGAGACCGGGGCTTTGGCTCAGTGGGGAGGTTCCTCGACGAACTGCGTTTGAGCGGGTGGATGAGCGGCTGATTCAGATTCGGCAAGGGCATACGGTGCAAGACAGTGTGCCTGATGACTTCAGTCTGTTTTTTGTTTCTCAGCAAGGGTTGATCATCCTTTTGGGCTGTGCCCATGCGGGTTTGGTCAACATTGTAGAATATGCAAAACAAGTGACGGGAGAACAAAGGGTAAGGGCTCTCATCGGAGGGACGCATTTGGGTCCGGCCAGTAAAGAACAGCAGGAGAAAACCGTGGAATACTTGAAGTCTTTAAACTTATCCTGTCTGGCTCCCAACCACTGTACAGGCCCTGCTATGTCAAGTCGGTTAGCCAGTGAGTTTCCCCACCAGTTTGCTTGGGCAAATGCGGGACATACGTTGGAATTCTAAGGTTGTTTATTCATGGATAAACATTAAAATAAGGGGTCCGTCTATTGCGTAACAGCGCTTTTGCCGTGGTATCAACGGTTCCAGTTGAAGGAACTGCCCGCTCATTCCTCTTCTTATGCGCGTAGCGCTAAGAGGGGAAATGAACGGGTGTCCTTCTTTCTAGATACTTCCTTGGTGTTGCACGTATTGTTTGGCGGAGTTGACTTGTATGTTCCAATGATGCTTATTGGCGGTTTATTACACCAGGGTACCTTGTTTCTCTGCGGTTGTAATAGCCTGGCGAAATTTCTCCGGGGATTCTGGTATCCAAAATGCTGTGAGTGCGGAAACTGCAAGCGCAACGATAAGCAGAACAAATCCTGCATTGTATGAAAACTTACCAATCAAATATCCCATCAAGATAGGTGCCAAAAACCCACCTATTTGTCCACCAAAATTGATGATGGATCCTCCAGAAGCCATGATTTTCGGAGATAATAAGCGCAATGGCAGTCCAAAAATAGGGAGAAAAGCCATCTGCATAAAGAAAAGACCCAGAGTTAAATAGGTCACATATTCACCCACCGTGGATGATGTGGTCATCAAAATCAAAAAGACTACACCAAGCACCTCAGCGGTCACGACCAATCGGCGGTAGTGTTGACTAAAGTATTTGTCAAACAGCCATCCTCCGAGAATCGTCCCAAGGGCACCTGCAAACCAGGGAATAGAGGTCAAAATACCCGTAGTAATCATATGCAGATGACGCGCCTTGATAAGATATGTCGGTACCCAGGCAAGTAATCCCCATATTACAATGTCAAAAGATCCAAACATGAGTGCGAATTTCCATATGGCACCAGAACGAAGTGCTGTCGTGGTTTTAGAACCGACACCTTCTTCTGAATGGGCGAAATCAGAAGTGAGCATGTTTGTGGGGTTAGTGTTAGTTTCTGCCGGAACCTTGGGGAGACCAAACCATAAGGCAACGGCCATTGCAATACCTAGACCCATCACAATAAAAAAGGCACTTCGCCATCCCACAAGTGCAATCGCGGGAGCCGCAATGAGCGGTGCTAAGGCAGCACCAAATGAATTTGAGGAAAGCATCCAACTATTGGCGGTCAATCTGTGTTCCGGAGGAATTCTCTCCCCAATGGCTTTCATAGAAGCCGCTGGAAACAGCCCTTCGGAAATTCCAAAGAATCCCCTCACAAATAATAATCCCACATATGAGCTAACAACACCAGTGAGTGCGGTAAATATGGACCAGATGGTTAAGGCAAAGGTCATTACCTTGCGGGCTCCAAAGCGGTCACTCATTAAACCACCAGGAATCTGAAATAAAGCGTAGGTAAGAGCAAAAGCACTCATGATTCCGCCCAGTTCCACACTGTTTAAATGAAATGTTTTGCCGATATCGGGCAACGCTAAGGAAATGACGAGTCTATCAATGTAGTCAACAAGCCAGGCGATAAATAAAATGGTGATTGCGGTTTTGGCTACTTTTTCGTTATTCATACGACTCCCTCCTCGTAAATCATTTTTTGACGAATGAATCAATGACGCTGATTGACATCCGAAATAATTTGAAAAATTCTTTTCGTTATAATACAATAATAAATAAAAAATTTCAACCAGGTGATTATATGAGAGATTTTGAAACGATTCAGGGAATCCTACAATCACGCATCTCTGAAATGTCTCCTTCACAGGCAAAAGCAGCGGACTGGCTTTCAAGAAATACACCAGAAATAGCGTGGAATGGCATCGAGGATATTGCAAAACAGATTGATGTAAGCCCCGCAACAATTGTTCGTACCATTAAACAATGTGGATTTGACGGATATTCCGATTTACAAAAGAAAATTCGCGAGCAACTACCAGATAGTTCTTTGGTTTGGAAACTATTTCAAGAAAACCCACAGGAATCTACTCTCACTCCCATTGGTGCCGTTGTGGCTGAGGAAAAAGCAAATCTTGATCAATTAGAGTCCCTCCTTACACCCGTCATAGACGGGTTAATAAACACGCTTCTCCATGCCCGACAAATTCTTGTGGTAGCCAGTTTGATGACAGCCCCTATCGCAGAATATTTTTCATTACATCTAAGATTGTTAATAGGGCAGGTAGACTATGTAGATGCGTCAAGCAGTCAAGCTTGGTTACGTTTTAGGGATTTGACATCAGAAGACTGTGTTTTAGGACTGAGCTACCCGAGATACTCCAGAGCTACTCGAACGTTTCTGACCCAGGCAACACAACGAACGTCCAAAGTCATATTGATGACAGATGTGTCTGGACCTGCTATTCCTGAGGTGAAACTGATTGTTCGATTGCCATCCATGTCTCATTATCATTACAGTTCAAACGTGTCTTTAATGGCATTGACACAAATTCTGGCAAGAAGCCTTAGCCACCAGGATCCAGAACGAATTATGAACAATTTAAATGTGGCCGATGAAGTATGGAGTCAACTAAGTGTCATATCAAAAGCCAAAAAAGATTCTCCTTGAAACTTTTGTTTCAGAAGGGATTGATGAATCACCACGGAGAGGATGATCATTCATGTTGGATATTACTGAGATAGTTATACATCGACTGATAATGCCGCTCCAAATGCAATTTGAAACCAGCTTTGGCGTGCAGACGGATCGTGATTTGATTTTAGTGGAGGCCTGCACAAGGGATGGTTTTGTGGGTTGGGGTGAGAGTGTCGCCATGTCTTCTCCTCTATACAACGAGGAAACCACAGACACGGTTCAGGCGATTTTAACGAGGGAATTAATTCCTTTTACCTTGAGCACGAAGTGGACACATCCGTCCGAGTTCTTAAGCAAAACTGCATTCTTGCATGGGAATCACATGGCCAAGTTCGCCGTTGAGGGTGCATTATGGGATATTTGGTCACAGCAACAGGGGTTACCCTTGAGGCTGGCGATTGGTGGAACAAAGTCAAAAGTTGAGGTTGGCGTTAGCATTGGCATCAAACCAATAGGTGAGTTACTCAGTGAAATTGAGGAGTACAATGGTCAAGGGTATCGGAGAATTAAAATTAAAATTCGTCCCGGTTGGGATATTGAGCCGGTTTCAGCGATTCGAAAGAAGTATCCGAACGTGCCATTAATGGTCGATGCAAATACGGCTTTCGATAAAAGACATTTTCCTATTTTCATGGAATTGGACAAATATGATCTGATGATGATTGAACAGCCGTTACCTGCTAATGCTTGGGAGGATTACACTGAGTTACAAGCTCAGTTGAATACCTCGATTTGTCTTGACGAATCCATTCATACCCTGGAGGATGCATTGCGTGCCATTCGCATGAAATCGTGTCGGATCATCAATGTCAAATTGGGACGTATTGGGGGAATCCAAGCTGCATTAGAGTTGGTCCCTATCGCAAGACAGTCTGGAATACAATTGTGGTGTGGGGGGATGCTTGAAACAGGCATTGGGAGGGCATTCAATATCGCAATTGCAACCTTAGACGGGTTTACACTTCCGGGAGATACTGCAGCAAGTCAACGATATTGGAAGCCTGACATCATCATACCCGAAGTAACTGTGGATCATGGTGAAATTACGGTCCCCACAACTCCTGGATTGGGTTATTCCGTTCATACAGGTCAGATTCAGCGGTATCAAAAGACTCAATGGCATTTCCGTCCTTAAGTTAGTGAACATTATACATGTAGGCCAGAGGGGAAGAGCAATGCGGCTTCTCCTGTTCTTGGTTGTGCCTGTGAAAAGGTATATGCCCTCACATTCCTAAGTTCTATCTCTCAAGGGGTGGATGCCGTTTCGGAACAACCCCTTCATTTTAGACAAAACACTTGAGCAAAGTTTAATCATAATATTCAGATAAAATGCTCGCCTGTACCTATACTGAGTACCGTCACACGAGAACAGGTTTCTTGGACTGCAGTCCACTTTCTACGTGTGCCATGTGAAAGTCGACGGTTGATAGATAATGTATACACGAATGAATTTGAGTATTGTTGTACCATCTCATGAACGTGTCTACAGATTCGTATGCCTGAGCGTAGGTCTCAAACTCCATTTAAGACATTCTATCATCCTCTCATACACGGTGGAACGATTCAATGTGTGCATTCATATTCGGTGTTTTTGGTGGGATGCGCTCATGTTCAATCTCGAGCTCCTCACACGGTCCCGTTTGGAGAATCCGGTTTTCCCTTTTCTCGTGCTAGAACTGTTTTCTTTCAGATTATGCCCAGCGAGCCGATGGATCTGCTGATGATGGTAAAATCATTGCATGTAACCAACTTCTGCCAGAAATTCTGCCGATGTCGTGATACCCATTCCTGGTGCACTTAATATCTCTTTGGTGCTTGGAATCTGTTTCTGTAGTTGTTCCATCTGCATCATGATTTCACTTTGCTTCTGTTGCATCTTATTCGATAAGATTTTACCTGAGTGATTACAAAGGATTGACGAATTAAAGCGTAATGATTATCATTAACTTGTGAGTTATATTCGTAACGAATACGGATATAACATGAGAGGTGAGATGGATGGGTCTAAATTTGTGGAATCCTGCAGGACATATTCCGGTATTGGCAGCCGTGATTACGGCATTCTTGCTAGGAATGGTGCATGGGGTGACGCCGGATGAGCATACGTGGCCCATCACCTTTAGCTATTCGGTGGGTAGCTACTCAAGTAAGGGAGGCATGAAGGCGGGATTTTTGTTTTCCTTGGCTTTCACTTTACAGCGAGCAATCGCCTCAGAACTTGCCTTCTTTGCGCTGGTGGGATTTCAATTGGCCACCCGGTGGGGATTTGAAGTGTATGCCGTGGTTGGATTGGTCATGTTATTTTCAGGGCTGTACGTATTGCGCACGGGAAACAGTTGGCATTTGTTGACGTTTCATCGCCATTCTCATCGGCATTCACACGACGCGGCCACAATTCTGCAAGAGCCTGCGCCAATGCCTAAATACATGCCTCTAGTGCACGGGTTTATTGCAGGATGGGGCGTGGGAGCGTTTGCCATAATCATCTATACTGCCTTGGCGCCGGATATGCCAAGCGCTTGGGTGGGCTGGGTTCCCGGGGCGCTATTTGGATTAGGGACCATGGTCATGCAAATCATTCTTGGCAGCTTGTTTGGAACATGGATGGCTCACCGGAATCTTTCAGCTAAAGCCCGGGCGTATGTGGCTCGGAAAATGAGTGCGCGGACGCTGGCGGGAGGTGGCGTGGGATTTATTCTAATCGCCACACTGGGAATTCTTTGGCCTCACGTATTGAGTTCTCTTGCGGTTGTCACCCCCATTCATATTCATAATCTGCACAACTTAGGAACCGGATTTTTCTTAGCCGTCATTGTGCTGTTTGGCGTCGCAATTTGGGCGTTCATATCAAGTCGTAAAGAAGCCATCACTCTGTATGGTTCGTCTGTTAGCAGTCACGGTCAGGCTTATTAAACGTTGAGGTATCTCAACAAAATGGGTAATGGGTATCAATGATAGACTGAGATTCCCAAACTCGCTTGCAGTCTTGTATAGCGTGTCCGGAAAAAAAGTTGTCGGGACGAGGAAAGCGCGGCCAGCGGATTGTCGAGAAGATATGGCGTCGGTCTGCGGCTTCGCGGAATCGTCAGGCAACGCATCCACAGCTACAACAACATCTGGCGCTGACGAAAGCCTACCGTGGCATCGCCGGGTCCAGTAAACACATTCATAAGAACAGAACATACAAGCCAAGTCTCGTTACCCAAACGCGCCGTAAAGCCCCGCGTTTTAGTGCTGGGGAACTAAGGCGCTCGCCGTCAGGTGAATGTTTTGTTTTTTTTAAATCGGCAGTAGATAAATTGTTGTGATATACTATTCTCATGGAATACAAATCCAATCACAATATCGTCTGCTCTTGCAAATACCATGTCGTTTGGTGCCCAAAGTATCGTCGCCGTGTCCTCACAAGTGAGGTGGAGGAGCGGTTGAAAGCGATCCTCCACGAAGTGGCACAAGAGCGCCAGGCGGAGATCATTGAACTAGAGGTCATGCCGGATCATGTTCACCTTCTGGTCGAAGTAGATCCCCAGTTTGGCATTCACCGCTTGGTTCGTTTGATGAAAGGGCGCAGTTCTCATCACTTGCACCAAGAGTTTTCTTGGCTAAAAAAACGCTTGACAACGCTTTGGACAAACTCGTATTTTGTTTCCTCCGTGGGAGGTGCTCCGCTTGCTGTCATTAAGCAATACATCGAAAACCAAAAAAACGTCTAACAAGCAAGAGCGTACTCCCTCTTTTATCTGTGCAATCCCTCTTCGCGTCACTTGTCGCCAAGAGCAAATCTTAAAAGCACGGTTTGAAGCAGGACGCCAACTCTACAATGCCCTTCTTGGCGAGGCTAAAAAAAGACTGGCGCTTGTCAGACAATCTATCCCAGTAAATACAACTGCGTGGATTTACCTTCCTTGCTGGTGCCGCTATCAGCGGCATGACGGCCTATCCCAGTAAATACAGGTTTGTGAATTTACATCGCCTGTTGGTGCCGCTAACAGCGGCATGGCAGTCTGCTTCGGAACTTTTCGGAGTCAGAGTGGGTCGTCCGAAAAAGAGAGTCTGCCCAAACATGAGGCGCAGGATGTTGTAGCAACGGTGCAAGCCAACGCGAGAGCCTGCGAGAGTGCAAGGGTATGGGCTTTTAGAACCCCCTAGATTTATCCATGGGAAGAGGGTTCAGTTCCGCGAATTGAAGGAACCGGGGGTGCAGATAATTGCTAGCGGTGATTGCCTCAGTGTCCATGGTGTTGAATCTCGCTGTCATTGTCCTTTTGCTGATTCGAAAACCCACGAATCACGTGCTCACACAGGTTACACAACTGGTTGCGTCTTTGGAAAAGGGACAGGATAGAATGGAAAAATCTCTGCGCGACCAATTTGCCCAGAGTCGTGAAGAATCCAACAAATCTGCCAAACTGACCCGAGAGGAAATCACCCATTCTTTCAACAGTCTGAGTGAATCCCTTCTCAGAAACCTCGGTGACAGGGCCATACAACAAAAGGGAGCTCATGAAACTCTTCATCAGTCGCTTCTTTCAACTCTTGGCGAGATGGCCAACCTTGAAAAGAATCGGTTTGAGAGTTTTGCTAAAGAAATCAACAATACTCTGTCTGCACAAAACAAGGGTACTATGGGTGCCATTGGGGAAATGTCCGGCCAACACAAGGGATTATTGGATACTTTTTCTAAACAGCTCACGGATTTGACACAGATGAATGAACAGAAACTGGAGCAGGTGAGAGAGACCGTTGAGAAGAAGTTGAGTGCTCTTCAGGAGGACAACAGTAAGAAACTCGAACAAATGCGAGCCACCGTGGACGAGAAACTCAATCAGACATTAGAAAAACGGCTGGGAGAGTCGTTCAAATTGGTGAGTGAGCGGTTGGAACAGGTACATAAAGGACTGGGTGAAATGCAGAGCTTGGCATCGGGTGTGGGCGATTTGAAAAAAGTCCTCACTAACGTTAAGACCAGAGGAACACTTGGGGAAATTCAATTGGACAACATCCTGGAACAAATTTTGAGCCCAGACCAATATGAGAGGAACGTTGTTATCAAAAGGGGTAGTGCAGAACGGGTTGATTTTGCGGTCAAACTTCCGGGCAAAGATGACGAGGAAAAACATGTTTTGTTGCCCATTGACTCAAAGTTTCCGCTGGAAGATTACCAAAAATTGATAGATGCCCAGGAAGCCGGGGATATTCTGGCTGCCACTGAGGCTGCAAAATTGCTGGAGGTGCGAATAAAGCAAGAGGCCAAGTCCATTCAGGACAAATATATTAATCCTCCCAGTACCACTGATTTCGCCCTGATGTTTCTGCCCATCGAAGGTCTGTTTGCAGAGGTTTTGCGTCGTGCTGGCCTGTGGGAGACTTTACAACGGGAATATAGAGTCATTCTTACGGGACCCACCACTCTTACGGCGTTGTTGAACAGCTTGCAGATGGGATTTCGCACACTGGCAGTTCAAAAACGCTCCAGTGAAGTGTGGAAATTGCTAGGGGTAGTCAAAACGGAGTTTGGAAAGTTTGGCGAGGTTCTTGAAAAAACGCAAAAGAAACTCCAGGAAGCAAGCCATACAATTGAAACCGCGACAACCAGGTCTCGTGCCATCGAACGAAGGTTACGGTCTGTCGAAGAAGTGCCTGCAGTGGAGGCTCCGCAACTCCTTGCCGAAATGGATGTTGTTCCATCGGAGTGAGCCATCCGTCCAGTGTTTGTGAAACTGGACATGCACTTTTTATACGGGGTCTTCTCCCCGAAGGGTGAAGACATTCAAAGGGTGGTGGCCGTCAGACCATGGAAGTTTCGGACAACCTCCTCGGACAACCTCTTAAATTTGACTCTTATCATCGGCGAGGTTAGATCGTTTATCCGTGTGGGGAAGAAGTCAAGTACACGCGTAATGGGGGAAATTCAATGAGAAAAATCACCGCGAATGACCCTGAAATCAAATCGGTTGACATTCTGGTTGAGAATATTCAGGGGTTACGGGCGCTATTTCCCGAAGCCATGACAGAGGAGAAAGTCGATTTTGAGGTCTTGAAACAACTGTTGGGTGGCATGGTGGATGAACGGGAAGAAAAATACGGCTTAAATTGGCATGGCAAGCGCCGCGCCCGGCAACTGGCGCTCATGCCCAGTACCGGGACGCTGCGCCCTAGGCCAGAGGACAGTGTGGAATGGGATACGACGAAAAACCTGATGATTGAGGGAGAAAATCTGGAAGTGCTCAAGCTCCTGCAAAAGAGCTATTCCAACATGGTCAAGCTCATCTACATTGATCCACCCTACAACACTGGTAAGGACTTTGTATACACTGACGACTTTCGGGATAATATCAAAAACTACCAGAGGCTCACCGGCCAAGTGGATGACGGCGGGCGTAGGATGACCAGTCATACCGAATCCAGCGGACGTTTTCATACCGACTGGCTGAACATGATGTATCCAAGATTGAAGCTGGCGAGGAATTTGTTGCGGGAAGACGGAGTGATTTTTGTCAGTATTGATGAAATCGAGTATGCAAAATTAAGGTTCATTTGTGATGAAATATTTGGAGAAGAAAATCACATTGCCGATTTTGTATGGTATAACAAACGCGGAGGCGGAAATGACGCGAAGCATGTTGCGGTTGAACATGAATACGTTGTCTTTTATGCCAAATCGAAAACGGATTTAAACGCTCTATTCGTTCCTTATGCTCCCACGTATTTGAGTAGATATAAAGAGCAAGATGAGACTGGAAAGTATTTCTGGGACACATTTAAAAGAAAATCAGGGAAGCAATATTATGCGATAACTTGTCCAGATGGAACTATTTTAGAGCAAGATGACCTAGGGAATCCATTGAGTTGGTTACGTTCAGAAAAGAGATTTAAAGAGGACTTAATTTCTGGTGAAGCAAGAATTATAAAAGTGGGAGAGAAATGGTCTGTTCAATTTAAGCAACGACTTCCAGAAGGAAAAAAGCCAAGAACCATTTTTTTAGAAGACTCAATATGGAAGGAACATTCGACCAGTCGTGATGGGAACCAGGAGATGTTAGAAATGTTTTCGAGAAACGTTTTCGACAATCCTAAACCCGTCGCGTTATTGAATCATATCATCAGCTTTAGTCTTGAAAAGGATGATCTTGTCCTTGACTTCTTTGCGGGGTCCGGCACCACCGGCCACGCGGTCATGGCACAAAACGCTGCAGACGGTGGCAATCGCCGTTATATCCTTGTTCAACTTCCGGAACCACTGGACCCGGCAAATGATAACCAAAAAATCGCTGCCGACTTCTGTGATAGGCTGGGCAAACCGCGCAACATCGCTGAACTCACCAAAGAGCGCCTGCGACGTGCTGCCAGAAAAATTCAGTCCGAATTCCCGGACTATATGGGGGATCTGGGCTTTCGTGTTTTTACACTGGACAGTTCTAATATTCGTGCCTGGAAACCTGACCGCGAAAATCTGGAACAAACTCTGTTGGACCACTTGGAGCATATCAAAGAAGGACGGAGCGAACTGGATATTCTTTATGAACTGGTGTTGAAGTTCGGTCTGGATCTCTGTGCGTCTACAGAAACTTGCACCATCGCGGGAAAGACAGTGTACGCCATCGGCGGCGGTGTGTTACTGGCTTGTCTGGAGAGTTCCATCTTGCGTGATGATGTTGAACCCTTGGCGCTGGGTATCATCGAGTGGCACAGAGTACTCGCTCCGGTGGGCGAGACCATCTGTGTCTTTCGCGACAGTGCCTTTGCTGACGATGTGGCCAAATTCCACCTCACAGCCATTCTCCGGGAGTATGGGTTGAACAACGTGCGCAGCTTGTAAGGAGGTTGAAAATGAAACTGCACTTTGAACCCAATCTAGACTATCAGCTTCAGGCTATTGAAGCGGTTTGTGACCTGTTTCGTGGACAGGAGATTTGCCGCACGGAATTTACTGTCACGCGCGATGCACCGGACAATCAACGGGCCCTCCCTATCGCGGAAAACGACTTTTACACAGGCAATAGATTGTCACTGCCGGACGATGAAATTTTGAAAAATTTAAATAATATTCAGCTGAGGAACGGTTTGGCACCCTCTGTGGAACTTGTCTCCGGTGACTTCACGGTGGAGATGGAAACTGGCACTGGCAAAACCTATGTCTATCTGCGAACTCTTTTCGAGTTGAACAAACGCTACGGGTTTAACAAGTTTGTCATTGTGGTGCCATCGGTGGCAATCAAGGAAGGGGTGTACAAGTCTCTTCAGGTCACTGAGGAGCATTTTCACGGTTTGTACGCGAACACGCCCTATGAATACTTCATTTATGACTCGGCCCAGCTTGGCCAGGTGCGCAATTTTGCCACGAGTACGCATATTCAGATCATGATAGTGACGGTGGGGGCCATCAACAAAAAGGACGTCAACAATCTTTACAAGGATTCGGAGAGAACGGGCGGTGAAAGGCCCATCGATCTGATCAAGGCGACACGTCCCATCTTAATTGTGGACGAACCGCAAAGTGTGGACGGGGGGCTGGAGGGCCGCGGCAAGGCAGCATTGGCGGCGATGGCCCCCCTTTGCACTCTGCGTTACTCGGCTACCCATGTGGACAAACACCACATGGTGTATCGGTTGGATGCGGTGGATGCCTATGAGAGGGGGCTGGTCAAGCAGATTGAGGTGGCGTCGGCGGCGATTCAACCGACGAACAACGCGCCCTTTGTACGTCTGATATCGGTGAGCAACAGGCGTGGTGTTCTCAACGCCAAAGTGGAGCTGGACGTGGACACCGTGGGGGGTGTGTAGCGTCAAAAAGTGACTGTGCAGAGCAACGACGACCTGGAACAAGTAACCAGACGAGCAATCTATCACGATTGCCGCATTGGTGAGGTTTGCGTGAAAAAGGGCGACGAATTCTTGGAACTGCGCGTACCGGGGGGTGAACACCATCTCAAGCCCGGACAAGCCTGGGGGGATGTAGACGAACGAGCGGTGCAACGCGAGGCCATCCGTCGCACCATCAAAGAACACCTGGACAAGGAGAAACGCTTGCAACCACAGGGTATCAAGGTGCTCTCGCTCTTTTTCATCGACGAGGTGAGTAAGTACCGTCAATACGACGCAGACGGCCAGCCAGTTAAAGGCATCTACGCTCGCATTTTTGAGGAAGAGTATAGACGGCTAGCCAACCATCCAGACTATCGCATGCTCTTCCGGGGAGTGGATCTGAGTCGCGCCGTTGAGGAGGTGCACGACGGCTATTTCTCCATCGACAGGAAAAAGATAGGCGGCAAGACCGTTGAGGTTTTCAAAGATACTCGTGGTGACACCAAGGCGGATGACTCCACATTCAATCTGATTATGCAAAAAAAAGAAAGTCTCTTAAGTTTCGAGACACCGCTTAAGTTCATCTTTTCTCACTCGGCCTTGCGCGAGGGTTGGGATAATCCCAATGTATTTCAGATTTGCTCCCTACGCGACATCCAGACCGAACGCGAGCGACGGCAGACGATTGGCCGGGGCTTGCGTCTGGCCGTCAACCAGAATGGAGAACGCCTGCGCGGCTTTGAGATAAATACCCTGACCATTATTGCAACGGAGAGCTATGAGCAGTTTGCTGAGAATCTGCAAAAGGAGATTGAAGTCGACAGCGGCAATCGCTTCGGTCTTGTCGAGCCCCATCAGTTCGCGTCCATTTTCGTGGCGGAGGAAGACGGACAGCAGACACTGCTCGGTTTTGACCGTTCCAAGGTGCTGTGGGAATATTTTAAGACCCAGGGGTACATTGATACCCAGGGCAACATTCGGGATGCATTGCAGAGAGCGTTCAAGGACGGTACGTGCAGATTGCCTGCGGAATTCGAGGTGCAACGCGACCAGATTGCTGAGGTATTGCGCAAGCTCTCTGGCCGGTTGGAGGTTAGAAATGCCGACGAGCGTAAACAAATGGACACTCTGCAGACAGGGCTACGAAGCCCGGAATTCAAGGCGCTGTGGGATCTCGGCAAGCACGCTACCAACCACCATATGCAGTTAGACAACGAAAAGCTCGTCCAAGACTGTATCCGCGCGGTTCAAGACATGCCACCTACTGTAAAAACTCACCTGCAATGGCATAAGGCCGATTTGGTCATTGGCAAGGCTGGTGTTAAAACCGCCAAACAAACAGTTGCTAAAACGGGGATGCTGGACGAGGTCGATATCGAGCTACCTGAGCTACCTGACCTGCTGACTGATTTACAGGAGCGTACGCAGTTCACCCGACGTACCATCCAGAGGATTCTTTCGGACAGTCGGAGGCTGGACGACTTCAAACGCAACCCGCAGCAGTTCATCGAATGGTCCGCACAAGCCATCAATCACTGCAAGCGTTTGGCATGGGTCAACGAGATCAAGTATCAGAGCATGGGGCAGGGAAGGTGCTGAGCGAGTAAAATCAACGAGGAAACAATTTGAAATTTTTCTTTGGTGGGAGGTTGAAACAGCTGCAAAATAACATGTAGTAATCTATATTAATATGATATGATCCTATTGGGTGAATTATCTAAGGGATGAAAAATACGTGAGCCCTGGGAAGGCAGCTGAGTTATTGGTGTCAGCATCACGGCGTTACGAAAATAGGAAGAGCATGGATTGATCCAACCAGAACATATCCCAACGGGACATCGCCGCTATCGTGTCATTGAACTGCAAAAATTGATGTATGAAAATGAGGACTTGCCATCGGCCCCTGGATGGATTCTTTACGCCAGAGTCTCGACTCAAAAGCAAGAAGAGGAAGGAAATCTAGATCGTCAAATGAGGCGATTAAGCGCTTATGCTGCAAAGCAAGGCTGAACAATTTTGGCATTCGTTTCAGATACGGCCACCGGTCTTAATGAACATCGTCGCGGATGACAAAAAGTCTTGCACAGGATCGCCAAAAAGGAAGCATCCTTTGTGGTGGTAGAATATAAAGACCGATTGGAGCGATTTGGGTTTTCATATCTTGAATCCTTCGTTCAGGCTTTTGGCGGGAAAATCATAGTCATGGATACGGTAAGCGTTGCGGGAAAAAGCTGATGGAGGCAGTACAAACCCTTCTTCAAGAAGAAGGTAAACAACCATGAAAACAACGATGCGTGGTGTGTTGCTGGGTGTGGAGGAAACATCAACCCAACTGCAAGACCGTTTGATGCGCAAATATGGGTTTATGGTACGTAATGCCTTCCAACGATTATTGGCATCGGATGTGAAGGTAGGCGAGTTAGAACGGAGACTCTCCGCCGAAACAGGATTGCCTCTGCGCTACGCCAAAGATGCTGTCGCAGAAGCCCAACAACTCATTGCCAGCCAAACGGCACTTGTCAAAGAACATCTGGAATTGTGGAAACGGCGTGAGAAAAAAACTGCCGAGCGGATTCATCAGATCATGAAAAAAGACCTGCGGTCACGAAAATTAGCGGGATTACAACGAAAGTTAGAAAAACAACAACGTCAGGGGACGTTCTATCAACATCATGCCGATTGCGGCACATTTCCATGGTCGTGATTATGTATCCCTTTTGCGCAAGGCCATCGAACGGGGGGACCCTTACCAAGTAGAGGTTTTGCGAAAGCAGGGTGTGTATCACGTGCATATCACGGTGGAGGAAACGCCTGCAGCGCTCACGACCTATCCCAT
>DAHWFY010000063.1 GCA_027336365.1 Bacillota bacterium | reverse complement strand
CAATCCCTTGCGTAAAGGGGAGACCTACACGCTGGTCAGCCGGGAAATGGGGGTTCCTGATGGGGTGCTCAGTGCCCTGCCTTCTCTGCCTGCCAATACCCAGACTGCTTTTCCCGCAGGGGTGTGGAGTTTAGACACACAGTTGCCGGTAACTTTGCCTGCGGATGTCGGTGCACTAGCCCGTAAATTGACTCAGGGCATGCGCAGCGAATACGCTATGGTCAATGCGGTGCAGACATACTTGCAGAACACCTATCCGTACGAAACCACGAACATTCCGGTGCCTGGTCCTCATCAGGATTATGTGGCCCAGTTTTTATTTCAGTCCAAGCGGGGTTATTGCAACAACTTTTCTTCCGCCATGGCCGTGATGTTGCGGACTCTGGGAATACCCACTCGCTGGGTGACCGGATTTACCGAGGGCACTTTAAACCCTCAGTACAATGGCCCTGGTGCGCAGTACATCGTGTCCAATGTGGATGCTCATTCCTGGGTAGAGGTGTATTTTCCCAAGGTGGGTTGGGTGCCATATGACCCTACACCTAATTTTAACCTGCCTTATGCCCAGGCCTCGACCCTAGGAGGTGCATTGTCGAACGCCACGGGGGGCACCTCCCCCACGTCCCCTCAATCAAAGCACTCGCAGCCTTCTCCCCCTACACCTGTGAGCGGTGGGGCGACTTCCACCGTGGGTGGGAAAGCCATGTTTCTTCCCTGGTGGATCGTGGTGCTTCTGCTGTCTGTCGGTGCGGTGGTTATTTGGAAACTGCGCTGGAGAGTGGTGGAGTTGCGCCACCGTTGGGTGTGGCGTTCCCCCAATTCACACGGGATGACCCGAGCTTTACAACACCTGGTGCGCTACCTGGTGAAACAGGGCGACGTGCCCAACCGTTCCTTGACACTGAGAGACTTGGCCAACGTGGCCCACTCCTATGAGGTGTCTGGTGAAGACTACCAGCATCTGGTGCGGACTGCCGAACAGGTCTGGTACGGACGGCGACAACCGGATAAAAAAGACTTTCAGCGGGTTCACCGTACTTGGTGGCATTGGTTGCAGGGAGCCGTCCGCCGACGATAGGTTGCGAGGGTTTGAACTCAATCAAGACCAAGGGAACAGCATCATGAATTTTGCCTCACACAGGGTGTGAGCAGACCGAGCGAATTTATCACAAGTTGACGTCTTTTGTGAGCATGTGCGACCATGGTAGAATATTGTCGTTTCTGATTGAACGAGGTGTAATTATTTTTCTGGGACCTTGGCCGAGGCCCAATCTTCAGGAAGGGAACGGGACATCTATGTCTGCTGACGAGGTTGTGGTTGTACTGGATTTTGGGGGTCAGTACAATCAATTGATTGCCCGCCGAATCCGCGAGCTGCACGTGTATTCCGAGTTGCTGCCCCACACTGTGTCTGCCGCTCAATTGCGGGATAAACCTCTTAAGGGGATTGTTTTCAGCGGGGGTCCCAATAGCGTATTTGCTCCGGGGGCGCCGGGGGTGGACCCAGAGGTGTTTACCTTGGGGGTGCCTATTCTGGGCATCTGCTATGGAATGCAACTCTTAGCAAAACAATTCGAGGCCCGCGTAGAACGTGGGCAGGTGCGGGAGTACGGTCGCACTCAGGTGCAGGTGACGGTGGAGGCAAACCCCCTGTTCAACGGACAACCTGCGGTCCAGACCGTATGGATGAGTCATAGCGATGTGGTGGCCGAGGTCCCGCCGGGATTTCAGGTGGATGCTGAAACTCCCAGTGGGGTGATTGCGGCTATGAGCAGGCCAGAGGACCGACTGTACGCGGTGCAGTACCACCCAGAAGTCCGTCATACGGAACAGGGAATGGACCTGTTGACGCGGTTTTTGTTCGATATTTGCGGTGCTCAAGGAAACTGGACGACGATGTCGCTGATGGATCAGTCGGTGGCCGCCATTCGTCGACAGGTGGGGAACCGCAGGGTGTTGTGCGCCCTTTCCGGAGGGGTGGATTCTGCGGTGGCTGCTGCCTTGGTGCACCGCGCGATAGGAGCTCAACTGACTGCGGTGTTTGTAGATCATGGGCTATTACGCAAGGATGAGTCTGCAGAAGTGATGGCTTCTCTGGGAGAGCAATTGGGTATCGATGTGGTGCGGGTGGATGCATCGCAACGATTTTTGAGCAAGCTGGCTGGGGTGGTGGACCCGGAGCAAAAGCGCAAACGTATTGGTGAAGAGTTTATTCGTGTTTTCGAGGCCGAGTCCAGTCGCCTGGGTCCCTTTGATTTTCTCGTTCAGGGGACCTTGTACACGGATGTGATTGAGAGCGGAACTCGGACGGCGGCTACCATTAAGTCTCACCACAACGTCGGCGGACTGCCCGAGGATATCGCTTTTTCTATTATTGAGCCATTGCGGGAACTGTTCAAAGATGAAGTGCGGGCTCTGGGAGAAGCGCTGGGACTGCCCAGGGAACTGGTGTGGCGGCAGCCCTTTCCCGGTCCGGGACTGGCAATTCGCATTTTGGGGCCAGTTAGTGAGGAAAGACTCCACTTGGTGCGAGAGGCGGACGCCATCTTGAGAGAGGAAATCGCCCTTGCTGATCTGACTCGGGACGTGTGGCAGTACTTTACAGTGCTTACGGATGTGCGCAGTGTCGGTGTCATGGGAGATGAGCGTACGTACGCCTATGCTTTGGCCATTCGTGCCGTCACGTCAGAAGATGGCATGACTGCAGATTGGGCACGCCTGCCTTACGACGTGTTGGAACGAATTTCTTCCCGCATCATCAATGAGGTGGCAGGTATCAATCGAGTGGTGTATGACATCACCTCCAAACCGCCAGCTACCATTGAATGGGAGTGAATAGACCGTCATGCCGCTGATAGCGGCATCAACAAAGAATGTAAATCCACGCAGTTGTATTTACTGGAATAGAAAAGGAGTAAATACGAACATTTTTGTCATGATGTTGTTTATTGTTCGTAAGGTGTGTTGACGAGACCTGAAAGCATCCCTTACACTGAGGTTGTCAAGAAAACACAATCAATGCGTTGATTCCGTTCCTCGTATATCCTCGGGAATATGGCCTGAGAGTCTCTACCCGGACCCCGTAAAGGTCTGGACTACGAGCCACGGCGGCCAGGGTGTCTCTATGGGACGCCTATGCCCTTGGGCTCGCTGGATTGTTCACCCGTGCCGGGTGACCAGCGGGTTTTTTTGTCCTTCAGATGCAGTCGGGTTGTGAACAGAGTTCCCGCCACAGACCCTCGTGCCATTGATAATGGCACGAGTTGGGGATGTAAATTCGCGGGATTGTATTTATTGTATCAGTGCGTGTCCGGAAAGGGGGTTGGTCAGACCCCTTTGCGGACAACCCCTATCGATTCATTTGAAGGGAGTATACAGCGTGGAGGCACTGGTTGGCGTCATCATGGGATCAAAATCGGACTGGGACACAATGAAACATACTTGTATGGTTTTGGATGAATTGGGAATTCCTTATGAAAAACGAGTGGTATCTGCTCATCGCACTCCGGATTGGATGTTTGCCTATGCTGAGCAGGCTTCCTTGCGGGGGATTGAAGTCATTGTTGCGGGGGCAGGGGGAGCCGCCCATTTGCCGGGGATGGTGGCAGCCAAAACCACCTTGCCGGTGATTGGTGTACCGGTTAAGTCTTCTGCTCTCAACGGGTTAGATTCTCTGTTGTCCATCGTGCAGATGCCAGGAGGGGTTCCGGTGGCAACGGTGGCCATCGGCCAGGCGGGAGCGGTGAATGCTGGATTGCTGGCCGGAGAAATTCTCGGCATCAAGTATCCAGACATCCGTCGCCTATTGCGGGATCGTCGAGAGTCCATGGCTCAAACGGTGCTGGGGCAAGACTTATCCGAGGATGAACTGTAGTTCTAGGTGTTGGAGGACAGGCTTTAGAAATTTACGGTGTACCCACGAGTGCAAGGGGTTCCAGATCGTGAGGTCAGTACATGAATGGAAAGGGGGCTTTCAGGGATGACAAGAGAATCCACAGTCGTAGCTGTAGACGGAATCGATGTTGCCCACGCTGAGACTGAGGGACGGACCTGGTACCCGCCAGGATCAACTTTGGGAATTCTTGGCGGGGGACAGTTGGGACGGATGATGGCCCTGGCCGCCCACACCATGGGTTACCGGGTGGCAGTGCTTGACCCGGACCCCCATGCTCCCTGTGTGGCCCTGGCGGATAATCATATTAAGGCGAATTTTCATGATGCCGCGGGAGCGGTCCAACTGGCGGGGATGTGCGACGTCGCCACATACGAGTTTGAAAATGTGGGTGTGGAACTAGCGGCGATTTTGGCTCAAGCGGGAAAATTGCCACAAGGTACGGACTTGTTGGGGGCCACCCAACATCGATTACGGGAAAAACAAGCCGTTCTCCGGGCTGGTGTGGCGGTGGCACCTCACTTGCCCGTCAGTACTCGGGCGGACCTGGAACGTGCGGCTGAGCAGTTGGGTTGTCCCCTCGTGGTGAAGACCTCCCGCGGAGGATATGATGGCAAGGGTCAGTGGCAATTGAAGTCTGTAGCGACCTTGCCGAACCTCTGGCGGCAGATGATGGACGGGGTGCGCGGGGGTCTGGGGGACACGGAACCGCCCTTTATTGCCGAAGGTTTTGTTCCCTTTGTGAAAGAATTGTCGGTGGTGGTGGCCCGCGGTCGGAGAGGTGAAATTCATACTTTCCCGGTAGCGGAAAACATTCACCAAGATCATATCTTGCGCTTCTCTTTGGTGCCTGCACGGGTTTCAGCTGAAATTGCCGCCAAGGCGGCGGACACAGCGGCACAACTGGCAACATCTTTGAATCTGGTGGGGGTCTTGGGAGTGGAGATGTTTCTCACCGCGGAAGGAGACTTGCTGGTGAATGAACTGGCTCCCAGGCCGCATAATACGGCTCATTACACTTTGGATGCTTGTGAAACCTCTCAATTTGAACAGCACGTGCGGGCAGTGTGCGGGCTTCCTCTTGACCCACCGGGGCTGCATACTGCGGTGGTGATGGCCAACATCTTGGGGGAGCACTTGTCTGGAGTGGTGGCTCACCTACCGGACTGGCCAAGCCGAATGAAACTGCACTTGTACGGCAAGCTGGAGGCCCGTCGGGGGAGAAAAATGGGGCACGTGAACGTGCTGTGCGACACTCCTGAGGAGGGGCTACGAGCCTTGAATTCCCTGGGGATATGGGACATGACAGGTTTATTGACCCCAACATCCGAAGAAAGAGGGAGTCTTGCATGATAGACCGTTACACCAGACCAGAGATGGGACGCTTGTGGACTTTGGACAGACGCTACTACTGGTGGCTGCAAGTGGAAATTCTCGCGTGTGAGGCCTGGGCAGAATTAGGAGTCATTCCGTCTCAGGATGCGGCGCAGATTCGCGCTCACGCCAGCTATGATGTGGACGCAGTATTGGCCAAAGAAAAGGAAACTCGCCACGATGTTGTGGCCTTTACGCGGGTGGTGTCCGAATCTCTGGGCGAGGAGAGAAAATGGGTTCATTACGGGCTTACTTCCACAGACGTGGTGGATACAGCTCTGTCCGCTCAGTTACAGGAAGCGGCCCAATTGTTGCGTCAGGATCTGCAGGACCTGCTCAATGCCTTGCCGCCTTTGGCTCGGGAACACAAGTATACCCTGATGATGGGGCGTACCCACGGGGTGCATGCGGAACCTACCACTTTCGGCTTGAAAGTGGCCCTGTGGTACGCAGAACTGCAGCGGGATTTGGAACGTTTTGAAGCGGCTGTAGAGCGGCTACGCTATGGCAAGATCTCCGGAGCGGTGGGCACCTATGCTAACGTGGATCCGAGAGTGGAAGAAGCGGTGTGCCGCCGGTTGGGACTGAAACCCGCTCTCATCAGTACGCAGACTCTGCAGCGGGATAGGCATGCCGAGTTTATGTTCACGCTGGCCCTCATAGGCACCACTTTGGACAAGGTGGCAACGGAAATTCGCGCTTTACAGAAGTCGGAAATCAGGGAACTGGAGGAGCCGTTTTATGCCGGTCAAAAAGGGTCCTCCGCCATGCCCCACAAGCGCAATCCCGTGTCCTGTGAACAAATAAGCGGGCTCGCCCGTGTGTTGCGCGGCTACACGGTGCCTGCTTTGGAGGATGTCGTGTTATGGCATGAGCGGGATATCAGTCACTCCTCGGTGGAGCGAATTGTGCTGCCCGATGCCACCATCTTGTTGGACTACATGCTGCACCGCATGGTGGGTATCATCCGCGACTTGCGGGTGTACCCAGAAAACATGCGCCGGAACATGGAGCGCACCTTCGGGTTGTACAACAGCCAGCGGGTGTTGACCGCCTTAATTGGCAAGGGGCTGGCCCGGGAACAGGCATACGATGCGGTACAGGCGGCCGCTATGGAATCCTGGGATCAGGCACGACCGTTCCTGGACACCGTCGGTAACCAGCCTTTGGTGCGGGATCACCTCACTCAGGGGGAACTGGCTGCCTGTTTTGAGCCAGAGTTTCATCTGCGTCACGTAGACGACATCTTTGCTCGCTTGGGGTTGTAGAGTTATTCAGGACATGTGGTAGTGCGGAGACAGTTGAACAAATTTCAACAGAGGAGTGAAACGAGATGACAGAGGCAATGGATGCCGGAGTTCAGGATGTGGATAAAGGGCGGCTGATTTACGAGGGAAAGGCCAAGAAGGTGTATCAAGGTCCGCAACCGGATACCTATGTGGTGACTTATAAGGATGACGCCACCGCCTTTAATGGTGAGAAAAAGGGAACAATTATAGGAAAGGGAGTGGTCAATAACCGGATCAGCGGCATCTTATTCCGTTATTTAGAAGATAAGGGGATTCCAACCCATTATTTGGAGGCTCTGTCAGATCGGGAGACCCTCGTGCGAGCTTTGACCATCATTCCGGTGGAGGTCGTGGTCCGTAACCGGGTGGCGGGCAGCATGGCCAAACGTCTGGGTTTGCCGGAAGGACAGGTCCTGCCTTACCCTGTGGTGGAATTTTATTATAAAAATGATGCTTTAGGAGATCCACTGGTGACGGAAAGCCATGTAACTGCCTTGGGATGGGCCAGCAGAGCCGAGGTGGCGACGTTGCAGACCCTGGCACTGCGCATTGGCGAGTTATTGACAGACTTTTTCGCGCAACGGGGAGTGGTGCTGGTTGACTATAAACTGGAGTTCGGTCGTGACAGTTCGGGCAATGTGCGTCTGGGTGATGAAATTTCTCCGGACACCTGTCGCTTCTGGGACGCTGCAAGTGGGGAAAAGTTGGACAAAGACCGCTTTCGCCGGGACCTCGGTGGGGTGGAGGAGGCTTACGCAGAAATCTTGCGGCGGGTGGAGGTGACGGACTGATGTCGAACTATGTCGCCAAGGTTCAGGTGCAGTTGAAGGCCAGCGTGTTTGATCCTCAAGGCCACGCGGTGGAGCAGGCTTTACACAGCCTGGGTCATGGAGGGGTTCGCCGGGTGCGCATGGGGAAGTCCATGGAGGTGCACTTGGAAGCCGCAGATGAACAGTCTGCAACGGCGCAGGTAAGGCAGATGTGCGAAACGGTCTTGTGCAATCCGGTGATGGAAACCTTCAGTTTCACCTTGGAAATTGAGAAAAACGGGGACGAGGTTGACCCTGTGGGACAACTTGCCGAAATTGCACAGGGGAGGCAGAACCGAACATGAAATGGGCTGTGGTGGTTTTCCCAGGCTCCAACTGTGACGAGGACGCGGTTCTGGCTGTCACTCAGGTCACGGGTGACTCGGTGGACAAGGTCTGGTATACCCAGCGGGACTTGTCCGGCTATGACGCGGTTATCCTGCCAGGGGGTTTTTCCTATGGAGACTACCTGCGCTCGGGAGCGATAGCTCGCTTTTCACCAGTATTGGCCGGTGTTCAGGAAATGGCAACTGCAGGCAAATTGGTGCTTGGCATCTGCAACGGGTTTCAGGTACTCACAGAGGCGGGCTTGTTGCCGGGGGCCTTGTTGCGCAATGACCACTTACAGTTTCGCTGTGAAATGACACCCCTGGAGGTGATGAGCAACGCCTCTCCGTTTCTGGCCGATTACAAGATTGGCGAGGTGATTCAGGTGCCCATTGCTCACGGTGAGGGGCGTTACTATGCCGACGAGCAAACCTTGGACCAATTGGTCGCCAGCAATCGGGTGGGAGTGCGTTATTTACGCAATCCCAACGGTTCCTTGCGGAACATTGCCGGGGTGCTCAATGAAGCGGGCAACGTTTTTGGGTTGATGCCCCATCCGGAGCGGGCGGTGGCAGACTGGATGGGGTCCAGTGATGGCAGACGGGTGTTTTTGTCTATGAAGCGGTTTGTGGAGTCTCAGCCTGTGACGAGGAAGGGCGACGAAAAGGTTGCTTCTTTGGGCGACAGAACTCAGACGGTGGAGGTGGGGCAGAGTCATGGCAACTGAGACGCGAAAAGAGGATGGGCAATGGGCCCCTGCGCCAGGTCAGTCATCTCCTCCAGTGACCGTTCCAGGTGACCCCACCCCTCAGGACATTGCACAGGACAAGTTGTATCGGCAACTGGGGCTGACGGATGCGGAGTACCAGCGGGTGGCGGCGGAGTTGGGCCGTCTGCCCAATTACGTGGAAGCTGGTATTTTTGGGGTGCTGTGGTCAGAACACTGTAGCTACAAGAGTTCTAAGCCGTACCTGAAACACTTTCCCACTACGGGACCCCAAGTACTGCAGGGACCTGGTGAGAATGCGGGGATTGTGGATTTGGGAGATGGGACGGCGGTGGCCTTTAAGATGGAAAGTCACAATCATCCATCGGCCATTGAGCCTTATCAGGGTGCGGCCACTGGCGTGGGGGGCATTCTCAGAGATATTTTCACCATGGGAGCGCGACCGATTGCCTTTTTGGACAGCCTGCGCTTCGGTCCTCTCAGTGAACCACATACCCGATATCTGTTTGCCAACGTGGTGGCGGGTATTGGTGGTTACGGCAACTGTGTGGGCATTCCCACCGTGGGCGGCGAGGCGGTATTTCATTCTGCGTATACTGCGAATCCTTTGGTCAATGCCATGTGCGTGGGAGTTTTGCCTGCCGCAGGAATCGTTAAGGGACAGGCATCTGGAGTGGGCAATCCGGTGTTTGTCATTGGTGCCAGAACAGGCAGGGACGGTATTCACGGGGCCACTTTCGCCTCTGCGGAAGACCCACATGCCAAGGAGCGGTCGGCGGTTCAGGTGGGAGATCCGTTTCTTGGCAAGTTGCTGATGGAGGCTTCCCTGGAGTTAATTGCCACGGGAGCGGTGGTGGGAATTCAAGACATGGGTGCCGCTGGCCTCACCTCCTCGGCTGCGGAAATGGCCAGTCGAGCGGGTGGCGGCATAGAAATGTTTTTAGACAGGGTGCCCGTGCGGGAAACGCACATGACTCCTTATGAGATGATGCTTTCCGAGTCTCAGGAACGAATGCTGGTGGTACTGGAGCGGGGCAAGGAGGACTTGGCCCTCACCACGTTGCACAAGTGGGGACTGGAGATTGCCGAGATTGGGCGCGTGACCAATGATGGACAGTTGCGACTGTGGTTTCATGACACCAAGGTGGGAGAGATGCCTGTCCGTCTATTGGTGGACGAAGCACCAGTGTACAACCGTCCGGTTCAGGCTTCTCCACCCTTATGGCTACCGCAAACCGCACAGGCGGAAAACGCCCAGTTTCCCGCCGAATCATCCGAGGGAGTTCCTGAATCTGAGGCGGCGGTGGAGCAGCGTGCCCTGACGCTTGCCAGCCCGGAACAGTGGTTGCTGCGTCTCTTGGCAGATCCATCTATTGCAGATAAGAGTTGGGTTTTTCGCCAGTATGATACGACGGTACGAGCCTCTACCTTGGTGGGGCCTGGTGGGGATGCGGCAGTGGTCAAAGTATCTGGCAGTCGCAAAGGGGTTGCCCTGTGTACTGATGGCAATGGGCGCTATGTGGCTCTCAATCCCAGACGAGGCGGGGCGATTGCGGTGGCGGAAGCGGCCCGCAATCTGAGTTGCGTTGGGGCCAAGCCCTTGGCGTTGACCGATTGCCTGAACTTTGGGAATCCGGAAAACCCAGGGGTGATGTACCAGTTCGCCGAGGCGACGGCTGGCATGACCGAGGCTTGCCAGATATTGAACACTCCGGTGGTCAGTGGCAATGTTAGCTTTTACAATCAGAGCTATGGGCAAGATATCCTGCCCACCCCGGTGGTGGGTATGGTGGGCGTGGTGGATTCTCTGGACAAAGTTGTTGGCGGAGCGTTCACCTGTCAGGGGGCGGTGGTGGTGGTTTTCGGGCCACAGGACACCTCTCTGCGCGGGTCTTTGCTGGCCAATGAGGCGGTTGGTTTCCCATGGGGAGACGCTCCGGCACTTCGCCTCGAAATGGAGGCGTCCGTGCAGTCGTTGGTGCGAGCGTTGGTGGACCGTCGCTTGGTGCAGGCCGTTCACGACGTCAGTGAGGGTGGTTTGGCAGTGACTCTGGCAGAAATGTGCATTGCCGGCGGCGTCGGGCTGACGGTTGCTCTCTCGGAGCCTGTATCCTCGCCCTTGGGTTGGCTGTATTCTGAGGGCCAGAGCCGGGTGGTAGCCCAGGTGTCCAGGGAGGACCTGGAGGTTGTGGAGCAGTTGGCGGTGGCGGCTGACGTTCCTATGATTGTGCTGGGCGAGACTGGAACTCCCGACATGACGATGGGAGACCCCGCAGAGGTCTGGTGGCATCTGCCAGTGGCGCAGTTGCAGCAGGTCTACCGAGAGGCTCTGCCCAAGGCCATGGCAACCGTTGACGGACCTCTGCCAGCAGAATTTCCCGTGAGGCAGTCGGACAGGGGAGAACGGCAAGACTTGTTGAGAGTCTCGGACGAGGATGGACGACGAGACCTGAAAACGGGGAAAAACCAGGGGGTGAGGTCGTGAGTGGACCCAAGGAAGAATGCGGAGTGTTTGGCATTTGGAACCACGAGCGGGCCGCCGAGGTGACTTATTACGCCCTGATGGCCTTGCAACATCGGGGTCAGGAAGCGGCAGGCATCGCCAGCGTGGACGGCAGGCAGATGTACAACCACCGGGGACTGGGGTTATTGACCGATGTGTTCTCGGCGGAGACCTTGAAGGAGCTACTGGGTAACGGGGCCATTGGGCATGTCCGCTATTCCACGGCCGGTTCCAACACGGTGCAAAATGCTCAGCCCATTCCCTTCACCACTCACACCGGACATCTCGCCATGGCTCATAATGGAAATTTGGTCAATGCCCACGCCTTACGCGTCTTGTTGGAGCGTCAGGGCAGTCTGTTTCAGTCCAGCAGTGACACAGAAGTGGTGGCTCATCTGTTGGCTAGGGCAGGGTATCCGAGCTTGCTGGAGAATATCCAAGACAGCCTGCGCATGATTAAGGGCGGATATGCTCTGTTGTTTCTTGCCGATGAACAATTGATTGCCGTGCGCGATCCTTTCGGACTACGTCCCTTGGCTCTGGGTCAACTGGGAGATTCCTATTTGTTTGCCTCTGAGTCTTGCGCTTTCGAAACCATCGGTGCCCGCTTCTTGCGCAATGTGGAGCCAGGCGAGGTGGTGGTGGTGGATGGTCAGGGATTGCGCAGTTTTCCCGCGGTCAACCGCACGAAACGGGCCATGTGCACCTTTGAGCACATCTATTTCGCTCGTCCAGACAGTGACATTGATGGCTGGAACGTTCACTCGGTGCGCAAACAACTGGGCCGGATTCTGGCTGCAGCTCATCCAGCCACAGGAGACATCGTGGTGGGCGTACCCGACTCCAGCAGTTCGGCTGCCAGTGGGTTTGCCGAGTACAGCGGCGTGCCCTTGGAGATGGGCCTCATCAAAAACAAGTACATCGCCCGGACCTTCATTCAACCCTCCTCGGAGTTGCGAGACGCAGGTGTCAGAATGAAGCTGAATGCCGTGCGGACCGTGGTGGAGGGAAAGCGGGTGGTGCTGATTGACGACTCCATTGTGCGTGGCACCACCAGTCGTCGCATTGTGTCTCTGTTGCGGGAGGCGGGGGCAACAGAGGTGCATGTTCGCATCTCCAGTCCACCCTATCGTCATCCCTGTCACTACGGAATTGACACTTCGGCAAAGGGACAGTTGATTGCGGCCGAGCACACCGTGGCAGAGATGTGCGAGGAAATCGGCGCCGACTCTTTGGCCTTTCTCACGGTGTCGGAATTGATGCAGGGATTTGGGTTGACGGAGGACAGTGAGTATCCATTTTGTAATGCATGCTTTACCGGTGATTACCCCACGGAGGTGTACGAGGTGGGGAAACTGGTGGACGAAATGGGCATTCAGGGGGTGCAGGTGTGAACGTGGGGGGTGAGGGTACGAACTTCAGGGATGAAGATGTGAAGGGCGGGAAAGACCCTTATCGGCGTGCCGGAGTGGACATTGACGCTGGCAATCGCGCCGCTGCGCGCTATGCCGCGTTGTCCGAGAAGACACAGCGGCCCGAGGTGTTGGATGGTATCGGTGGATTTTCCGGCGGTTTTCTGCTCAACGTGCAGAAATACTCTGAACCGGTTCTGGTCTCCGGCACCGATGGAGTGGGGACGAAGCTCAAAGTTGCCTTGGCGGCAGGTCAGCATCGTGGTGTGGGTGTGGACTGTGTGGCCATGTGTGTCAACGACATCCTCACCTGTGGCGCAGAACCCCTGTTTTTTCTCGACTATCTAGCGATGCAGTCCCTGGATGTGGACTTGGCCGCCGAGGTGGTGGCCGGTGTGGCGGATGGCTGTGAACAGGCCGGGTGTGCCCTGATTGGCGGGGAAACGGCGGAACTGGCCGATTTATACCATCCTGGTGAATACGATCTGGCCGGCACGGCGGTGGGTGTGGTGCAACGAACAGATCGCATCGACGGCAGGGGTGCGGCGGCTGGGGATGTGGTGCTGGGTTTGGCCAGCAACGGTCTGCACAGCAACGGTTTTACCCTGGTGCGGAAATTGGTTGCACAGGCCGGAGTGAGTTGGCAGGACCACTTGCCCGGGTGGCATGGCAGCGTGGCGGAAGAGTTACTGCGGCCCACTCAAATTTATGTTGCCGCTGTGCACCATCTGTTGGCAAACCAGGTGAAAATAAAGGCCATGGCTCACATCACAGGGGGCGGTCTGGTGGAAAATTTGCCGCGGGTGCTGCCTTCACACCTGGTTGCCCGTCTGTACGCGGGTAGTTGGCCACTGGATACGGTGTTTTCTTGGCTGCAGCAGCAAGGCGGGATGACTTTTGCAGAAGCGGCCCGCATTTGGAACATGGGAGTGGGGTACACCTTGGTTGTGCATCCGACCGAGGTGACGAAAGCCCTTGATTTGTTGACTGAGGTGGGCCAGTCAGCCTACGTGATTGGCGAGTTGGTGGAGAGGGGTACAGCGTCGACCGCAGACCGGGTACAGTGGGTGTCAAAAGTGCAGTTGGCAGTGTTTGCCTCAGGCGAGGGCACGAATTTACAGGCCCTTTTGGACTATCAACAAACACACCCTGACTGGCCGGGCGAGATTGTCTTGGTAGTCTCCGATAAACCGGGGTGCCGAGCGCTAGAGCGGGCAGAGCAGGCTGGAGTGGCCGTGTTTGTCGCGGATCCCCGAAGTTTTCCAGACAAGGCAGCCTTTGAACAAGAAATTTTGACAGTTTTGCGTCACCATCAAGTAAGTTGGCTGATCTTGGCGGGCTACATGCGTATCATCGGTCCTGTATTGTTGGCGGCTTATCCCAATCGAATTATGAACATTCATCCCTCCCTGCTCCCGGCTTATCCCGGTCGCCATGCCGTGGCCGACGCTCTAGCGGCGGGTGCCAGTGTCACGGGGGTGACGGTGCACTTGGTAGATGAGGGCATCGACACTGGCCCTATCCTTGCACAGGAAGCGGTGCCGATTGCACCTGGGATATCCGATTTTGAACTGCTTTCGCACATTCACAAAGTGGAGCATCGGTTGTACCCACGGGTGATTGAACAAGCAATTCGTGCTGTAAAAACTTCTTTCAAAGAAACGGAGTGAGGGAAGTGGGCAAGTGGGCCTTGGTCAGTGTGTACAATAAACAGGGGATTGTCCCTTTTTGTCGCGCCGTAGAGCAGGCGGGATACGGAATTCTGTCCACCGGCGGTACGGCTAAGGAGTTGCGCAATGCGGGTGTCCCGGTGACGGAAGTGGAGGATTACACGGGTTTTCCGGAAATGCTGGATGGGCGAGTGAAGACTCTGCATCCGAAAATTCACGGCGGTGTGCTGGGAGTGCGGGACAACCCGAATCATGTGGCGGCCATGGCTAGTCATGGCATCGAGGCCATTGATCTGGTGGTGGTCAATTTGTATCCGTTCGAACAAACGGTGGCACAGCCGGATACAGACTTTGAAGAGGCTGTGGAGATGATTGATATTGGTGGACCCACACTGTTGCGAGCGGCAGCTAAAAATCATCGCTACTGTCTGCCCGTGGTGGACCCTGCGGATTACGAGTGGCTGGCGGTAGCCCTGCTGACTGAACGGGAAATTTCCCCAGCGCAGCGCAGGGGTCTGGCAGCGAAGGTGTTTGCCCGCACGCAGGCGTATGACGAGGCCATTGCGGCGTATCTGCAGGCGCGAGTTCAGGACGCCTTCACACCAGAGCAGGATACGGTGGGTACAAGAGATGCGGTGAATGTAGTGGGTGCGATTGCTGTAGGGAAGGCGGATACTGAAAAAAATACAGCTACTGAAGAGGATACAGCGATTGTAGGAGATGCGGTGAATTGGCCCAAGGTGTTTCAACTGACCGTCGTGCACAAGCAGGGACTACGCTATGGAGAAAATCCGCACCAGAAGGCTCATTTCTACATAGAACCCGGTGCTTCTCCGGCCACCCTGGCCGCTGCTGCACAATTGCAAGGTAAGGAGCTGTCTTATAACAACATACAGGACGCCGATGCCGCTCTGCGCATTTTGCGAGATCTGGATGACCTGAAGAAATCTGCCGTGGTGGCTGTCAAACACATGAACCCTTGCGGTGTGGGACTTGGGGCCACCCTGGATGAGGCGTTTGCTAGGGCGTATGAGTCCGATCCGGTTTCTATTTTCGGGGGCATCATAGCCTGCAATCAAACCGTGGAGGGGGCTTTGGCAGAACGGTTGAGCCAGATGTTCTTGGAGATTGTGATTGCTCCTGGCTTTAGTAAAGAGGCCAGAGAGCGGTTTGTCCGGAAAAAGAATGTGCGCCTGCTCACCGTGGATTTCGGTCAGCCCTTGTGGCGGCCTGGGGATTTGACCTTCCGACGGGTGGCAGGAGGGTTGTTGGTACAGGAAGTGGATGATAAAGCTCCGAATTCTAGAGAGTGGCAGGTGGTTACGAAGCGTTCACCCAAGGACTGGGAATGGCGGGCGCTGGGATTTGCTTGGCGAATCGTCAAGTCCGTGAAATCCAATGCGATTGTCTTGGCCACATCCGAAGGGACCACTGGTATTGGTGCGGGACAGATGAACCGCGTCGGTGCAGCTCAGATTGCCATTGCTCAGGCAGGAATAAAGGCTCAGTCCAGCGTATTGGCATCCGATGCCTTTTTCCCCATGCGAGACACTCTAGATGTCGCAGCGGCGGCGGGCATTCGCGCTGTCATTCAGCCGGGGGGGTCCATCAAGGATAAGGACAGCATTGAGGCTGCCGATGAGCAGGGTGTGGC
>DAHWFY010000062.1 GCA_027336365.1 Bacillota bacterium | reverse complement strand
CCGAGAAAATCTGTGGCGCATTTACCATGAGGGATTTCATATTTGCAATGTCAAATATGGCAGTCTGCGGACTGAAGGTGAGTGCCTGTTTTGTTTAGCTTTTTTACAAAAATAGATCCACATGTTAGATCCACATGTCGCTGTTAGTGACATCAGCAAGGAATGTAAATCCACGCAAGTGCGTTTCAAGTGCATTTTATGGAACAGATGAATGGTTTGGAATGTCCAAGGGCTCTTCTTGATCATGCAGCAAACAACTCGGTCAGGCAGGTGAAGTCATTGCGCATCTCCCGCAGTTTTGCTCAGGATGGTCCTTGCCTGTGGATCTGTGCAACACCCATCGGCAACCTGCAGGATGTGAGCATGCGACTGCTGGATACCTTGCGGCAGGCAGATGTAGTTTTGGCAGAGGATACCCGACAGACAAGAAAACTGCTTAGTCGTTATGACATTCACCCGCCTGTATTAGTCAGTTATCATGAGCACAACGACGAGTCCAAGCGGGAAAAACTTCAAGGATGGTGGCATGAGGGGAAGAGGGTTGCTCTGGTTAGCGATGCGGGGATTCCCCTCATTTCTGATCCGGGCGAGGATGCGGTCCAGCAGGCTCTATCCTTGGGTGTTCCGGTGATTCCAATCCCAGGTCCTAATGCGGCCTTGTCCGCTCTGGTAGCCAGCGGATTTGCAGGACATCCGTTTGCCTTTTTGGGTTTCCTGCCCAGGGAGGCAAGGCGTCTGAGGGAGACCTTGATCTCTTATGGCAGTTTCCCGGGGGTCTTGATTATTTACGAGTCTCCGCATCGTCTGATTCGTTGTTTGCGCGAAATCGCCACGGTGTGGCCCATGCGTTCTGCTTGCTTGGCCAAAGAAATAACGAAGCTCAATGAGCAGTTTATTTATGGCAGTGTGACGGAACTGCTGGAGTTGATGGCGGAGATCCCTCCCCGTGGAGAGTATGTTTTGATTCTTGGTCCATGGGCAGATGCTGGGGGGATGCCGGAGTCAGGGGTGCGAAAAGAGGCAAAAGGACCATTGACTGCAAACGAGGAACAGATGGCAGAAGGTTTGCGCAAAGTGAGGGAGGCTGTGACAGAAGGGATGCCTCATGGCCAAGCCGTACGGCATGTCGCTGCGGAACTTCAGATTCGACGCAAAGACCTGTATCAGTCATCGCTGCAGGACCGGAACATGGAGGACAACAAACCGTCGCGAGAGCGTTAAGGTGCAGGAGTGGGCGCAACGGGCGTACGTTTGGAAGCATACCTCGCCGCGAGGTGTAGTCGAAGGTGTAGTCGAGAGGAAACATGCCCAAAATGCTCACCAAGCGTACGTTTGGAGTACGTAAGGGAGCATTCTGGGCGCTGACGAGGCAAGGCGCCGGGAGTTCTGACCCCTTTTGGACAACCTCTATTAGGCGAGTGTGGAAGCGGCAGTCATTTCCTCAATGCAGTGAGGGCAGATGTTTTTGCCCTTGAAGTGGATGATTTCATCCGCTTGTCCGCAGAAGATGCAGGCAGGTTCATACTTCTTGAGGATGATACGATCCCCATCCACATAGATCTCAAGTGCGTCTTTTTCACCAATGGTCAATGTGCGGCGTAACTCAATCGGAATGACAACACGACCCAACTCATCCACCTTACGAACAATCCCTGTAGATTTCACTGTACAGCACCCCTTAATATAGATCTGTGTTTGTGTGTGTCCTCTTTGGGCCGCCCGGTTGAGGAGCCTGAATCCCATCGGGAAGGAAGCATCGGAACCTGGGGCCTGAGGGATTCTCTATCAACACAAACAAATTATTGAATTGACTTTAATATACATGATGAGCACATTTTTTCAAGTAGGTTTGACAAAGATTTTTTTGGGGAATATTCTACCTTCTGGAGAAACATCATCGGAATTGACATTGCACAGACTTGTTGCTAAAGTTTTGCTCATTAGAGAAGGCATGTGAAGGAAACCGACGCGGGTTGGCACAACTCGCCCCAAGCGTGGGGGGAGTTTTTTTGATCTAAATTATTTCGTGGAGTTGTTTTATGGGGTCTGTCCCGTCTCTACATTCACCTGAACTGAAAGGGTCTGAGTCGGCAGGAGTTTTCACAGTGATGTTCCTACACTCTCTGGCAAGGAGGGACTTATATGGATAAATCGACGTTTTACATCACCACACCCATTTATTACCCGAATGATAAACTGCACATCGGTCATGCCTACACAACGGTGGCTGCAGATGCAATGGCTCGTTATAAGCGGTTGCGTGGTTATGATGTGATGTTTTTGACAGGCACGGACGAGCACGGTCAAAAGATCCAAAACAGGGCTCGTGAGGCGGGGAAAGAGCCTTTGGTGTTTCTGGACGAGATCATCGAGTGGATTCAAAATCTGTGGCGACAATTGGATATTTCCTATGATGATTTCATTCGCACCACTGAGGAACGACACACCCAAGTGGTGGCGAAAATTTTTGAGCGTCTCGTGGACCAAGGGGACATTTACCTAGGCGACTACGAGGGGTGGTACTGTACCCCTTGTGAGTCCTTCTGGACTGAACGGGAATTGAGAGACGGTAAGTGCCCAGAGTGCGGTCGCGACGTGCAGTATGTAAAGGAAGACAGCTATTTCTTCCGCATGAGCAAGTATGTAGATCGACTGCTGGCTTACTATGAGGAACATCCAGAATTCATTCAACCCGAATCGCGCAAAAATGAGATGATCAACAACTTTATCAAGCCGGGATTGCTGGACCTGTGTGTATCCAGAACTTCCTTTGATTGGGGTATTCATGTTCCCCGGAGTCCAGAGCATGTGGTGTACGTCTGGCTGGATGCTCTCACCAACTATATCACGGCCATCGGCTACGATTCGGGAAATCCTCAGTTGGAAGCCAAATTTGCACGTTATTGGCCAGCGGACGTTCATTTGGTGGGGAAGGAAATTGTCCGGTTTCACACGATTTATTGGCCCATTATTTTGATGGCGCTGGGTCTTCCCCTGCCAAAGAAGGTATTTGGTCACGGTTGGTTCTTAATGAAGGACGGAAAGATGAGCAAGTCGAAGGGGAATGTCATTGATCCTTTTTTGCTCGTCGAGCGGTATGGCAGTGATGCGGTACGCTACTTTCTCTTGCGGGAGGTACCCTTTGGTCAGGATGGGGTCTTTACGTCCGAAGGCTTGGTGGAGAGATTGAACTATGACCTTGCCAACGACTTTGGCAATTTAATTCACCGCAGTGCAGCCATGATCAACCGCTTTAATCAGGGGATTGTGGCGAATCCAGGAGATTTCGAGGTTGCGGATGAGGAATTGGCCGAGTTGGCTGTGCTAACTGTACAGAACGTCGAACAGCATATGGATGAAATGCAGTTTTCTTTAGCTCTGGTAAATATATGGAAGCTGGTGCGGCAGGTCAACAAGTACATTGATGAGACCGCTCCTTGGGCACTGGCAAAAGCAGGAAACCAGGAGCGTTTGGAGACAGTGTTGTACGTGATGGCCGCCAGTATTCGTGTGGCGTCCGTTCTGGTGGCTCCCTTCATGCCCAGGGCGGCGGCTTCCATTGGCAAACAGTTTGGTTTTTCCTTGGTCGAGCAAACCTGGGCGAGTCTTGGAGATTTTCGCGCCTTGCATCCAGGGGGCCAAGTTGCCACGGGTATGCCCCTTTTCCCGCGTTTGGACATGGCTGTTGAGTTGGAAACGTTGGCTACTTTGGGGGCAAACAGGCAAGACATGAAGGGTAAGGAGCAAGTCGGAGAGGCTGGAAGATGGGGCCATTCGCACAAGGATACTGCAGGGGCCCAAACGGCGTCTGTGGGGGAAGCGGAGAAACACAAAGGGAACGGAAGCGAGGGTGGACAAGCTGTGGAAAATATTGAAAATAAAGATCAAATCGGGATTGACGTGTTCGGTCAAGTGGAATTGCGTGTTGGACAAGTCCGCTCTGCAGAAAAAGTGGAGAAGACCGACAAGCTATTAAAACTGAAAATTGACTTGGGGACAGAGGTGCGTCAAGTGGTTTCCGGAATTGCCCAGTACTATACCCCGGAGTCCCTGGTTGGACAAAAGGTGGTGGTGGTCACCAACTTGAAACCAGTGCGCCTACGCGGTGTGGACTCTAACGGAATGATTTTGGCGGCTTCGCAGGAGGGTATGTTGAAAGTGGTGACGGTATCTGAGGAGGTGCCCAACGGCGCAGTGGTGAAGTAGCGGCACCAGCAAAAGATGTAAATCCACGCAACTGTATTTACTGGGATAGACCGTCATGCCGCTGATAGCGGCACCAACAGGGGATGCAAATCCACGTTATTGTATTTACTGGATAGGCAGGGTTATAGCTCATTGCTGGTGGATTCATACGGGATGTGGAGGGGGGAGGAGGGGTTTTGCTGGTGGATACCCATTGTCACTTAAACGACACTCAGTTTGAACAGGACTGGGTGCAAGTGTGGGAACAGGCTCAAGCTGTGGGAGTGACGCAAATGGTCATCCCCGGAGTGGATGCGGCCTCTTCTGCTCGGGCAGTGGAGATTGCAGACCGATTAGACGGAGTGTACGCGGCGGTTGGCATTCATCCCGAGTCCCTGCAGAACCTCTCCGATGCCGAGTGGGATGCGGTGTATGAGTTGTTGCGGCACCCGAAGGTAGTGGCCATTGGCGAGGTGGGACTCGACTATTACTGGGAGGGGGTCTCTCATGAGATGCAACAGGAGGTGTTTTTGCGCCAGTTGACCTGGGGTAAAGAACTCGGATTGCCAGTTATTGTTCACAATCGGGATGCAACCCAAGATACCTTGCGTTGTATTGGCGAGATTGGAACGGGCGTTACGGGCGTCTTGCACTGCTTTACAGGCAGTATTGAAACGGCAATACAGGCCATTCAAGCAGGTTTTTTTATCTCGTACGGAGGTCCTTTAACCTTCAAAAATGCGCACAATGTGCGTCAGGCAGCGGCTTTAGTGGCGGCGGACCGACTGGTGGTAGAAACCGACTCGCCTTATCTGTCTCCCCACCCTTTTCGCGGGCGGCGAAACGAACCTCGTCAGGTGAATCGCGTCGCCGAGGTATTGGCAGAAGTGCGGGGGTGGACCCTGGACCATACGGCTACTGTGACCACTCGCAACGCACACCGCTTGTTTCCCCGTCTCAGCAGAGAGGAAGAGGAAGGATGAAGCGACCAAGAATCCCTGAAATAATCGTGGTTGAGGGAATTCACGACAAGCAACGTGTCCTGGAGGCTGTGGATGCAGAGGTGTGGGTTACTGGTGGAGACCGGGTTGCTCACACCTTTTTGACCGCTTTACAGCGGGCTGCAAGCAGACGTGGGATTATTGTTTTGACAGATCCAGACGGGCCGGGAGAGCGGATTCGTCGGCGTGTCAGTCAGTCTGTGCCCACCTGTCGTCAGGCTTTCATCCCTCGGGCTGCAGCCTCCGGTGACGGGCGTGTAGGAGTGGAATACGCTGCACCTGGGGCAGTCTGGCAGGCTCTGTCGGAGGCTCGTCCACAGCGAGGCGATGACGACCGCGACAAGGAAAATGGGCAGAATGTTCCATGGCAAACGGAAGAGTTCACACTGCTGGACCTGACTCGGTATGGATTGGCGGGGGCACCCGCAGCGGCGATACGCAGGCAGGTCATAGGGGAGCGATTGGGGATTGGACAAGGCAACGGTAAGGCCTTTTTGCACAAGTTGAATGCCCTTGGGGTGACGCGGCAGGAATTGGCGGCCGTTGTGGCGGAGGTTGACCGACAGTGGGAGGAACGGACGGAGTAACGGACGGAGTAATGGACGGAGTAATGGACGGAGTAATGGGAGTGGATTTGCAGCAACCAAGACAGTTGCAGCAGGTACTCCATCGTCACGATTTTCATTTTAAAAAGAAACTCGGGCAAAATTTCTTGATAAATTCTGGGGTGTTGGATGCCATCGTCGCGGCGGCGGGTCTCATCGCCACGGATGGAGTCTTCGAGATTGGACCGGGAGCAGGGACGGTCACCCGACGGCTTGCCCAGAGGGCAAAAAAAGTGCTTGCTGTGGAAAAGGATGGGTCCCTTCAACCAGTACTTCAGGAGGTTCTGGCTGGTGTCAGCAACGTACAGGTCCACTTTGGCGATGTTCTGGAGGAAGATTTGGCGGGGATGTGGAGGACCTTTTCCGACTGTACTGGAGTGGCTATCGTCGCAAATTTACCGTACTATGTAACGACTCCCATCCTGTTTCACTTGCTGGATTCTGGGGTTCCTTTTCACACTGCGGTGGTCATGGTGCAAAAGGAAGTGGCAGACCGCCTGACTGCCCCCCCTGGTGGCAAGGAATACGGGGCCTTGACGGTGGCGGTTCAATACCGGGCACGAGTGGAAAAAGTCCTGCAAGTAAGCCGAGGGTCTTTTACCCCTGCACCGAATGTGGAATCCACCGTGGTTCGCTTGCGTCCTTATCCGACTCCACCAGTATCCGTGAAAGATGAACAGGTGCTATTTGCTGTGGTGCGAGCTGCTTTTGCTACTCGTCGTAAGACTTTGTTGAACTCCTTAGCGGTTGGAATGGGTGTGAAGAAAGAGGACGCTGCCAAGGCCCTGGCCACTGCCTGCATTCAATCTCAGCGTCGCGGGGAGACCCTGAGTTTAGAGGAGTTTGCTGTACTTGCAAATGCTTGGGAACCACAGCGAGCCACCAGGGACTAGGGTTCTGTTCCCATCCTTTGCGTTGCCCGGATTGTGGCATATACTCAAGAAGATTGGGAAGGAGGCATGAGGCAATGCCTAGGACCTTCTTTAGCCCTACCCTTGGGGTCATCACTCTGGAAGAATTGGCGGCGGACCTAGTGGCGCAGGTGACGGCAAATTCGCAGGACCGCTTCAGTCTGATTGTTGGAAGTGATTCTCAACCAAAACCGGCCAGCCGCTCCGTAACTTTTGTCACAGCGGTGATAATGCATCACATCGGCAAGGGAGGACGCTACTACGTACATCGAGAGCAGCAGCAACACATTTACTCCCTGCGTCAGCGCATGTTCACCGAGGCTGCCTATTCGTTGGAGATTGGCTCGTTATTATCAGAACAGTTAAAAGGACATGGTAAGGATTGGCATGTGGAGGTGCACTTAGACATCGGTAAGAACGGTGCTACCAAGCCGTTGGTGCGAGAAATCGTGGCTTGGATCACGCAAAGCGGTTACGAGGCTAAAATCAAGCCCGACTCTTTTGGCGCATCTAAGGTGGCAGACCGTTTCACCAAGGGGTAAGGGCGAAATTGGGCCCTGGTAGGCGTCACCCGCCGCTTTTGCAGGACATATGTTGAGGTGAATGGAGCCTCGACAGGGGGGAATGTCCGTGTGGAAGCCGGGGGAATTTGTGACCCGCAAGTCTTATGGGAATGACCTGTTGTTTGTGATTGTAGAGGTGGATGAGGCCTCGGAAACGGCCATTCTGAAGGGGATGGATGTACGCCTGATGGCAGATGCACCTTACTCGGACCTGGAACCCTTGACAGATGAAATGCGCCGGGAATTCGAAGCCAACCGAAGTCGTGTTGAGCATGAGTGCTTACGTATGGTACAGTCCCGACGCGCATTGGACACAGAGAAGCGGAGTCTGCGTAAAGAAGCGAGATTCCAGGTTGCGCCGGATTTTTTTGAACGGCCCGGGCGGGTTCTACACCTGGACGGAGATGGAACTTATTTGAACAAGTGTTTAACCACGTACCGGGAACTCGGTATCCGGGCTGTAGGGCGCCATCTTTTGGAGGCTCATATGGCGGAGGCAGTGACTGACTTGTTGGAGGAATGTGACCCCGATATTCTCGTCATCACGGGCCACGATGGCGTGATTCGCAGGGGAAAGGACCTGTCCGATTTGCACAATTATCGCAATTCCAAACACTTTGTGGAGACCGTTCGCAATGCCCGCAAGTACGCACGCAATATGGACGACCTTGTCATCATCGCGGGAGCCTGTCAGTCTCATTTTGAGGCCCTTCTCGACGCCGGGGCAAATTTCGCGAGTTCACCGCAGCGAATCATGATTCATGCCCTAGACCCGGTTTTTATTGCCGAAAAGATTGCTTATACTCCCATCAATGACACAATCAACGTGTACGATGTGGTGCGTTCTACCTACACGGGGACGGACGGGGTGGGTGGGCTGGAGTCACGAGGAAAATATCGTCTGGGAATTCCGAAATCTACGTTTTGAGGTGTATGACGAAGCCTGTTGATGAAGATCCCTTGTCTTCGCGAAGGTTAGCCATTGACAACGAATTTATGAGGTTGATATAATTAAACACCAACTTGACATCCATTCTCTGTCCGTGGTAAAATAGACCACGGAAAGAGGTGGTGTGTGTTGGCGAAAAATGCGCTCCACGATATCAAGAGAAGTCTGGATGGACTGATTGGTGAAAAAGTCTTGCTTAGAGCCAATGGAGGCCGCCGAAAAACGATTGAACGGATGGGTGTCCTTGAGGAAACGTATCCATCCGTGTTTGTAGTTAAGTTGGACCCACCAGATGGTTCCTTCAAACGGGTTTCTTACAGCTATGCAGATGTCTTGACGGAAACAGTGGAACTCATGCTGTATAAAGACGGGGACAGTGTGCGAGTGGATTTTACGGCAATGTGACCGAGTCGCATGTCTAATCGTTCGTGCGTCGAGATGATGTAAGCTTTGGCTATGGCATAAAAGGCAGAACACTGAGAACACGGGGACAGCCGTTGCTGTCCTTTTTATTTTTTGAGAGTGTATAGAGATTGTTCGAAACTCTCATGGCCTGACGGCCACCCTCAGGGATGAAAATGCCCAGAGAGTCAGGGCCGATTATTTTCGTAAAAACACGCACATGTGGGCGGTGTATAGGGCTTGATTCAAGGGGCATACTGGGTGTTGTCGTCAACACCAAGGAGGCGTTTGCGATGTCAAGACGTGGCGGTGTGATGTCGGAGGAGTTCAAGTACGAGTTAGCCAAAGACCTTGGCTTCTACGATACCGTAAAACGCGAGGGCTGGGGTGGTATCACCACGCGTGATGCAGGCAACATGGTGAAACGCGCGATTGAAATTGCCGAGAAAGCCTTGGCGGAGCAGGCACGTTCTTAAAGCAAGACAAATCCAGGTTGACGACGGGCTGGGGACTCTGTCCTCAGCCCTTTGTGTGTATATCTGACGGGTCTGGGGGTACCCTAGGCCCGTTGTCTGTTTCATCATCACACAACTTGTCGAGGGGACAGCAACGGGTGCAATGTTAGATGGCGCCTGTGAGCATGGTCCGCGAGGAGGGGCACTCGGGTGCAAACGAGTCGTGGCTCCCTGGTGATTATCGGGGGTGCCGAGGACAAGCAGGGGGATTGTAAAGTCCTGCGGGAGTTTGTTCGTATTGGCGGCGGGATGCAGGCCAGGGTATTGGTATTTACTGTGGCCACCCAACGACCCATAGAAGTTGGCATGGAGTATGTAGAGGTCTTTAAGAAATTAGGTGTTGCCGACGTTCGCACTTTTGATGTCTCGGGTAGGACTGCGGCCAACAAGGATACTGCGGTTGATTTGGTACGAGATGCCACCTGTGTATTTTTCACGGGTGGAGATCAACTGCGCATTACCAAATTGTTGGGAGGAACTCGCATTGATGCGGCCTTGCATGATGCGCTGCGCAAGGGCACGGTACTGGGTGGAACCAGTGCTGGTGCTTCTATGATGTCGAGCACCATGATTGTCGACGGCGATGGAGAGGAGAGCCCCACTTTAGCCATTGTGCAAATGGCACCCGGCATGGAGTTTCTTGAGGGGGTAGTAGTGGACCAACACTTCGCTCAAAGAGGGAGACTGGGCCGTTTGATGTCTGCGGTCGCCCAATATCCACACCATTTGGGGTTGGGGATTGACGAGGATACGGCGATTGTGGTGGACCAGGGAACCTTTCGTGTGATTGGCAGGGGGGCGGTCAGCGTGGTGGATGCAGGTGGGATGACGTATACCAATCTGGAGATGGTGACAGAGCAGGAGTTCCTGGCCTTGTGTGGCGTTAAATTGCACATTTTACCCCCGGGATATGGTTTTCACTTATATACGCGTCAACCCATTACCGACTGGGAAGCCTGGAAGGCGAAGCATCATGAGGAGCTGAAGGGATGAAGATTACTTCGGTACACCACATTGACGGCCCCAATCGGTTCACCTATCGACCCGTGTTGGTGGCCAGGGTTGAATTGGAGGAACTAACCCGTCGGGAAACCACTGATTTTTCAACCTTTTCGGACCGTTTGCTGCGGGTGTTGCCTGGGCTCGCAGAACATCACTGTGCCAAAGGACAACCGGGAGGGTTTGTGGAAAGGTTGTATGGCGGTACCTATTTTGGACACGTAGTGGAACACGTAGCCATTGAACTGGCAACCCTCGCCGGCTTTCACGTGAGTTACGGGAAGACTATGTTTGCCGGTCCTCCCGAAGGTCTTTACGATATTGTTATGGAATGTGAGGTATTTAAACCCCAACACCGGTTACTTACGCAAGCCTTGGAACTGGTGCAATCCTTGCTGACCGGTCGGGGTCTCCCTCGGATAGAGAATTTTATCTTAGAAGCAAAAAATGATCTGGAACATTGGCAGTTAGGGCCGAGCACGCAAGCAATTGTGGATGCTGCTAAACGCCGCGGCATTCCCGTGCGTCGTTTAACTGACAGCAGTTTGGTGCAATTGGGCTATGGCGTACGCAGAAAACTGGTTGCGGCCACTCTGACCGAACAGACGTCGGCCGTGGCCACAGACATCGCATGTGACAAAGAAATGACGAAAGCGTTCCTGATGGAACACGGATTGCCAGTTCCCGCGGGAGTGGCCGTTCATTCTCTGGAGCAAGCCCTGGCAGGTTTTCGTGACCTAGGCGGGCCAGTGGTGGTTAAACCCCTCAACGGCAATCAGGGTCGAGGGGTGACACTCAACCTGAATTCAGAAGTGGAGGTTGCCGAGGCGTTTGCGGCCGCTTCTGAAATTTCTTCAGTAGTTCTATTGGAACGCTATGTTGCCGGAAGAAATGTGCGTCTTTTTGTAGTAGGAGGTACGCTCGTAGCGGCGGCAGAGAGGATTCCTGCGCTCGTTCAGGGAGATGGATACAGTTCTGTGGATGAACTGATCCAACGGATCAATGCGCACCCCTTGCGAGGAGATGGACACGGGAAGCCTTTGAGCAAAATCACGGTGGATTCGGTGGTTTTGCATACCCTGCGGCGGCAGGGTCTAACATTGCAATCCATTGTTCCCCAGGGACGTACCGTTTGGTTGCGCGAGAGTGCAAACTTGTCCACAGGAGGACAAGCAGTGGATGTCACCGACGAATTGGACGATTCGTACCGGGTAATGGGTGAGCGGGTGGCCCGCCTGATTGGCTTAGATGTTTGTGGGATTGATATGATTATTCAAGACCCGGCAAAGTCGTGCATCGCTGGTGCAGCAGTCGTGTTGGAAGTCAACGCGGCACCTGGCATTCGAATGCACCTGTTTCCCTCTGTGGGGAGAGAAAGGGCTGTTGGGGATGCGATTGTAAATCACCTGTTTGGTTCACACGATGGTCGCATTCCCATCATTGCAATCACCGGCACCAACGGTAAAACCACCACCACTCGGTTGATTGGTCACGCTTTATCCCTGATAGGCAAAAGAGTGGGGATGACCACCACCAGTGGCGTATGGATTGATGGACAACAGGTGCTCCAAGGGGACACCACTGGGCCTCGCAGCGCTCGCACGGTGTTGGCCGATCCACACGTGGAGGTGGCGGTTTTGGAGACTGCGCGGGGGGGAATTGTTCGCGGGGGACTGGGATATGACAAGGCCAGTGTGGCGGTCCTCACCAACATTACTCTAGATCATTTAGGGCAGGATGGCACGGACTCTCTGGAAGACTTGATGCACATCAAATCATTGGTAGGGGAGTGTGTGGAGGAAGGCGGTACGGTGGTTGTTAATGCCGATGATGAGCGGCTGGTTCGCTTGTTGCCCCGTTTTCGTGCCCGTATCTCGCTGTTTGCCCGCTGTCGGACAAATCCAATTCTCAGCCGTCATCTGAAGCAGGGGGGCAGTGGCTATTACGTCGCAGACGGATGGATTACAGAGGCACGGGGTCAGTTGACCTGGCGCATTGTTCCGGTTACCGAAATTCCCCTAACCCTTCAGGGGAAAGCTGGTTTTCATGTGGAGAACTGTCTAGCCGCGACGGGTGCTCTGCGGGCCAGTGGATGCACGCGCGCACAAGTGGCTGAAGGACTCACTCGCTTTCTACCGGAGATACACAATCCGGGACGATGCATGGTTTTCCATTTGCCTAATGACAGCTTTGCTGTCATTGACTATGGTCACAATCCCGATGGTTTTGCCAAAGTGGGCAACTGGCTGCATGAGGTGCCACACCGTCGACTTGTTGGTGTGGTAGGAGTCCCGGGAGACCGTTGTGATGAGGTCGTTCGCACCTCGGCCCAGACGGTGGCGGAAGTATTTGACGAACTGGTCATAAAGGAAGACCAGGACAAGAGGGGGCGTTATCCAGGTGAGGTGGCCACGCTTATTGCGGAAGAAGTCCGACACCATTCCTTGGATAAAAAGTACACTGTGTTGTTGGACGAATCGGAGGCTCTGCGTTTTGCCCTTGGTCGGCTGGGTCCAGGGGACATTGCGGTGATGTTTTATGAACGTTTACAACCTGCGGTACAAATTGTAGAAGAATTTGGGGGGCATCCGTCGTCTTCTTTGACTGCAACGCAATTGTCAGCATTAGTTCTCCCTTGACCTTGGACAGATTGAACGTGGGTGTGGATCCTTGACGCGGTGGGCTCATGGACGCATGCTAAGACTGTAAACAAGTTGCTTGGTCACAGTTGAGGTGAATTGTGTGGTCATTGAGCGTGCCAACGCAAAAATCAACCTGACACTAAACGTTCTTAACAAGCGATCCGATGGGTATCACGAGGTGGACATGGTTTTGCAGACCATTGATCTCGCCGATACTGTAAGCCTGGAAGAGACCCCAGGAGAAGACATTACCGTGGATGCCACCGTGGGGAATATTCCCTTGGATCATCGCAACCTTGCCGTGGTGGCGGCAGAGGTATTTCGTCACCACAGCGGGTTGAAAAGAGGAGTTCATATTCACATTCAGAAGCAAATTCCAGTCGCCGCTGGTCTAGCAGGGGGTTCGGCGGATGCGGCAGCAGTGTTGCGGGGCCTCAATCGTCTGTGGGGGACGGGGTATCGTGTGGAACAACTGGCTCAATGGGGCGTCGAGATTGGATCAGACGTCCCTTTTTGCGTGGTCGGAGGATGTGCGGTGGCCCAGGGAAGAGGGGAGCGCTTAACCCCGGTGTATCACTCTCTGCGTCCATGGGTGGTGTTGGTTCATCCGGCGGTGTACGTTTCCACTTCCGAGATCTATGGATCATGGCAGACGATGAAAGAACCCGTGATTGCGGAAGCGTGCAACGAAGAGGTGGTGCGGGCACTAGAGGCAGGAGAATATGCTCGGGTGCAGAATGCTTTGCGTAATGACTTGGCAGTCGTGGCTTGTTCTTTGTATCCGGAGGTGGAACTGTTGCGGTCGAGGCTAGAGCGAACCCTGCAGGTGTCAGTTCACATGTCGGGCAGCGGTCCCACCCTGTTTACTCTAGCCCCCACGCATACGGTTGCCAGGCGCATGTATAATACATTGCGAGGATTTCTCAAAGAAGTGTATTTGTCCCGGTTTACATCGCTGTGATATAGTCGCTTCAGACATTTCCGGGAAAAGGTGAGGACGAGGTGCGACGGGCAGAACGCCTAGTATGGATGACGAAATCTCTCTTGGATCACCCAAACCAGCCCCTTTCACTGTCCGACTTATCCGTTGGATTGACCGCGGCGAAATCTTCCTTGAGCGAAGACGTTGCTGTGGTCCGCCAAGTGCTAGAAGCTAAACAGGCTGGCCAAGTGCTATCCATTCCTGGGGCTGCAGGAGGGGTCAAGTATCTGGCAGGGATTTCCGAGTCGGAAAGAGCCGGATTTATCCATCGGGTTAGAGAACGACTCACAGACCCTGCTCGCATCCTGCCCGGGGGATTTTTGTACATGCTGGATGTTCTTGCGGACCCGGAGATCTTGGACTATGCCGGGCGCCTGTTTGCGCGAGAGTTTGTCGAACAGGGTGTCCATGTGGTGGTGACCGTAGAGACTAAGGGCATCCCTTTGGCGGTCGCAACCGCTCACTATCTGCATGTGCCGGTGGTAGTGGTGCGCCGAGAGCACCGAGTTACGGATGGTCCGGTCATCAGTGTTCATTACGTATCTGGGTCTACGCGCCGTATTCAGACCATGTCTTTGTCTAAACGAGCCATGCCTTTGCATGCGCGCGCATTAATTGTGGATGATTTTATGAAGGCCGGAGCGACGGTGAAGGCGGTTCACGGACTGTTGGCCGAATTTTCCGCAAGTGTGGTGGGGACTGCGGTGTTTATGGCGACTGCAGTGCCTGCGCAAAAGTTGGTGGACACTTATGATAGCTTGTTTCGTCTGGGTTCCGTGGAAGAAGGACAACCCATTTTCATCACATCGCCATAAGCGTGAGGGCGTCAAAAGAGTCGAACAACCTCTCTCAGAAGGGAAGGATGCAAGATGATTAAAATGGTGACTACACAAGAAGCTCCGGCAGCCATTGGGCCGTACTCTCAGGCAGTGGCCGCGGGACCTTGGCTATTTACCTCGGGACAGATTCCCCTGCGTCCGGATGGTTCTTTGGTGACCGGAGATATCCGAGAGCAGGCCGCACAGGTGCTGGCGAATTTGGATGCGGTTTTGCAGACCGCTGGTGTAAATCGCACTGATGTCGTCAAAACCACCATCTTTCTCTCCGATTTACAGGATTTTGAACAGGTCAATCAGGTGTATGGGGAGTTTTTTGGAACTCATCGGCCAGCCCGCTCCACCGTTCAGGTGGCAGCACTGCCCAAAGGTGCACGGGTGGAAATTGAGGTCATCGCGTGGAAAGAAATTTAGCGTGGAAGGAATTTTGCATAGGTTGCCCAATTGAACGAATAGACCGCCATGCCGCTGTTAGCGGCACCAGCAAGGGATGTAAATCTGCGAACCTTTATTTACTAGATAGACCGCCATGCCGCTGTTAGCGGCACCAGCAAGGGATGTAAATCAAAAGAATTGTATTTACTGGATAGTGCACAGTGGGGCATGGGGTGGGTGGCTGCCGTATGCCCTTGTGGCATGTATTTGTCAGGATTGTTCTGCTGGAATTTATAAAATATTTAAAAGAAAGTAGCAGGACTTTAGAGAAAAGTGTTGAATAATAAACCCGATGCACGGCAGATAACAGGTGAATGGAATGCATGGGCCCGGTGCTGGCGTCCCACGGTTCTTAAACTCAATGCGTGTCTGGGTATTTCGTGCATTTTGTTTCTATATTCGTGCGTGTCCGAAAACGGGTCAGGTAAGGTTCAAGCAGTGAGAGAAAGCAAACCCAAAATGCGCATTGGGTCTGTTCCCAGTAGGGAGCGTTTAGACTTAGCGTAAGCCCCAGTGGGCAGCGTTTTGCGTTCATGAGAGAGCATTTTGGGCTCTGACGAAGCTATGCGCCGGGGAGATCTGACCCCTTAGGGACAACTTTTTTAGCTTGACATGCTTGTAAAGGGTGGTGACAAGGGATGCAGATCACCGATGTTCGTCTTCGTAAGGTCAATACTGACGGGCGCATGAAGGCCATCGCCTCAATCACCATCGACAGCGAGTTTGTCGTGCATGACATTCGGGTTATTGATGGGAACAACGGGATGTTCGTGGCTATGCCGAGTAAGAAAACTCCGGACGGGGAGTTCCGGGATATTGCGCATCCGATTTCGTCCGCAACCAGACAGAAGATTCAAGAGGCTGTGCTAGAAGAATACTACCGCGCCGACCTAGCACAGC